>CAYJSG010000001.1:0-44267 GCA_964372815.1 Candidatus Woesearchaeota archaeon
CATCCACAACCTAATTGCTATTCAGGATGTGGACTTCTTGGCGACGAAGTTAAAACCCGGATATTATTTTTTTCAGCTTCTAATCTTAAATTATCTGAAAATCCCCTTAAACCACATTTACTTGCTCTATAAATAGAACCCCTTTCTTTATTTTCAAGTCCTGAAATTGAATTTATATTAATTATTGTGCCTTTTCCTTTTTCTAAAAAATGTATATATATCCTTTTTGTTAGTTTAATTAAAGAGACTAGATTTGTTATAAACACATCTTCTATATAGCTATCTTCTGCCTTTTCTAAAGCAGATTTTTCTCCTAATCCAGCATTATTAATTAAAATTGAGATATCCTCTTTTTTTGCTATTTCTGCTAATTTATCTAAAGTTGTATTTGATTTTAAATCTCCAATTACTATTTTGCAATCAACTCCTTTTTGCATTATTTCTTTTTTAGTGGCTTCTAGAGCTTGTGTATCTCTTCCGTGTATAATTAAATTATATCCTTGTTGTGCAAATTTCAATGCTAGCTCTTTACCTAAACCTTTGCTTGAACCTGTTATAAGCACTTATTCTTTCATTTTAGACAAATTTTTTTTCTATGAAAACGTTATATCTTTTATCTATAATACTCTTATTTTCTTTATACCATTTCATTACTTCTTTAATACCTTGCTCTAATTTAATTTGAGGTTCAAACCCTATTGATTTTGCTCTTGATATATCCATTAATCTTTTCTTATCTCCTGACGGTTTTGAGCTATCCCAAACTATTTGTGGCTTGTTTTCCATATTATTGACAATGATATCGACTATTTCTTTTATAGTATATCCTTTTCCACTTCCAAGGTTTACTGGCTTATCTATGCCGCTTTCCATTACTTTTAGCATTCCAAGAGCAACATCTTTTGCGTAAATAAAATCCCTTATCGGAGTTCCATCTCCCCATACAACTAAAGGATTTTCTCCTTCGAGAGCTCTTCTAATCAATGATGGAATTACCATCGCATTATTTGTATCGAAATTGTCATAGGGGCCGTAAACATTTGCTGGCCTTACAATAAAGACATCACTCCATTGATATTCTATTTTGTAAGCCTCTGCCTGCAACTCTCCTATTCTTTTTGCCCAGCCTGCAAACTTATCATTTTCTGAAGGAAATGTCCTCCAGACATCATCTTCGTGAAATATTTCTGCAGGCGCGTAAACTCCTACTGTTGATGTATAAAGATATTTTTTAACATTGGATTGTCTTGCTGCTTCCATCATGTTTGTATTAAAGCTTATGGTTGGAACAAAGAAACTGGCAGGTTTTTTTGCAGTCATCGCTGGGGAGCCTTTTATTCCTGCGAGATGAAATACATAATCCATCCCTTCACATGCTTTTAAACAATTTTCAAATATCATTAAATTTAGATGCATGAATTCTGTTCCTTGAATAGCTCTTGAAGGATCATCTAAAGAAGCAATTCTAACTTTTGCGCCTTCTTTTATTAGAAGTTCAACTAATTGCCTGCCTATCATTCCTGTTCCGCCTGTTACAAGAATTTTCCTGTCTTTGTAAATGCTCATCTTTCATTTTATATTTAATATTGCCTATATATTTCTATCCAAATGGACATAACCTCCATCTGGGAATATTAATTGCCCTGTTGTATGGCTTGATAGATTATTAGATGCAATAAAAACTATAACGTTTGCAACTTCTCTAGGAGTTGTAGGCCTTTTACCAAATGGGACTCTTGCTCCTAGTATAATCCTTCCTTCTTCGGGGTTTTCATAATTTTTTTCTATATATCTTTGGTAAGATTCGGTATTTACTTCTGCGGGAATTATGCAATTAACCCTTATTCCTAGCTTTTCATTTGCTGATTTTGTCGCTAATTCACGAGTAAGTCCTATTAGACCCGCCTTTGCTACTGCATATGCTGTTGTTTTTCCTTCTCCAACAAGAGATACTTTTGATCCTACAAAAACAATATTTCCTTGTGTTTCTTTTAAGTGAGGCCAGACATAGTAAGTCATAGAATAATGAAGAGTAAGATTTCTATCTAGAGCTCCTCTGAATTCTGCTGGAGATGTTGTGTCAATATCACAAAAGTCATTGCCACCTGCATTGTTGATTAAGGCATCTATTTTTTTATATTTATCTATAGTTAAATCAATTACTTTTCTGCACAAGTTGTCATCAGTAAGATTATAAGGAAGAAGAAGATATTCTTTTTTTTGAAATGTGAGGATGTCACTAAACTCCCTGCCTCTTTTTTCGTCTTTATCCACTATAATCGGAATTGCACTTTCTTCAACTAGTACTTCAATTGTTGCTTTGCCTATTCCTGATGCTCCCCCTGTTACGATAACAATTTTATTTTTAAGATTAGTGTCCATGTTCTTTTAAGTTTATTTCTCTTTCTACTTCTTTTCTGCAATGTTCAAGAAGATATTTAACACTTTCTTCAAATGAATATTTTGGTTTCCAGCCTGTTTCTTTTTCGAATTTTGATGTATCTGGAATCTGCAAGGTTACGTCTGTTGGCCTTAAAAGCGCCGGGTCAACACTTGACTTTATTGGAACTTTCGCTAATTTTTTTAGAATATCTAAAAATTCTCCTACTTTTATAACTGTTGTTCCTCCCATGTTATAAACTTCTCCTGAAATGCCATAAGTTGCTGCATACCAATAAGCTGACATTGCGTCTCTTACATCAATCAATGTTCTTGTTGAATCTAGATTTCCATGCAATAATTCTTTCTGGAGACCTGCTTCTATTCTTGCAACCTGCATTGCAAAGGATGTTGCGAACAAATCTGTTCTTCTAGGATTTAGATAAGCAAACATTCTTGTTCTTATTATTTGCATATTATAACTTTTGAAGTATGTATAACCTAAAGCATCTTGAGCTAGTTTTGATACTGCATAGGGGTTTACTGGATTTATTGGGCAATCTTCTGTTATTGGAACATTCTTTGGATCTACCTGACCATAAACTTCTGAAGAAGAGCATATTAAAATAACTGGAGCTAGTTTTGATAGCCTAACTGCTTCTAGCAAATTTGCTGTTCCCATAACATTATTTTGTATAACTGCCAGAGGTGTTATGAAAGCTGCTCTGACATTCGCGTACGCTGCTAAATGGAATATTACATCTGGTTTTGCTTTTTCTAAAGTTGTTAGAATAGAACTGAAATCATTTAAATCGCATTCGTGAACTGTTATCTTATCCCTTATATTCTCTAAATTTTTATTAGAAGAAGTGCTGTGCCATCTTGCTATACCATGAACTTCAACCTCTTGATGAGCATTAATAATATATTCTGCTAAATAACTGCCGCCACTTCCTGTAATTCCAGTTATTAAAGCTCTTTTTATTTGTCTTTGTTCCATTTTTATAATGAAGTTAGAGCATTTTTAAAGATTTATGTTGTAAAGTTTTTTCCAATGAGAGTCTATAGCACCAACAAGGCTTGTTAATTGCTCGATTCTTTTCTTAAAGAAATTTAAATCTTTTTCCTCTAATCTTGTTTGTTCAACAGGATGTTGATAATTTATTTCTATGCTTGTAACTTTTTTCTTATCATATATTGCATTTATAACTGGAATCAGTAAAATTTCCCATTTATCGCCATATTCTCCATTATAATTTAAAAAGTAAGAACATGACTCTCTTCTGAATGCTCTAACTCCTATCCACATATCCAAATCTGTGCCTGTTAATTGTTTCCAAAATAAATTTCCTAATGATTCTGCATATTGCTGTTCTAGGGGATATGATGATAAGGATTTTCTTTTAGGAATCACAATGTCTGCTTTATTTTCTATTATTGGTTTTATTATCTTGCTTATCTCCTTGATAATTGATCTTTTTTCTGGCTCTGTCCAGATAATTATCTCTTTTTTTGAATTATATGCCTCTTGAAAAGCTTGTCTTCTAGAATTACCTATTCCTCGTTTTATTTGTTTTGATACCTTTACTCCAATTTTCTCAAATTCTCCAATTAATTCTTGAGAAGATCCGCCATCTACTGCAATTATTTGATAACCTAATCTTATTGCAGTTTCAAATGTTCTTTTTGCTATTCCTGCTCTTAGCTTATCTGATTCTGATGAGGAATTATAGAAAGTTGTTGTTGCTATTATTATTTTTTCTCCAAGATTAGATTGCATAATTGATCTTGGACTTAACTGTTAATAAATATTTTGGATTTTACTTAACTAATACTGCTTCGGGAAGTAAAGAGCTTCCTTCTAGTTTTGTTTTTTCTTTCCATAGTTCAATTTCCAGTTTTTTACCTTTATAGCCTTGAATTTGCAATGCATCAAGACATGCTGTAAGCATGTCTTCTGGAGCAAATACGTGGGGAGAGGTTACAGGAGTCTTATCTGGACCGAGATAAGGAGGATTATATGATGGTGTATAAATCCTTATATCATCTGTAATTCTTGTTTGAAAAACTCTCGGATTTTCTAAAATAGTGCCAAATTGTTTATTAGATACTTCTTCTTTACTAAGGACATAGGATTCTCTATTAAAATGAACAAATCTGCCGTCTTTTATCATGCCTTCTGCATCTATTGGAAAAACTTCTTCTACTGATAGAGGTAATTTTCTTATTTGCAATGCTGTTAAAGAAGTTGAGGATTCCCATAGTAAATCAAGAAAAGCTTTTGCTGTAAATATATGTTCTCCATCTTCATAATAAACTTCCAGTTTATCTGAAGGATCTAAAGTCTCTACTTTGACAGTAAGATAATCTAAATCTAAACCAAGCATTTTTGCTGACTCTAAAGTGTAATCTCTGGAATCTTCTGGAACAATCAATTTAGGAGTTCTATCTCTTGTTATTAGTAAACATTCTTCTGCTGTTTCTCTTAATGCTGTTTGTATTAAACCTGATTCTGTATAAACGAATTCTAAAGAATTTGTAAAGCCACCATAAGCGCTGTGGTATAAAGAATGGGTTGGAGCTCCTCTATCCCTTCTATGAACTATGAAATTCCCGTCGCTTAATAGGTATAAAGAGCCTGCGGCAGCAGGTTTTATTGGATTGTTTTGGTCTGCTATTTTAGCATAACTGTCTCCTAGAAGTTTCTCTAATGTTCTTACACCGAATGGTAAATTTTCTGGAAGCCTTCTTTCTATTGGCTCTGGCTTTCTTGGATAGTATAATTTTACAGTTAAAGAATTGCCTTCCTTAAATGCTTCTGCATTGTAAACTTTAAAATGAGTTATCCCTTGCTCTTCCATAAAACCCTTATTTTAGAAGAGTTTATAAAGATTGTTAAAGTCAAAAACATAAGAGGTTATATGGCACATTATATTTGTACAGGAGGATGCAAGGGCGTTTCTGACAGAGCAATAAATTGCCAAGATAAAAAATGCCCAATGTATAATAAGCCTCTGGAAGAATGTGACTGTGAAGACGGGGAGCATTACAACGAATTTGAGTAAATAGACAAATATTTTTAAGCTTGGTTTTATAGATTTTTTTATGATAGTTAAAAAAAGAAAAGAATTAAATTTGGAAGAGACAAAGAAAATTTTGAAAGATAAAAAGCTTCTTTTTGCGATGTGGGATTGTGAGAACAAGACTGCCTGGCCATATCAAAGCGGTTATCTACCAATAAAAGACTTTTTTAAAGATGTTATTTTATTTGATCCAAGAAAAAAAAGATTTGAATATGGTGGAGAAAGGATGAGAAAGATGTTTTTAGATATTGTAGAGCAGGAAAAGCCAGATTATATATTGTGTATGGTGGGCTCTGATGAGATTAATATTGACATAATAGAAGAAATAAATAAAATCTCGCCTAAAACTAAAATTATTTCCCATTTTGGAGATGATGATATTGACTTTGATATCTTCTCCAGATTTTACATCTTATTTGTGGATTATGGACTTGTTTTTGAGAAACATTATTTGCCTGCTTATGAAAAAGACGGAATAAAAAACAGGACTTCTTTTGTAGGCGGAGCTAATCTAAAATTATTTAAGCCCTTGAAATTAAAAAAAGAATATGATGTTAGTTTTATCGGTGCGCCTTTACCTTCAAGGATTAAATTAATGAGATTTTTATTAGATAAAGGTACAAAAATAGAATTATGGGGGAAAGGATGGGATAAATATCCTGAATTTAAGGATATTTATCATGGGCCGGCATCAGACGATGAATATGTTAGGATTGTTAATCGAAGTAAGATTAATTTGAGTTTTAGCAGGAATAAATATGGAGAACTGCATTTAAAAGGAAGGCCTTTTGAGATTGGTGCATGTAAATCTTTTCAATTAGTTGATTATTATCCTGAATATTTTAGTTTTTTTAAAGAAAATAAAGAAATAGTGATGTTTAAAGATAATAATGATTTGTTAAGGAAAATCGAATATTACTTTAAAAGTGAAAGAGAAAGAGAGAAGATTGCAGAAAATATGTATAAAAAAGTTATTAAAAATTATGACTTGGCTTTAAAGTATTTGGAATTGTTTAAGCGGACTTTAGAATATGACATAATTGATAGAAAGCTGCCCGAACAAAAGAAAAAAATAATTGAGATTAAAAAAGATGAGCTTTCTGATATAGAAAGTTTAAAAAATAAAGTTGAAGATTATGATTATGTTAGTTTTAGCGATGGAAATTGCATAAAACACAGATATAAGGAATATTTGCAGATTTATGCTATGGAAAAAACAGAAAAGGTGATAAGTTGTTGTAGTTATTATTTATGTTCTAGACTGTTGGGAAATTATATGTCATTTAGAGTTTTTCCTGCCTGGAAAAATCTTGAAAGAGAGCAATTTTATGGCTTATTAAATATAAATCAAATAGCTGTTTCTAAAGAATATTTTATTAGAAATATTGATAAATTTAAAGATATATTTAGTGGGAAAATAATTGATTTTATTAATGAGAAAAATACTGCTTTTATTGCTATTCCGCTTGTGCAAATTAAGAGCAATAGAAATATAAAAAATGCTATTAAAAAAATAGGAGTTGAAAATATAAAAAAAGCTTTTCAATTAGGTTTTGCAGTTAAACTTTATTCTTTGGCAAAACAAAAAAAAGTGTTTTCTAGCTTTTATTCTTATAAACTTGGAATATGGGCTTTATTTAGTTGGAATATTTTTCTATTGAAATATTTATTTAAATTTGTTCGCGATAAAGAGAATTTAAATAAATTGAAGAATTATACATTACAATTATTCATATGATTCTTTAATCTGTGCTCTTCTTCTTTATCTGGATTTAGAAGATAAGACTCTTTTTCTGATGGGTATTCTCCGGATTTTACTGCTTTTATATAAGAAGATATCCCTTTTCTTATTTCATCTTCTGTCTTGCTAAAATTTCGTACGAACTTAGCTTTAAATCTGCTTAGACCTATTACATCATGCATAATTGCAAGAATGCCATCAATTTTACTGCCTGCGCCGATTCCATAAATTGGAATACTTAATTTTTCTGAAATAAGTCGTGCAGGATATTCTGGAATTGCTTCTAATAATATTGCAAATGTTCCTGCGTCCTGTAAAGAAAGAGCATCTTGCAATACATTTTTATAGTCTTCAATTGTTTTGCATCTTACCTTGCCTTCTAAATTTGTTGATTGGGGGGTATAACCTATATGGCCCATTATAGCTATGCCTGCTTCGTATATTGCTTTTACTCTTTCTGCCATCCTTATTCCTCCCTCTAATTTTACAGCATCCATGTCTGCTTCTTTAATGAATCTGCCGGCATTATTGACTGCTGATTCACTAGAAATTTGATATGATAAAAATGGCATATCTCCAATGACAAAAGTATTTGGAGAACCTCTTCTTACTGCTTTTGCAAAAACTAGCATTTCTTCCATTGTTACAGGATTAGTAGATTCGTAGCCGAGAACATTATTTGCAACAGAATCTCCAACAAGAATTAAGTCTACGCCTGATTCTTCTGCTAATCTTGCTGTTGGAAAATCGTATGCTGTTATAAAACTAATTTTTTCTTTATTTAATTTTTTGTTTTTAATATCTCTTAGATTAAGTTTTGCCATGATAAAATCCAATTTTTTTAAGATGGGTGATATAATCAGTTATTATTGGTAAATAATCAGAAAGATGTGATGATCTTATTGCTTCTATAATCTCTTTTTCTCCTTTATAAAAGCTGGAATCTTCTCTTGAGAAACCTGATAAATCTGTTCTTACCGGATAAATGTTGCCCCAATTATTTTTATCCCAAGGTAATTTTTGTGTTCCATGTATTATTGGCACTATCCCATAAAGTTTTGGTTTTATCTCTATGCCCTCTTTAAAAGAAAAGGCATCATGAAAAAAATCGTTAACGAAAGTTCTATCGAATATTCCTAATGCAGAGCGATCATAAGAATTTATAGATGTATTTAAAAGTAGAATCAAATCTCCTTCTCGTGGATTCAAGTCTTTTAGATCTTTTGTTTCTTGCATAGGACTAACTTTAAAATATGGTATTTAAGCTTTATGGAATTTTGATATATAATTGCACAAAGTTTTTATACTGAATTTTTAGATTATTATTATGAAACTTGCAGATTATGTTATAAATTTTTTGGCGGAAAGAGGGATAAAAGATATTTTTGTTGTTTATGGTGCAGCAAATGGTGATTTAATTGACGCTTTTACAAGAACTAATAAAGTAAAATATGTTGCGGTAATGCACGAACAGGCAGGAGGATTTGCTGCTGAAGGATATGCAAAAATTAAAGGCTATGCTGGAGCTGCTATTGCGACTAGTGGTCCCGGTGGTATGAATTTAGTTACTCCTATAGGAAACTGCTATTATGATTCTGTACCCTGTATTTTCTTAACTGGACAGGTAAAGACTAAATATCAGAGACCTGATCCAAGTGTGAGGCAAGTGGGATTTCAGGAGACAGATATAGTTGGAATAGTTAAACCTATAACTAAATATGCAAAGATGATTAGAAAACCTGAAGAAATAAAGTATGAACTTGAAAAAGCCTGGTATCTCGCACATGAAGGAAGGCAAGGCCCTGTTCTTCTGGATTTACCTATAGATATTCAGAAAGCGGTAATTGAACCTGAAAAATTGAAAGGATTTGATAGTGAAAATGAAAAAAGAATTTTTGATTTGGGAACAATTGACGAAAAAATCAGTAAATATCTGGCTGATTTAACTAATGCAAAAAGGCCTGTTATATTTATTGGGGGAGGTATAAGAAGTGCCGGAGCTATTGATGAATTGTTAAAGATTGGAGAAATCTTGAAGATGCCATTAATTCCGACATGGAATGCTTTAGATATTGTAACTTCTGATCATTATTATTATGCTGGAAGAGTTGGGACTTATGGTGGTCGGGGAAGAAATTTTGTCATCCAAAATTCTGATTTACTTTTGGCTATAGGGACAAGAATTTCTGGCAGGATTACAGGAGCAAAAATAAAAGAATTTGCAAGAGCTGCAAAAAAGTATGTTATAGATATTGATGAGGCTAATCTTAGATACCAGTCATTTCCTATTGACGAACCTGTCGTATGTGATGCTAAAATATTCTTAGAAAGACTATTGAGAAAACTAGAGAACTATAAGGTGCCTGATTTTTCATGGTGGATGAATAAGGTTATTGAATGGAGAGAAAAATATGATCCTGTTAAGCCAGAATATTATGAACAAAAAGAATATGCAAATCCTTATGTTTTTTACAGAATATTGTCTGAAGAGATGAAAGAAGGAGATATTTTAGTAGGGGATTGTGGAGGCAATATAGTTATTAGTAACCATGCTTTTGAAACAAAAAAAGGGCAGAGAACAATAACCAACAATGGAAATTCTCCCATGGGCTTTTCTTTTTCTGGAGCAATGGGAGCGTGGCTGGCCTCTGATAAAAAACATAATGTTGTTTGTACTATAGGTGATGGTGGTTTTAACATGAATATACAAGAGTTGCAAACAATTCTTAATTATGGCCTTGCTTTCAAGACCTTTATTGTGAACAATCATGTTTATGGAATTACAAAAGCTTTTCAGAGAACTAATTTTGAAGGAAGAATGGAGGCTTGTGGACCAGTAGGGTATAATCCTCCTGATTTTTTGAAAATATGTGAAGCTTATGGAATAAAAACTTTTAAAATAAAAAATAATTCTGAAATAAGAGAAACTATAAAAGCTGTATTAGATTATGAAGGGCCTGTTGTCTGTGATTTAGACTGCCATGAATGGTGTTATTATATTCCAAGAGTTTATGGAGATACTGTTATAGAAGATATGTATCCTTTACTACCTAGAGAGGAATTTAGGGCGAATATGTTTATTGACCCTGTTCCTGGTTGGGGGGATGCAAAAAATCCTGTAGCTGAAAAGATTCCTTCGGCAGAATAGTATCCTGCTGAATTTTATTATTTAAAAGAATCTTTTCTATTTTTCTAATTAAGCTTGATGCTCCTTTAGCTATTCTTTTCTTTATTATTTCTGATTTTTCTGTATCAAAGATTATATGAGAGACATGATTTACTCCTGGAAATTTGAAATCTTCATCTATTTCCTCCCATAATTTCTCAATTCTGTCGTAAACTTCAGGGGCTCTTGGATCTGATAATAGGCTGTCTGTTATTGGGCGATTTCTCATTCTTGTCTTAGATTCATTTTCAGAACAAACACATTCCAAGGTTATTACGTCAATCCCAAAGGCAGAGGCAACTCCATAAAGCTGCTGTCTTCTAAAACCATGCCTATGACCACTTTCTACTATTGCGCCTTTCCCTAAATTAAGATATTGGGCTGTTAGCCTGTCTATTTTTCTTAAAATTAAGTCCTGATTTTTGGGCATTCTTTTCATGCCGTGTTCCCGTCTCAAGTTATTTTGATCTATAAGAATGTAGTTATCAAGATTATTAATTAAGGTAGAAGCGGTAGTTGTTTTACCTGTTCCTGGAAGTCCTGCGATTAGTATAAGATAATGTTTCATGAAATAGATTAGCTTCTAATTGTTAAAAGGTTTTCGGTATTATATTTTAATTATATTTATAAGGAATGAAATTTTTTGCTCTGAATGAATGAAAAATTTAATGGAATAAAAGCAGTCGGATTTGATTTAGACCAGACTTTATATGAGGCGGATGAAAAAATTAATTCCAAAATAAGAATTGAAGTGGCGAAAGTAGTGTTGAAGAAGATGCCTAATTTAAAAAATATTGAAAGGGCAATGGAATTTGTTGAGAATATGTATAAGGAAATTGGGAGTAGAACTCTTACACTGAGATCTTTAGGGTTTAAAGATGCTGAAAATGTTATATATGAATGTTTCACTAAAGCTGATTTTGTTGACTTACTTAAAAGAGATGATAAACTTGTAAGTGTTTTATCTAATCTTAAAAATAGATATGTGACCTTTCTCATTACAGGAACGCCTAAAGATTTAGCCATACCAAGATTAAGAAAACTGGGGCTTGATCTAAATTTGTTTGATAAAGTTGTTTTTGGGGATAGTAATTTAAATGTAAAAAAAATTGATGGGAGCATGTTTAAATATTTTTTAGAACAGTCTATATATAAGGCCATTGAACATGTTTATGTTGGAGATAGTTTAAAAGCTGATATAATTCCTGCTAAATTGGTTGGAATGAAAACTATTGCAGTAGGAAGGATAATTGATGAAGCTGATTTTTCAATTGATAAAATATATGAAATTGAAAAACTCTTATTGTAGTTTCAGAATGTTTAAATATTTGATTATTAAATTAACCTAATGAAAGAAGATTTTGTTTTAATAACTGGCTCAAGTAGAGGATTGGGAAGGGAATTGGCTTTGGTTTTCGCTGAAAATGGCTATGGGATAGTTTTGCATGGAAGAAATATTAGTGCATTGAACAATGTTAAAGAGAAAATTTCTAAAATAGGGGCAGAGAGTGTTATTGTAGTTGGCGATATAAGAGAGGATAATGTTATAGAAGAATTAGTTAATGTGGCAGAAAAGAAAAATATTTCTGTTTTAGTAAACAATGCAGGATCACAGATTTCTGCATTTAAATTACCAGTAAATATGTTTGACAGCCATCAAATTGATGAATTAGTTAATGTTCATTTAACTGCCCCGATTAAATTAACAAAGGGAATTTATAGTTTATTTAAAGAAAAAGGATCTGGAACGATCATTAATATAAATTCTTTAGCTGGATTAGAAAGCCAAGACGGAAGAAGTATATATTGCGCAAGTAAATGGGGTTTGAGGGGCTTTACAAATACTTTAAGATTGGAGGCTGAAAAAAATAATATATTTGTTATGGGCATTTATCCAAGTAGAATAAAGACAAGGCCTGAATTATCTGCTTATGGTTGGGAGACGAGAAAGGTTGCTGAAAATATATACGAAGGTTTTATAAATAAAGAAAAAGATTTAATATTAGATGATAGACCGGAGGAGTTTAAGAAAAAATGAAAAAAAATGTTTTAGTCTGCGGGGCGACAGGTTTTATTGGAAGAAATGTTGCTGAAGCTTTAGCTAAAAGGGATGACTTAAAAGTTTATGGCACTTATTTTGGAAGTGAGCCTTTAAAGAACGAAAAAATAAGAATGATAAAGGCTGATTTGACTATGGATAGATATGTTATAAAAGCCGTTCGAGGAAAGGATGTTATCATCCAATGCGCGGCTACCTGTTCCGGATCTAAAGATATATTTGCAAGGCCTTACTATCATTTTGTTGATAATGTTGTAATAAATCCCTTGATATTTAGAGCAGCGCATGAAAATAATGTTGAGCAGGTTATATTCCCAAGCTGTACTACAATGTATAATTCTTCTGATAAATTAATTAAAGAGAGTGATGTTGATCTGAATAGAGGTGTCCCTGAAAATTATTTTGGGACAGGATGGTCTAAAATCTTGATAGAGAAAGCGTGTGAATTATTTGCTTTAAAGACTCCTAATGGCAAGACTAAATTTACAGTTTTTAGACATTCGAATATTTATGGACCTTACGATAAATATGATCTTGAAAGATCTCATGTTTTTGGAGCCACAATGACAAAAGTAATGACTGCTCCTGAAGGTGGAACAGTCCTGGTTTGGGGAACAGGAGAAGAAGAAAGAGACTTATTACATGTTAGTGATATTGTTAGATTTGTTGAATTAGCTTTAGAAAAACAAACAACAAAATTTGAACTGGTAAATGTTGGATGTGGGAGCTCTATTTCTGTAGCTAATTTAGTTAAAATGATTATTGAAGTTTCTGGGAAAAATTTGAAAATTGAATATGATTCTACAAAGCCGACAATTAAAACTAAAATTGCACTGGATTATCTAAAAGCCAAAGAAATTTTTGGTTGGGAGCCAAAAATTTCTTTAAAAGATGGAATAAAAATGACTTTAGATTGGTATGAGAAGAATATTTTGAAGAGTGAAAGTTAATTTCTATATACTTTTAAAGGCTGTGAATTTTGAAGATTTATGAAAATTGCTCATGTTTGCCCTGAATATAGGCCCGCTATAAGTGGTGTTGGGCAGGTTGTAGAAGAGCTTGCTAAAAGGCAATTGAAGGCAGGACATGAAGTTCATGTTTTTGCTCCTGACTGGGACAAGAAAAAAAGAATAAGGAAAAAAGAAGAAATTATAGATGGGATTTACATTCATAGATGTAAATATATAACAAGAGTTGCAAACTTTGCTACAATATGGCCTAGTGTATTTTTTAGACTTTTAAATGGAAAATTTGATATAATACATAGTCATTTATTTGGGCATTTACATTTTGTTTTAGCAAGTTACGCGGCTAAAATTTCAGGAGCAAAACATATACATACTACTCATTGTCCTTGGACAGATGCCTTTAGATCAATTGCAGGGAGAATAGGAATTTTAGTTAGTTATAATTTATTTAGCAGAGCTGCTTTGAATATAACTGATAAGATAATCGCTATAACTCCATGGGAGCTTAATTTTATTGAGAGGTATGGGGGAAACAAAAATAAGATTGTAAATATTCCTAATGGAATGGATGAGAAATTTTTTTTAAAAATAAGGGATAATGATTTTAGGAGTAGAAATGGGATAAAGGTAAAGATGGTCTTGTTTTTTGGTAGATTAAACGTTACAAAGGGGCCTGATAAATTTGTTGAAATCGCTAAATTAGTTTTGAAAGAAAGAAAAGATATTATTTTTGTTATTCGAGGCCCTGACGAAGGAATGCGAGAAACAGTGAGAAAATTAATTGGAAATGAAAAAAAGATATTGTTAATGAAAGAAACTAGAGACAGAGAAGAAATAATAAAGATGTACCAATCTGCTGATGTTTTTGTTATGCCCAGCTATCGAGAAGGCCTGCCACTAACTTTATTTGAGGCATTTGCTTCAAGGTTGCCTATAGTTGCAAGCCCTGTAAATGGTATTCCTTATGAAATGAAAGAGCCTGAAAATGGGTTTTTTGTTAAATATGGAGATAATAGAGGTTTTAAAACAAGAGTGCTTCAATTATTGAATGATAATAATTTAAGAAAAAGAATTTCAGAAAATAACTTAAAAAAAGCTAAAAATTATCGTTGGGATTTAATTGCTGAAAAAACAGAAGAAATTTATAAGGAAGTTTTGAAGAGAAATTCTTATAAATAAAATGTTGTTTGTATATTAGAAGAGGAAGACAGATGTTAAATATATAAGAAAAATAAATAAGGTAAAATGATAAAGGAATATTATTATGAAAATGGGAAAAAAGTTGATAATAGTAAATTGCAAACTGGAAAAATTCCTCTAGAGGATTATAAGATTGTGCATAAAGCAAGTATTATTTGTTGTCACGATGTGTTTATAACTTATAATGGAGGAATTTTATTAGTCACAAGAGATAATCTGCCTGCAAAGGACGTTTTATGGCCTGTCGGCGGGAGAATTCAAAGAGGATTTTCTATAGAGGAATCTTTGAAGAAAAAGGCACTGGAAGAGTGTGGTCTAGAGTTAGCTAATTTAATTAATTTAGGCATAGCAAGAACAACATTTCAGACAGATCCTTTTGGACATAGAAAAGGAACAGATAGTTTAAATATTGCATATTTTGCTGTCGGAAAAGGGAAATTAAAATTAGATAATTTACATAAAAATCCTGTGATTATTGTTCCTAAAGGAACTAAAACTGATAAGATTAAAGGAAATATAGAATTTATTGAATATAGCGATACATTAAAAGAAAAGCTTGAGCCATATGTTAGTGATTTTTTGGAGTTTGCTATTGAATGTTTGAAAAGGTAGAACATAGTTTAAGAAAACATTTAAATTGATTATTTTAAAAAAAGATATGATAAGTGTAATCATAACTGCTTTTAAAGAGCCTAGAACTATAGGCAAGGCTGTTTTGTCTTTTATTAGGGAAATGAGAGGTAAAAAAGGAGAGATAATTGTTGTTGCTCCTGATAATGAAACTTTAAATGCGGCTGGAAAGTTTAAGAGAAGGTTTAGAAATCTAAGATTAATTAAAGATTCAGGAAAGGGCAAATCTGCTGCTTTAAATTTATCTGTCTCTCGTGCTCTAGGGGATATCTTAGTTTTTAGCGATGGAGATGTTTTTATTGGAAATAATGCACTTAAATTTATTTTAAAGGAGTTTAATGATGAAAAGATCGGCGCTGTTTCGGGTAGACCTATTTCTATTAATGAGAAGAACAATAAATATGGATTCTGGAGTTTTGTTTTAACTGATGTTGCTGATAAAAGAAGAAAACGGGCTTTTGGGTTTGGAAAAAGATTTTTTTGCTCTGGATATTTATTTGCTATAAGAAAGAATTTATTTCCTAAATTAATTGAAGAACTGCTTTCTGAAGATGGTTTTATTTCGCATAAAGTTTATGAGCAAGGATTTAGAATAGCTTATACTGATAATGCTTTAGTCTATGTTAAATATCCTTCAAATTTAAAGGACTGGATCAAACAAAAAAGGAGAAGTGCGGGGGGTTATAATCAGTTGAGAAAGTTATTAAATGTCGAAATAAGGTCCTTTAAAAAAGAATCTCTTGGAATTTTGGATTTCATACAATATATAAAAAGCTTTAGAGAATTTATTTGGATAGTTAATCTGTTTTTATCTAGGGTTTATTTATGGTTTTTAATTTATAAGGATGTTAATATAAAGAAGAAAAAAAGAGAAGAATTATGGGCAAGAGTTGAAAGCACTAAATAAATACGAATGTGCAAAACCTTAGATTTATATTTTATTCTTCTATTAAATCGTCAAGGCTTGCCCTTTCTGTAAAGTTATTAATATTTAAAATTCTCAAAAGTCTATTCAATCTCTCTCCTCTTGGAATCGTTCTACCTTGAAGGTAAAATAAAACTGCTCGTTTAGTGACGCCTAATTTTTTAGCCAACCCTAATCTAGTTTGACCTAACCCCTTTAACCCCTTTTTAACTAAACGATTAAATCTTCTATTTTCCTTTCTTTGCATTCTCTGTCTTGCTTGATAACTTTTGTATTCACTATGAGATTCATATAACTTGTTTGTTGTTGGATTAGTTTTTTGTCTTGCCAGATAATCTAAATATTCTCTTTTGGATCTAAATTTCCTATGTGTATGTGGATTAGTTTTTTGTCTTGCTTGATAGTCATATAATTCTTCTAAAGATCCAAATCGTTTACCTGTTTCTGGATTATACCTCTGTCTTGCTTGATAACTTAAAAGTTCGCTATAAGACTTATATGGTTGGTTTGTTTCTGGATTAGTTTCTTGTCTTGCTAGATTGTTCTTATATTCACTATAAGACTTATATGGCCTGCCTGTTGCTGGATTAATTCTTTGTTTTAACTTAGTCATACTATAGACTGAAGTCTCTGAAACTCCAGTTTGCCTAGCTATCTTTCTGGACCCTTGACCTTCTTTATACAATCTTTGAATTTCTACTCTCTTCTCTTCAGATATTCTTCTTCGCATCATTTTGAATAGAATGTAAACTTTTTAAAGTTATTGTTATCTTGTAATTATCTAGTAGTTAATATAACTTCTATAGATGATGACTTAATTGGCGCAGAATCTATGATAGAAATAAATAAAAAGAAGGTTCTTTATCATATTTAATGGATGGGCAAGAGGTTAAAGAGAGCGTTGAAGAAGAAGGGATCGAGGCAGATAAAATAGAAAAAAATATAGAAGATAGGAAAGAGAAAATAAAGAAATGGCTAAAAGATAGATATAATCTGGCCTTTGTAGGAGTTATTATTTTCGCTTTTATTCTAAGATGGTATTATTTTGTTTTGACAAAAAATCAACCCTTGTGGTGGGATGAGGCGGCTTATGGAACTTTAGCTAAGAATTTTGTTTATCATTTATGGGATAAATCTGATATAGTTATTGGAGAGACTTTGATTAGGCCTCCGCTTTTTCCTTTAATTTGGAGCGTATTGATTAAAATAGGATTTAATGAAGTTGTAAATAGATTTTTATTAGAATTTCTTCCATCTGTTATTTCAGTAGCTTTTGTTTATTTTATCGGGAAAGAATTATATAATAAGAAAATTGGCTTAATTGCCAGTTTTATCTTTTCTTCTTTATGGATTCATTTATTTTATACGGGAAGATTACTAACACATTCTCTATCAATAGCTTTCTTATTTGACAGTATTTATTTTTTTATAAAAGAGAGTGAATATAAAATAAATTATAAGTATTTTGCTATATCTATAATTTTGTCTGGTTTTGTTACGTAATTTAGATATACTGATGGTTTGGTTTATGTTAGTTATTTATTATTCTTAGTTTTGACGAAAAGAGCAGGATTGATAAAATTAATAAAGGAATGGAAGGCGTGGTTTAGTGTTATAATTGGCATCTCCCCGATATTAATCTTCTTTTTAATAAATTTAATTACTAAGGGCAATGTATTTCCAGCTTTATTAGGCGGCGGTTATGTTAAGGAAGTTAGCCAGGAATTTGCATTTGGTACTCTGAACTTTATAAGATCTTATTTGAATCCTTTTTCTTTGCATCCTTCTGGCAATTTTTTTAACGATATATTATTTTTATTATTTATTTTAGGAATTGCAATTTGTGTATTGGAAATATTTTTAGGATATGGGTTTATTTCTAAAAATAAGAAATTTAGGGGACATTTGTTAATGATTTTAATGTTTGTTGTATTCTATTCTTTCTTCATATTTTATATTAAAGGAGCTGAAGATAGATGGTTGTTTCCATTAAGCATAACTTTTGTCATGTTTTCTGCTTATGGTTTAGATTATGTTTATGAATTTATTAAAAAATATAATAAAAATTTTGCTTTAATCTTAGTTCTTGCTATATTGGCTTTTGGAGCTTATAATGAAATAAAATTTGCTGATTTATTAATTAATGAAAAAAAAGAAACTTATTTGCAGATGAAACAGGGATTTGAATGGTTAAGAGATAATTCTGATAAGAATAGTATTGTTATGGGAGGGGGAATAGAGCCATATATAATTTATTATGCTGAAATGGCCTATGTTGGTTTTCCGACTAACGAATCTGATATTGAAGATATAAATGCGGAATATTCTGTTATCCATGCATTTAACAAGCATCCTGATTATGTTCAGAGTTATTTACAAAGTAATCAAGATAAATGGCAGCCTATTAATGCTTTTTTCTTTGATGAAGAAAAGAAACAGGCTGCTTTTGTGATTTATAAGAGAATTTGAGTATAGTAATATTTAAAAGATTGATATTGTTAAAAGTTTGGTATGAAAAAAGTATTGGTGACAGGAGGCGCTGGATTTATAGGAAGTCATTTAGTTGACTATTTAGTAGAAAAAGGATTTGATGTGACTGTACTTGATGATTTGTCTGGAGGATTAAAGAATAATGTAAATCTGAAAGTGAGGTTTGTTAAGGGAAGTATCACAGATAAAAAATTAATTGATGATATTATGAAAGGACAGGAAATAGTTTATCATCTGGCCGCTTATGCTGCTGAAGGGCTTTCACATTTTATAAGGAATTTTAATTATAATAATAATTTAATTGGCTCTCTGAACTTAATTAATGCTGCAATAAAAAATAATGTTAATTGTTTTTTATTTACTTCTTCCATGGCTGTTTACGGGAAAGGAAAACTGCCTTTTGATGAAGAGGATGTACCAAAACCAGAAGATCCTTATGGTATCTCAAAATATGCTGTTGAATTGGATTTGAAATGCGCTCATGAGTTATTCGGAATGGATTTTATCATTATAAGGCCTCATAATATATACGGAGAAAGGCAGTTTCTGGGAGATCCTTACAGAAACGTTATAGGAATTTTTATGAATAGAATTATGCAGGGAAAGTCTCCTTTGATATATGGCGATGGGGAACAGACAAGAGCTTTTTCTTATATAAGAGATATTATCCCATGTATTGCAGAAGCTCCTTTTATTGAAAAAGCGAGAAACGAGATTGTTAATTTAGGATCTGGAAAAGTTTACAGTTTAAACCAGCTTTCAGAAGAAGTATTAAAAGTTATGGATCTTGATATAAAACCTGAATATGTTGCGCCGAGACATGAGGTAAAACATGCTCATTCTACAACTAAGAAATCTGAAGAGATTCTTGGTTATAAAGACAAGACCTCTTTGCAAGAAGGTTTAGCCAGAATGGCAAAATGGGCTAGAGAGATTGGATCTATGGAACCTATTGTTTGGGAAGGATATGAACTGACTCAAAAATTGCCTGAATTCTGGAAGAATTTGAAAGAGGAATTTCCAACTGCTGGATTAAGAATCAATGCTGGGTTTGTTCCTTCCAATATGTCAGAAGAGGATTTTATTACGCCTAAAATTTCTTTAAAAGATTTGAAAGATGTGTTTGATTAATATATTCTGGATGATAAAAATGATTAAATAGTCTATTTTTATGAATCTTTTTGATTTCCGAATTAGAAAAAAAGCTAAGTGAGATTGGTCTGAATATGGGTTTTGAAGTAAGAAGTTTTATCAATAATCTACTTTATCATGAAGGCGCAGATGTAAGAAAGTCTATCTTGAAGGGAGAAAATACAAAAAATGTTGATGCCCTTGGTGAGGATATTTCTATTAAATATCTGAAAAAAATAGCTAAAGAACGAAATGTAGGAGTTAGATTAATAGTAGAAGTAGAACCTACTAAAAACAGTTTTTATGATATTGGACAAGGAAATATGAGATTAATAGTAGAAGTAGAACCTACTAAAAACAGTTTTTATGATATTGGACAAGGAAATATGAGATTAAATGTTTATCTTGATCCTGTTGATGGGACAATAAAATTAGCTGGATTAGGCAATGAAGCTAATGTTTTAAGAATGATTAATGATGGTGTTTGGGGTTTTGGAGTTTCATTTACACTACCCACAGATAAAGAGATTAAAGATTTACAAATAAAAGATTTTGTTTATTCAACTTTAGTTGATGGAAATCCTTCGCAGCATCCACATTTTCCTACAAATGCTTTTAGTATTTTAGAGGATGGTGTCATGAAGACTTTTGAAGAAATTGAAGATAGATACGCTGGAAAGCCAGATCATCCTAAATATGCTGGAGGAACTATTAAATTAATTACTTCTAGTCAGACAAACTTGGGCCAGGGTATAATTGGCTGGGATGCATTTCAGGGTTTTGACAGAAATAGTGCCGCGACCGGGACAGAAGATTTAATTTCAAGAGTTTACGAGAAAGTTGCTAATAGAAATAAAGGTGGGGCTTTTGATTTGTGGAGGATTTATGGAGATTTTGGAGATATTTTAAGAGGGCATTTAGGTTATAGTGGTCTAGAACCTCAAGGATGTGCTAGAATTAGCTTTAATAACCATCTAGGAAATGCTGTTCCTGTTTATTCTGTGTATAAAGGAGCTGGAGGAAGCGTTGTTGATTTTTCTGGATATGACATTGGCGAAAGAAAAATAAGTGAAGGAAGAACAAATATGGTTTTTTCTGCTAATAAGACTGTTGAGGAAAAACTTTTGAAACTTATTAGTTCTTAGCTTTGGAGAACCTGATTTCTCATTTCTCTTGATTGTAGAGAAAAATAGACATTTAGAGAAGTAGAGAAAAACATTAAAATTGGATGGAGAAGCCATGCTAAATCATTATACTGTAGAGACTTTTTTATTGATATTGGTATGTTGGGCAGAATTGAGAGGTTTTTCACTATATGAATGAAAAACTCTTTTTTGCTTGTAATCCAGTTAAATTCTTTTTTTTCTTTTATATAAACTTTCGTGTAATTTCTTGTCCATTTTATTCTTTTTCTTATAAAATCTTTTAAACCTTTAACGTTTTTATGCCAAACTCGCGCATTATTTACAACTGCGAATTTTAGAAAATTATCTCTAGCTAATCTAGCTATAAATTCTACATCTTGGGCGTAATCGCCTACTTTTTTTATTAGGGATTTTTTAAACATGAATCCATTACTTCCCATGCAATAAGGTTTATTTTTATTTAAGGTTTCTATAAAATATTTTTCCTTTCTTTTTTCTAATCGAGGATTTAATTCTAATTGGCCTTCTATTGAGCGATAGACTGCAAAAGGATCTACACCTATAAAGCTTAAATATCTGTTAGTTGGGCTGTCTTTAGGATGAATAAAAAGCCTTGGAACAGAAGCGAATATATATTTATTTTTTTTAAAGGGCAGCAGCATATTATTTATCCAATCTTTTCCCATTAATTCAATGTCTGATTCTGCTATAACTATCAACTCTCCTGTTGACTTCCAGATCCCCTGGTCTTTTCCCATTCCAGCTCCTTCTGCAAGTTTTTTTGAATTAGAAAATATTTTAACAAACCCATATTCCTTGCATTTTTTTAAAACTTCTGGATTACTGCCTCCGTCAGTAATGATAACTTCTATTTTGTTTTTAGGATAATTCTGTGAGCTAATTGACTCTAGAAGCCTAATTACTCTAAAATCCTGTTCTTTCATTGGCGTTATAAAGCTAATCTTTGGATATTTCATTTTTATTCTTTATTAAACCTAAGATAAATCCTGCTCCGTAGCTTAAATGGATGGCAAGATAGATGAAAGGAATTAGAGGAAGAGCTTTAAAATCGTTATTGGAGAGTGATTGATATATGCTAAAATATATATTTAGAATTAAATAAAGGATGAAAGGGACTAAAGTTAGATAATGAATAGCGAGTAAGGTAGGGAGAAAGGAGAGATATATTAGAAATAAACCAGGAATGAGGAAAAAAGGATTTTTTAGAGTTTCTGAAATTGGCTCTTTTCTTGGCCTTGTTAGCCCGTATTTGAATATTTGTTCCATTAAAGAGCTAAAATTGGATCTTCTTTTATGGTAGACATAAATATCGGGAGAATATGCTACCCTGAAGCCTGATTTTATAGCATCTGAAATAAATTTTGGGTCTTCTCCGGGGTAGATTGATTCGTCAAATTTTAGTTTCCTGAAAACATGTTTTTTACAAATTAGATTTGCTGAGGTTATATGTTTCTCATCTGCGTTCAAATTAACTTTTTTTGGTTTGTATCTTGATTGTAAATTTGCAGAGCCAAAAATTGAACTTAGAGCATGGCCGCTTGCTCTAACAAATAATGATTCGTTTCTGCTTGTTAATTGAGGACCTCCTACAATGTCAATTTCAGGATAATTTAGAAAAAATCTTTTAACTTCTTCTGACCAATTTTCAGGAAGAATTGTGTGCGCGTTTAAAAAGGCAATTAAATCTGTTTTTGCTTTTTTAATTCCTATATTTCTATTTTTAGATGGATTTCTGCCTTCTTCAACTATTAGGTTGATTTTATTTTTTAGCTTTTTAAAACTATCTAAAATTTCTAATTTTCTATCTGGAGCTAATGGAATTATGGCAGTTATTTTGCTCACTTCATCACCTCCAGTTTAAATAAAACTTCTGAACAGGGTAGAATCCAACAGAAGAATCTTTCATAAATCTCTGGATTGATATTTATAATTGGATTGAAAACTTTATTAAGAAATGGAAACGTCCAGCGAGTAAAATTAAGTTTTCTGTTTATTATTTTAAACTTGGGGAGATTATAAAAGCATTTGTCTGTAAAATAGTTAAAAGTAAAATAACTAAATAACCTTTTATGTGTTGGGTCTCGGTAACTTACACCACAAGAAAAATGAGGCACTCTTATTATTATTTTTGCTCCTTTTTTACAGATTCTTTTTAATTCTTTCATTACTTTTGTTAAATCTTCTAGATGCTCTAAAACATGGCTTGTGTAGACCTCATCAAATTCATTATCTTTAAAAGGATATGAAAATTTATTAAGATCGTGCACAATATCTACACCTTTAAGCCCTATAGAATCTAAATTAATATAGTCTTTTTTTATGTCTAAACCGCAACCCATATTAAGTTTTTTCATTTTATAAACCCTATAAATTTATCATATATTCTTATGAATTTTCTAAAAGGAGAGTTAATTATCCTTAGCCTTACTATTGCCAGAGCCATCCAAGGGGAAGCTTTTAAAAAATTTATTTTTGAATATTCTCGGTCATACCATTTTGTAGGAAATGAGATTATAATAAATCCAAGCATTTTCATATTAAAAAGAAGTTCTACATCAAACGCCCATTTTGACATTGTTAATCTTGGCAGGGTTTTTTCAATTGTCTTTCTTTTAAACACCTTTGCTCCACATTGGGTGTCTCTGTAAGGAAGGAAAAGAATGGATCTTATTAGGAAATTGAACATTCTACCTACTATTAATCTTCTAAATGTTATTGTGGGAAAAACTTGAGAGCCTTTAAGGTATCTATCTGCTATTGTCCCATCAAAATTTTTAACAGAAAAAACTAATTTTGCATATTCTTCAGGGGGGGTCGCCATATCTGCATCAACAAATCCGATTAAATCATTCTTTCTTTTTAATGCATCTCTAAAACCTTCCATTACTGCGAATCCTTTTCCGCCTCTTCTGAAATTTAAATATTTTATTTCCTTATATTTTTTAATATATTTCTTAACAATATTTTCTGTATTGTCTGTTGTATTATTTATCACTACAATAATTTCATAGTCTAATTTTTTATTTTTTTTAAGTGTGAAAAAATAATTCCCATAGAATTCTAGGGTTTTAGAAATTCTCTTTTCTTCATTATATGCTGGAATGATTATTGATACCCTGTTCATAACAATTTAGAAAGAGATATTCTTTTAAAGATATATGGAGTAGGGTTTATATATTGTAGATGTAAATTAAATTGATGGGAGAAATAGCAAAAGAGAACTTTATAGATAAATTAATAGATAGAATATTCTCAATAAGAAAAGTTTATTTATATTTAATAGGAATATTTATTTTAGGTTTTGTTTTAAGGTTAATTGCTGCGATTAATTTATCTGTTTCTGCAGATGGGATGCATTTTGTTTTACATGCTATTGATTTTTATCAATCTAATAGGTTGATAACATATGACCAATCATCAGGTCTATGGTTTGCTTTTACAAGTATAATTTACGATATATTTGGAATTAATCAATTAACTTCAAGAATGGCTGCTTTGATATTTGGAAGTTTTAGCGTTTTAATTATTTATTTATTAGCTAAAGAATTTTTTGATGAAAAAATTGGATTGATCTCTGCTTTTTTATTAGCAATAGCTCCATTTCATATAAAAAATACTGTTGAAGAGATGGATGTTATGACAATGTTTTTTGTTTTAACAAGTATGTTGATTTTTATTAGAGCTTTAAAGAGTGAAAAAAAAGCTGGATATCTAGTCAGTGGAATATTTATGGGGCTGGCTGTCTATACTAAAGTTTATCCTTTATTGTTTATTCCTTCTCTTTTGCTGTATTCTGTTTATTTGAATAAAAAGGAGAAAAAGAAAATTTTAAGTGGGGAAAATGTTAAAAGAATAGCTATTTTTCTATTTGCAATATTTATATTTACAATTCCTGCCTTAACACATAATTATTTGCTGTATAAAGAAAAGGGGTTTATGGATTTACAATTTACCAGAACTTTCGGTTTGGGGAGAAATATATCGGAAAAATATTATGGCTGGGATTATCAATTCAATGCTAAAAATGACTGGAAAGGTTTAATATTTGGAAATTCTCAACATTCCTCTACTAAAAAGCCAACAATAATTTCTGCATTTGAATTTATTATGAGAGGAAATCCTATTGCTTTCTTTTTAGGCTTATTTGGAATGTTTATTATCTTTTTTTCTAGAAAAGAATATAAAAACTATATTGTATTTTTTGTTTTAAGTATTTTGCTTGTTCTGCCATTTTTAGCTTCAATAATTCTGCTTCCAAAACATTATATATTTCTGGAAGTCTTATTCATTCCTGCTGGAGGTTTAGCTATTGACGTTTTTTCAAGAAAATTTGAGAAATTGAAAAGTAGTTCTGGAAAATACATATATTTTATTATCATTATTTTTGCATTCTACTATCTTGGTTTAACTTCTCAGACAACTTTGGGAGCAACTCATTTTTATGGAAAAAATCATTTAACACAAATGATAGAGCTGAAAGAAAAAATTCCAGATAATGCTCTTATTGTTGCAGATAGTAGAATATATCGCGGAAGAATTCACTGGGCATTTTATGGAAAACCCTATTTAGAAGCAAATGAGCTAGTGAATTTATTCGCGAAAAAGGATGAAATCCCGGGTAATGAAGTTCCTGTAGAGATTTATTTTTTTGAATGTATTCTAGATGATTGTGGCTGGGGCACTGTAAAAGACAATCAGGAATTGAATACAAGTATGGAGTCTATAACTAGTTTTTTCCAATCTGGAGGAAAATTGATAGGGAAAATTTCAGAGCCTTATGAAGATGAGCCTTACTATCCAGGTTTAGGAAAAAAAATAGATATAATTAATGTTTATAAAACAAAAATTCCCTTGAAAGAAGCTATATTGCAATATGCTAAACAGCCAAAGGAGTGGTTCTTGTATCCCATAGGATATAAACCAAAAGATAAATTATTTGACAATTATAATGCTGTTGGTCTAGGAGCTCTACTAGATAAGATTGCTCACTTCATTGTTTTATCTTCCTTAATTTTGACATTTTTAAGTCCTATATATGTTGTTTATTTAATTAGAAAAAAATGAAATTGACAATAATTGTTCCAGTCTATAATGAAGAGAAAACTGTAATTAAGATATTAGATAAACTTTCTAATGTAAATTTAGGGATAAAAAAGGAGATTGTTATTATTAATGATGGGAGCAAGGATAATTCAAAAAAGGAGATTTTAAAATATTTGAAAATGAAGAAAAAAAGAAGAGTAATAGAATATAAATTCTTAAGCAAAGAGAATGGTGGAAAAGGATCTGCTATTAAGCTAGGGATAAAATCTGCAACTGGAGATATAATAACTATTCAGGATGCTGATTTGGAATATAATCCTATAGATTTTAAAAAATTGATTAGGCCAATTATTAGGGAAAGATATAAAGTTGTTTATGGTTCCAGGTTTTTAAAAAAACATAAGCCAAGATATAAGATTTATTTTCTAGGGAATAAATTTCTTAGTTTTTTAACCAAAATTATTTATGGAACTAAGATAACTGATATGGAAACTTGTTATAAGGTTTTTAAGAGTGATGTTATTAAAAATATTGAAATAAAAGCTGATAAATTTGATATTGAACCTGAAGTTACTGCGAAAGTTTTGAAAGAGGGAATAAAAATCTTGGAATTACCTATTTCTTATTCTCCAAGAAGTATAAAAGATGGAAAGAAAATAAACTGGAAAGATGGTTTACATGCTATTTGGACATTGATTTATTGGAGGTTTAAGAATTCTCATATCATCAACTGCTAAAACATTGTGTTCTAAACAACGCAGTTATTCATATATCAACAGGCTGTAATAAAACTCGGTTAATACTAAAAAATTTGTTCAGCAAGAAGTATCTATGAAGTCAGAAGCCATGACCTCAACATGAAAATGTTAGGTTATGGTAGTTCACACTAATCGTTCATTAGTATTATTGAAGCCCAGAGGAAAGCTGCTGATGAGGTTATAAAGGCTATTGAAAATTGTAAAAGATTGGAGGAAAATATGCTTAGAAGAAAAATCTCCAGAGCAATAAAGATGAATAGATATTGATAACCTTTTATTTTGCCAAGTGAGAGCTTGTATAAAAGAATCAGGTTGGATAAGGAAATTATAGTTATCGCTATGCCTAGATAGAACAAAATTCCTGAAGATTCTGTAATTATTTTCCCAGAAAATATCTTTATTATGAACTCTGGAAATAAATAAAAAATTGCTAATACTGTTATTACGCCTATAATGAAAATTATTAAGGCGTTTGAAAATATATTTTCTGAATTTTCTTTATTTTTCTTATTCTCTGCTGAAATAGGAAACATCGCTCTGCTAATTGGCTGGGTACCGAAGAAGATTGTTTTTGCCAAGATTGATGAAATTGCGTAGGCTCCTGCCAATTCATCAGAGAAAAATATTTTTGCAATTATTATGTCTATACTGTAAAAGGCAAGTATTGCTAAAGTTATTAGAAATGCCGGTTTTGTATAATCATATATTCCCTCTGTTTGAGCTTTTTCTTCTTTTGAGCTTAAAATATCTTTTATGTTTAGTAAAGAAAGCGCTAAAGCTATCATAACTCCGATGAGTGTTCCGATAAGTGCACCAAAAACTGACAGGCCTAAAATAACTAAAGCTATTGCAAGAATAAATTTAACTGCTGACTCTATGATCATATTAACTCCCAGAATAGTAAACCTTTTCTTTCCTTGTAATATTCCTCTGCTTATTGGAGAGATAAACGCTAGAATTATCATTAAACCGTTTAGAGCCATTAAATGATAATTGATTCTAAGTAAATACGAAAGTGGAATTGCAACAATTAGATAAATTAAGAATAATAAAATTGAAACTGAAAGGGATTTTTTGAACGATCTTTTTAAAATATTCTTTAATTTTCCCTTGTTATTTTCTTCTGCTGTATATTTAGTTATTACTGTTTGAATAGACTCTGTAAAAACTGCTAGAATATAAATTATAGAAAATAAAGATGCTAGAATAGCGTATTCTGCAACTGAAAGAAGACGAACCATTGCAAAATGAAAGAAAAAATTAAGAGCATTATAAATATTAAAAGCTATTAAAAGGGTTATGCTTCCTGTGATTAGACCTCTATTTAATTTAATCATTATAAAATATCCCATTTTTAAATATTATAAATCCCAGTATTATAATTATTATTTGAAATAACCATATAGAGAATACAACTTTTCTTTCTGTTGGTTTTACACTTAATTTTTTAAATAAATATATCGATAAATGTTCCAGACCATATATTTTATCATATCTTAGATCCAGAGAATTGTCTGGAAGAGGTTTACCAAAACTTTGTTTAGTTAGTTTTCCTCTTAATTTTAGTACAAATTCCAAAATATAAGGAATGAAAAAGAATAGTGCAACTTTCTCGAAATTACCTAAAATTGAAATTATGGCAATTAGCCCTCCTATAGAATATGTAAGTGAATTTCCTGGAAAAACTTTGGCTGGATAGAAATTATAAAATAGGAATGCAAAGAGAGAGGCAATCATACACAATGCGATTATTGAGAGCCATGAGTTGCCTGTGAAGTATGCAACTAATGCAAGAGCAATTAAAATTATTATTCCCTGTCCTGCTTCTAACCCATTAAAACCAGCTAAAAAATTGAAAGTTGTTGTTGCCCCTATAATTCCAATAGGAATGAAAACTAAAGGGTATATTATTCCTACATCAATTTTTCCTAAAAAAGGAAAAAACATGGTGCTTTTTCCTGCATTAATTGTTATCAGAGGAATTGCTGCAAGAAAGACTAAAATCAATCTAGAACGTCTTGATAAACCTCCATGCCTCCATCCTAATAAATCATCTATTAATGCTACTCCTGATAAAATTAAAGTTGCTGTTAACAATGCAAATGTTTCTATTAACCTTGAGTTATAACTCTTTAATATGAAGACATTATAAGCTATATATAATAAAACTCCAATAATAAATCCAAAAATTGCTATTATGCCTCCAGAACCAGCTACCTTTGGGCTTGTAAATTTGTTCATATCTTCCCACAAAAGATTGATTTGTTTTGCTTTTCTAATCCAAAATGGAACTAAAAATAAACTTACGAAAAAGCTTGCTAAGATTGGTATTAGTAAAATTATTTTGCTCATTGTACTAATTGTAATTCTTCTGGATAGATAGTGCTTATATATTCTTCTTTAAACTGAATGTCTTTTGGATATTTAATTTCCCAGATTCTGATAGGACCACGAACCCCATTAAAGAAGATTATGTCAGATAATTGTGGGGACTGTGTTTTAAGTTGAGACACAAAAAAGTCATCTTCGCTATGCACTAATTTGAAATAAGGATTATCTTCTTTGTAAAGATAAAGTCTTGCTAGTTGGGATTTTACTGTTCTGTTTGAAAGATAAATTAATGCTCCATTATCCACTACATTTACATTATCTCCATTTTGATCTACTCTTGGCATTAAGAAGATTCCTGATTCTATGCCAAATTTAAAGTCGTAGAATTTTTTATTAACATAGGCATATCTGAAAGGCAATCTATACTGCTGTTCCCGATATACAAAAATTCCCTGCGGTTGAGAAGTTAACTTTCCTTCTTTGTCTTGTTCTATTAATACTGCTCCTAGGCCTGCTTTGTTAGAAGGAAGAAATATTTTTGTTTCGTTATTCTCATATTTAATATCTTCATCTAAAGATGTGCCTCCAGTATAGATATAAATAGTTGAATTTTTAGTTTCTTGTATTTGATTGCTGTCTCTTATAAAAGTGCTAAACCAGCTTCTTCTATCATAATTAATATCGGAGCCGATAGTTGAAAAGGCTGTATATTTTCCTATATCTGTAGAATCTATTAAGAAATGAGTTGTATTATGAGCATATAAAAATTCTAAAGCATCTCTTTCATTTGAACTTGTTAAAGCATGCCTCCCCATTAAATGATTCCAATATGAGATTGCGTTTCCTCCATCTAATACAGTTGCTCTTCTTCCAATAGATTGCACCCA
The DNA here is from genome assembly GCA_964372815.1 of Candidatus Woesearchaeota archaeon. Lineage (GTDB taxonomy): Archaea > Nanobdellota > Nanobdellia > Pacearchaeales > GW2011-AR1 > JAUSIK01. The sequence continues at coordinate 29,958 of CAYJSG010000001.1, forward strand.
ATAACCATAGTCCCACCAATGGCCAAAAACTGCATCTTCTAGTGTATTATCTCTAACCCAAGCCATTGCTTTCTGCCATTGTTGATTGTAAACTGAAGGAGCATATGAAGAAGATTCATTAGAAATCTGATTGTAGAATTGGTAACCTGAAAATATTAGAGCGATTAAAACAACAACAAAAACAAATCTTGAAATAGGTTTGGATATTTCTCCCTGTATTTTTTTTAGGTCTATGAATAAAGATACTATAAGATATGATGCTATAATAGACGCAGGAGGCACAAGGGTCATTATTAATCTAATTGCTCCTCGCGCTGACAAAAGCCCAAGAATAAATAAAGAAAATAGGATTATAATTCCTAATTCTATATTTTTGAATTTGTCAAAAAGATTTAATTTGTAATATTTATAATAGTAAAATGAAATTGTTGAGATTATAATTATAAAACCTGCAGCATATGCTAAAAGACTAGTTGTGCTTGTTCCATTAAATAAGCTATCTGGAGAATATCTTGTGAATGTTATAGCAAATATTAATATAATATATGAAAATGTTAATCTTATTCTCTCTTTTTTACTTAGGAATTCTGTAAACTTATAAAACATATAAATTGAGCTTAAAAAGAAAAGCCAGAAGAATAGTGGAAAACCATTGATATTGGGGCCGAAACTGCCCACCCATTCTACAAAAAATGGTTGTTTATTTTCTGCAACTGTTAATGTTAATCTTGAGCCGATTGGATTAACAAGGCTTGTAATAAGTTGACTAATTTGTGAAAAGAAGAAACTGAAATCAAAAACAAATATTGTGATTATAAAGATAAGAACTATTGAAATTATTAGAGATATAACTTTTGGAGGTATTTTTGAAATATTATTTATTTCAGTTAATTTTTTTATCTTTGTATTAAAAATTAAGAAATCTATAAATATAATAAATGCTACAAAGACCGTATAATTAGCTATAATACTCTTTATTGCATACCTTGCTGAAAACATGTGCATCAAAACAAAAGTTACTAGCATCCAAATAAGATAGATATAGAATTTATTTTTATTTATGCTGCCTAGCATGAATGTTATGAACATTGATACTGCCATTGCTAAAAATACATAAGTGACTCCGCCCCAGATTAAAGCCATGCAGGCTGTCGAAATACCCGCAAGAATTGCCAGAGGAATTTGATATTTTAGACTTTTAGATTTCCATGCAGATAAGAATAAATAGAACGAGAGGAACATAAAGAAAAATGCGGCAGATTCTTTTTCTGGAATTCCTGCTATTGTTCTAGGCATAAAAACTGGAAAGATAGTTAAGAAAAATGAAGCAATTAAAGCAGTTATAGTTGCTGCCTTTTCTCCTATAAATTCGAGAAATATTTTCCTTGTAAAAAGAAAGAAAGCTATTATTGTAAGTGCAAACATGATAACTGGGTAGAGAATGGCTGAATAAGTTACAGATTCAGAGCCGAAGAAAGAAGCAATTTTATGGAACCATGCAATCAGATAAGGTGTAAGAATGAGCTCGCTTTTTGTATTAAAAAATAAAGGAGAGTAACGCATAGTATCTATTACAAATAATTTTCCATGCTCTACTATATATTCTGCCCAACGCAAGAAGAGAAAAGGATCTAAATCGGGGCCTAAAGTCCATGTGTTTGTTGTTATATCTTTTAATTTATTTAAATTTGTAGTTCTAATTGCTATTGAGGTCAAAACTACCCAAATAAGATATAAATATGGAATTAATTTTCTTTTTTTGTAATACGCTAGGATTAAAGCTATTAAAGATATAATAAAGAGCCAGACTTCAGGAATTATTGAAATATTAAATATTTTAAATGTAAATATACTCTTTATTAAACTGAAAAGATGATTTATGAATTCTTCAATACCTAATCTGTTTATACTTAATATCAGAGCTATCAATGTAATTGCTATTAGCGCGGTAAAAACATTGTCTTTTTTTAAAAAATTTATAAATTTCTCTTTTCTTTCTTTTATTAGAGTTTCTTCCTGAATAATGGATTTATCTTCAACTGACTTCTCTTTTATATCTGATTCCATTTTATTTATTCAAATTGATGAAAAAGAGGTTATATAAAGATTCCTAAAATTACTAGAATAATAAAGGAGTTATGAAGACTTCTACCAAGGCTGCAAGAAATAAAATTATTATGGCTAAAATAATAAGATTTAAAGCATCTTGCAGGACATCCCAGAATTTTTCTGTGCCTGTTTCGTGCCTTATTACTGCTATAGACACTAGTCCTCCTGCTAGGGCTACTATAAAATAAGAAGCAATTTCCGGGATGCCATGAATGAAATATCTAACTAAAGCTATTGGAAGTGCACTTAATTCTGATTTTGTAAAAATGCCTATTGCGGCGGCTATGACACTTGCATTCCATGCCAGAACAAAAATTGCTCCTGCGCCAAAAATTAAAGAAAATACTAAAGTGAATATTAAAACATAAATATTGTTAGTGAATATTAGGAAAAGCCTTTCTGTATTTGAAAGAAAGCCTGTAGAGGTTGAGACTTCTTTTATGTTATATTGTCCTACGCATTCGTTAAAATTAGAGGGGCGATTTATTAAACAATAAGTTTCTATTTGCGCATAAAAGCTTTGCGTTGAAGAGAGCATCATATACCAAAATGAAAGTGCGATAACAAAACCTATGAAAAGCCAGAGAAAGGCGTAGATTGCTTTTTTATGTTCTTTAAGGAGGGCTAATGTTCCTGCAGTTTCTGTTATTTTTTTTTCTTCTAATTTAATTGTGTAATAAATAAATGGTATAGAAAACATAACTGTAAATGTAACAACTAAAATTCCAGAGTACCTTGCAAGAACAGCATCTTGCAGAAAAATCCAATTTACAAGCAAGATTGAGAGGCTTGCATAGACAACTCCGACAAAGAATAGTTCCCAGGGTTTTCTTTCGGCTTTTCTTGGATTAATCAGCATTTCTAGCATTTGAGCACCTCTAATTGAGATATAAGATGAAATATAAGATTTTACTTATATAGTTATTGGTTGTCTATTTGAGAGACAAGAGTGTTTAGTTGTTCTGTGTAGTTATTTAGTTGGACAGCCATTTGTAACCTTGCTTCTTTAAAGATTGTTATTTGATTATCTAAAACTTTTAATGTTTCTTGAGGAGTTTTTTTTACTATCACGTTTGCTCCAACATGAACGTAGAGTTCGTTTTTATTATCCATTAATGTCTTGATATGTATTCCCTTTCCTAGAGAAGACAGCATTTCTTTTTCTTTTGTATTTATAATATGGATCAGGGATTCCTTAAATTGTTCTAATTCAAGAATTTGGTTATCAATAAGAGCAAGACTTTCCTGCATTTGCTTGTAATGTTGTTCAAGATTTGCAATCTTTATTAAAGATTCATTTTCCATGTTTTTAATTAGGAATTGTGGTTTTAAATGTTTTGTTTATCTTCAGTAGATGAGCTTTTTCGAATAAAATAAACTTATCTAATAATTCATCTAATATCTTTCATCAATAAATTTACTATCTATTAATTTTTATATCAAATAATTATCTATAAAACGAAATTCTATCTAAGATAAATATCTATTCAGAATTATTAATCCTATATGAATGCTATCACATTATTCTTCTTTTCAGATAATCCACAAAATAAAGAACAGAAATGTTCAACTACTGTATCTTGATTTTCCAGACTTCTAGAGATTCCATGAAAAAACTTTTTCTGGCTAAAACTTGCTTTTTCATTGAACGAGCTTTTAATATTTTCAGAATTCTATTTTTTGGAGTTATTGATGAAAGAACTATTAAGATAATTCCATTGTGATTAAGGTGTAATTTTGCTTGTTTTAAAAATTTGATAATTATTTCATCTCCTTTTTTTCCTCCTGTTGTTGTTATAGAAAATTTCTTATCTTCCTTTTTATCTAATGGAAGATATGGGGGATTAAATATTATCAAATTAAATTTTCCTTTTATTTTTGAAAATAAATCTGATTTTATTGCTAAAATATTTTTATTTTTTAGTTGTTTTATAGATTCTGAATTTATATCTGATGCCAGGACTGAATTTGCTCCTGCGTTTTTTGCTGCTATTACTTGTATTCCTGTACCAGAACCTATGTCTAAAACTTTTTTTCCTTTTGCATATTTTTTCACGATGCTTTCTAAAAGATAAGAATCTTCTTTAGGTTGATAAATCATTGTTTGATAAAATAAATTTTGTTAGGAGTATTGATATGTACGGAACTATTAAACCATACTCTATTAAATCAAAAAGGATATTCTTGTTTTTTTCTAATATAAAAAAAACTATAAAAATTAGCAGAGTTATAGTTAGTGTATTGATGTACTCTTTTTTTACGAATTTAATTGAACTTTTTATTGATTCTAAAGTCTTTAAATTATAAAGGACAAGAAAAAAACTTGAATAAGTAAAAAATATTATTATTCCAAGCAAAATTGAAATATGGATAAGAAAAAATAGAATAACTGCGAGATTTGTAGAGAGATTTAAGGCTTTTCCTATATAGAATGCTAAATAATGAGATGTTCTTCCTGAAAGAAAAGAGAGGGTTGTTATAAGTAGGATAATTAAAAAATTTCTAAACCAGAATTTTTTAGAATAAACTAGAAATTTTTTTAGTTGAAGATTTTTTTGTTGAATATCTTTTGAAATTCCTATTAATCCTGAAAAGAAGAAGGCTAATAGTGCAAGGGAAATAAAACTGAAAAATATCAACCATAAAGTTAAGGCGATTGAATTTTGAAGTTTGTAATTTATTGAAACTGATATGAAGGAAAATAATTTTAAGATAGCCAATAAAATCAATGGAAATAAAATTATTAGAGGGTTTTTTATTAGGATTTTGAAAGGAGTGCTAAATATAGTTATAATATTTTCATATTTCATTTGAAGCTGTTAAGAATTGAGGGAATAAAATCTTTTCCTTTTACTAAGACAAATATCAAAGCTGCAAGAAGCAGAAGTAAAATAATTGTTAGAGTTATTATAAATCCTGTTCTTCTTGTTTTTTGAGGTTCTCTAACCTGGATTGTATATGGCTGAAGTGGTTGAGGCTGGATTTGCTGGGGAGCTGGTTTTTGTTGTAATTGTGGCTGTTGTGAAAATTGTTGTGTTGGTTGCTGTAACCTTAGTTGTTGGATAGATGGTTTGGTAATTGAAAGTGCGCCAAAAGAAAGTGATTGTGCCGCTTCTTTAACTTCTGCAGGAGAATATCCTGCGTTTATAAAACTCTCTACTGCCTTTTCCAGAGTTGAGCCTCTTTCTAGTGCATTTTTTAAGCCTGCAATTATATCTTCCCTCATTTTTTGTATAATTATAAATACTTTAGGTTATTTTAATATTATGGTCTGGCCATTTTGAGCTAAATGAACTGTTTTTCCTAATTTATATCCCATTTCCTCTGCTAGTTTTGCACCAGCAGAAGTTTTTTTAAGATCTCCATGAGATGGAATAATGTGTTCTGGATTCGTTAGTTTTATTAAGTCTCTAAGATCTTCTCTGGCTCCATGGCCGCTGACATGAGCAGAATCGAAAATTCTTACCTTGTATCTTTTTAGTCTGTTTTCTAATTGCTCCTTATTTAATTCATTTATAGGAGTGGGAATAGTTTTTGATGAAAAGATTATATGGTCGTCTTCTTCTAATTTTAATGGTAGCTGATGTCTTGAGATTCTGTCCAAAATAGAATCTGGCTCGCCCTGATGTCCGGTGCAAACTACCAGATAATGGTTTTTATTCTTGTTTACTCTTTTTAAAATTCTTTCAACCTGCTTTCTATATGTGAATAACTTAATCTGGTTAAAGAATGGGGCTTTTCCTATATTTCGTGCTGCTAAAACGTATTTTCCAAGGCTTCTCCCTAAAAATATAACTTCTCTGCCAAGTTTTGTGCCAAATTCTGTAATTGTTTTTAATCTTGCTATATGTGAAGAGAATGTTGTAATAATCATTCCTGAATTTCTGTTTTCTGTTGTAAAGAATATGTCTTCTAGAAGCCCCTTCGCTATTTTTTCAGAGGGAGTTTTTCTGTCATCAAGAGCATAAAGGCAATCTACTATTAGTGCTTTAATCCCGATTTTTGAGAGTTCTTTAAATCTTTTATAATTTGGCTTGTCTCCAAACACCGGAGAATTATCTAATTTATAATCGTTAGCATATAAAACTATGCCCTCTGGAGTGTGGACTGCAATTAGTGCGCTTTGAATTGTTGAGTGAGTTATATTCAAGAATTCTACTTTGTAATTTTTTCTTCCCCTTACTATGAATGATGAGTTAGGATTTACTGTTCTTATTCTGTTTGGGATTTTTGTATTTGAATCTGCTACAAGGATTTTTAATACCTCTGTTGTATAAGGAGTTCCTACAATATCTGCTTTGTATCTATAGGCATTATACTGCAAGGCTCCGACATGGTCTAAATGCGCATGTGATATCAATAAAGCCCTGACCTTATTTCTCAATCCTTTTCTTTCCAGATATAAATCATCGGGCAAAGCTCCAAGATTTCTCATTCCTTTTTCCGTCGGAATTTTTTCTCTTTCAGCAACACTAACAATGGCTGGCAGAAATAACCCGTCGTCAAAAACAAGAACATCGTCGCCAATTTCCAAGGCAGTCATATTTTTACCAACTTCACTGTAACCGCCTATTGTGTGAATTATCATGCAATATTAAAATTTAGCAGGTTTAAATAGATTTTCTATTCTTTATGAGAATCAATGGAAAAGATTCTACTGAAAAAGCGGAGAAATTATTATTTTTTGCTGAGGAAAAATTTAAAGATTTAAAGATTTAAAGTGGACAGGTTTAAAGTATGCTTGATGGTGCTCGAGCTATTTTAGAAAAACGATTATCTAAAATACTAAAAAATCATGAATTAATTTCCAGAAAAGTAAGAATTATAATAGAAGATTAATATTTATGCAACACTGCATATCCATAATAAAAAATCTTATACTTACTGCTAGGAAAACTATAAAAATACTCTAAACTGTATATTGAAATGGACTTACATAATGAGCATAAAAGACATCGGCACATACTTTACCTTTCAGTTGTATTTTTGTTTATATTTCAGATAATTTCATTTGTGATGATTAGCGCACAATTTTCAAAACTTAATGCAAAATTAAACACTGAAATAAAAAGAGTTGAAACAAATCTGACTAGTTATTTTATTGAGCTAATGGAAAATTATAATTCTGAAAATCAAAGAAATTTTAGGGATGTTTCCTTGGCATTGGCACAGCAGGCGGCACAACAGCAAAGTTTTGAGAAAGAAATAGTATTAATTAAATCTTCTCAACAGGATTTTTCAAGCATAGTTGACGATTCTATAAAATCAGTTGTTGCTGTTTTAACTGAAAGATCTATGGGAAGCGGCTTTATCATTAATCCTAAAGGATATGTTGTAACTAATTATCATGTTGTGCAAAAAGAGGAAGAGATAAAAATTCTGACGCAAGATAAAAGATTGATAGCAGCAGAAATTGTTGGCTTTGATAGATTAAGAGATTTAGCTTTATTAAAAATAGAGGGGGAATATGATAGTTTGGAGATGGCAAGAAATGAAAATGTTCAGGTTGGAAGAAAGGTAATTGCTATAGGCAATCCCTTGGGATTATCCTTTACTGTGACTGAAGGGATAATATCTGCTATCAATAGAGAGGGCCCTAATGGACTTGAAGAATATGTGCAGACTGATGTTTCTTTGAATCCTGGGAATTCTGGAGGGCCTTTAATCGATACTGAAGGAAAGGTTGTTGGGATGAATAATTTTAAAGTGGGGGGTGCAGAAAGTTTAGGTTTTGCTCTTGAAAGTGAGGCTATAAAAAAATCTGTTAATTCTATTGTTGGACAAAATATAATAAAATGAAACTAAAAATAAAGCCCTCTTTGAGAATTAAAAAGAGATATCTTTTATTGGAAGGAGAGAAAGAAGAGGTGGAAAAGGCTATTTTGGATTATGTTGGAATTCTAGGCTGGGCAAGAGCAGGAGTGGTTTTTGTTAAAACGAAAAATAATAAATTAGTTCTAGGGGTAGATAGAAAAGAAATTGAAGATATAAGGGCTGCTTTGGAATTATCAAATAAGAGCATTAAAGTTTTAAGAGTTTCCGGGACGATAAAAGGGCTGCAGAGAACATTCTGACATACTCCAACCACTAAAGTGATTGGGTTCTAAAGTTGCTTGGTTTCACAAGCAGAGCTTCTTTAGGGGTATCAGTGTTCCCTTTCTGCAAATCACTTTCTTTGCAGAAATAAAAGCTCTCTCTTGTTCTTCTTAGCCATTTCAACCTCTTTTTTACTATTCTAATTAAGATTTTCTACTTTAAATTTATTTTGATTTCCCATTTTCTAACCTGTTAAATTTATAATGCGGCTGCAGAGAAAGATTTAACTATTCTTGTTTTTTATTTTATATATGGACAAAAAAGGTGACTTTAGCCTGCCATTTGGAGTTATATTCTCAATTATTGTAATAATCGCTATACTAGGAGTTGCTTTTTATGTTTTAATTAATTTTGTTAAACTTGGGAAATGCACAGATATTGGCTTATTTTATAACGAGCTAAAAACAGAAATTAATAAGGCTTGGAGAGCACCAATAAGTGAAGAAATATTAGAAGGAAAATTGCCCAGTGATGTAGAATTAGTCTGTTTTGGGAACAGAAGTGTAAGCGCAGAAAGAGAGTATAATGAAGTATATAGAAAGTTAGTCAGGGGAGATGATAATATATTTTTATATCCTTCGCAGAAAGCATGTGATAGTAATTTGAACTCAATAAAATTAGAACATATTACATTTGATTCTTTCTTTTGTATTCCTGTAGAAAATGGAAAAGTTAAGATAGAAACTAAAAAAACTGTAGAGGGGCTGGTAAAGATAAAGAAGTGAAATGGTTAACATATTATTTTTGTGTAAATATAACCGGTTTAGAAGCAAGTATGCTGAAGCGTACTTTAGGAAATTTTATAAAGATATAAAAGTAAGAAGTGCTGGAATAATAAGAGGGGGTTATCCTTTAGATTCAGATCAGGTTTCTATTGCGAAAGAAAGAGGAGTAAGTCTAAAGGGTAGACCAAGAGGAATAAGCACTAATTTACTAAAATGGCAGGATATTCTTATAATTGTTGCAGATGACGTGCCTTCTGAATTATTTAATAATGAAGAATATGGTAAAAAGCTAATTGTTTGGAATATTCCTGATGTAAAAAGTAAGAAGAAAGAAGAGATAAAAAGGATAATGATAAATATAGAAGAGAATGTTAATGTCCTGATTAGGGAGCTGAAATATGGAAAAAAGAGGATTTGAATTTAGCTTTGGATGGATTTTTGCGATAATTGTAGGGGCTGCAATAATTTTTCTCGCAGTTTATGCAACTGTCAAAATTATAGGAACAGAAAGGTATAGGCAGGATAGTGAACTTGCTAAAGAATTGGGGATTATATTGGGCCCTGTAGAAACCATATTAGAAAGTGGAAAAACAGCTAAGATAAAACTTCCTGTAACAACAAGGCTTTTTAATGAATGTGATTCGAAATTATCTGCAGGAATTTTTGGAACACAAAAAATCGGAACTGCTACGAAATCTGGAATTGGAAAAGAGTGGGAGAAACCAGGAGAATTCTCATCGTTTAAGAGCAAATATATATTCTCTTCAAATATTGTTGAAGGAGACTCTTATCTAATTTTTGCGATTCCATTAAACATGCCTTTTAAAATTGCTGACTTGATTTATATCTTATCTGATGAATATTGTTTTGTTAACCCTCCTAGAGAAGTTGAGGAAGAGATTAAGGAGTTAGGATTAGACAGTATTAAGATCGAAATTAGTGTTAATAAATGTTCAAGCAGAAGTAAGAAGATTTGTTTTTCTAATACTGGCTGTGATATTGATGTGGCTTTAGATGCTGATAAATTTAAGGGGAGTGTAAAAAGGAAATTTTCAGAGATAGTTTATTTTGAAGGAGAGCCCTTGTTGTATGGAGCTATATTTGCTGAGCCTAAAATTTATGAATGTCAGCTAAAAAGATTAATGAGAAGGGCATCTGAATTGGCTGGATTATATAGGGCAAAAAGTGTATTTTTAACTCCTAAAGGATGTGCATCTAATCTAGAATTAGAGCTTGGAAGATATAATAATGGAACGATAAATATAGAAAATTCTTTGAAAATAAGAGATATAGCTATAATAAGTGATGAAATAAAAAGGAGGAATGATGAACTTGCGTGTAAATTATTCTAAAAGAGGGCAATTGAAAATACAGCAAATGGCATTTGTTTTAGTTGTAGTCATGATATTTTTTGCTATTATTGCCTTGATTTATTTTACAATTAGTTTATCAGATTTAAGAGGAAAAGCGCAGGAATTAAAAGAACAGGAGGCAAGTGAATTAGTAAGGAAGATAGTTGGAACTAGTGAATTTATATGGAAGCGAGATTGCTCTAGCTGTATAGACCTAGATAAGGTATTTTTGTTAAAAGACAGGGCTTCTTATAAAGAGTTTTGGGAGCTAAACTTTCTACAAATAAAGAAGATTTATCCGACTGGTATAGGTGAATGTAATAAAGCGAATTATCCTAATTGTGATACTATAACTATAGTTGAAAATGGAGAAGTAGGAACGCCGAGCAGTGCTTATGTTTCTTTGTGCAGATGGGAGCAGGAAAAAGGAGGTTATGTTAAATGTGAAATTGGGAGAATATATGCAACAGCAAAAAAAATTGCAGAATAAGGGGCAGGAAGAAATAGTTGGATTTGTGGCGGTAGTTGTAATTGTAGCAGTTATCTTTGTTATATTTTTAGGAATAATTGTAAGGCAGAATATAGGTGAGAAATTTGTTGAGGGAAGAGATGTGCAACAGTTTTTAGAGAGTATAATGCAATATACAAGTGATTGCGCTTTGGGATATGAACCTAATTATGCTAAATTGGAAGAGATTATAAGAGAATGTTATAAAAGCGATAGAAAATGTATCTCTGGAGAAAAAGCTTGCGAGATAGTTAATAAAACTCTAAGTGAAATTATTGAAAATAGTCTTACAATTAACAATGTGAGTAGTGTTTCTGGATATGAATTTGAAGCTTTATATTCAACAAATATAAGCCAAGAAAGTTTTCTTTATATTAGAAAAGGGAATTGTGAGAAAAGTGTCATAGGGGGCGAAATAATAAGCCCTGCATTTCCTGGGACAATCAGACATGTTTTGAAGCTTTGTTATAGATAATGTGTGTTGAGGGCTGAAAATTGATTGAACTTTCAGAAACCCAGAAGCTTTAAATACTATTGTATTAAAATATATACATATGTATCAAATAAGAAACAAAGAACTTAATGTAATTGCTCTTTATAGTGGAAATTATGGCACTAAATTTTATTTAAGACAAATAAGCAGACTTGCCAAACTTCCTCTTAAAACTTGTCAGAACACTCTTGTAAATCTTGAAAAAGAAAGAATACTGAAAAGTAAGGTAGAAGGAAAGAATAAGTATTTCAGCCTAAATTTAGACAATATACAAACTAAATCATATCTCTTAAAAGCAGAGATCTATAAAACTGATAACTTTTTAGAAAAATATTCTGAATTTAAAACTTTCTTAAAATCTCTCCATACAAATATTCTCTTAATTATTTTTGGGAGTTTTGCTAAATCTAAAGCGGACAAAGATTCGGATTTAGATTTATTTGTTGTTTCAGAAAAGGAACAAAAACTACCCTTTCACCTTTTACCCTATAAGGTTCATCAGGTTAATTTATCAGAAGAATCTTTTAAAAAAGCAATATCTAAAAAAGAAACCTTGATAAAGGAGGCAGAAGAAAATCATATAATCTTAAATAACCACTCTTCTTATATAAATATAATGTGGGAATATTATGGGGGATAAAAAACTTGGTTGGTGCTTTAGATTAAAAGACGGATTAAAAATAGTTGAGCCAAATGAAAGATTATCAAAATCATATCTGAACAAGCTAAATCTTCTTTGCTGAGAGCAGAAAAAGATTTGAATGATAAAGATTTTCTATGGGCGACTGTTGCTATTTATTATGCTGAATATTATGCTCTTTATTCTTTTCTGCAAAAAATCGGAATAAAATGTGAAAATTATGCTTGTTCAATTTTAGCAGTTACTCTGTTCTTAGGAGAAGATAAAACAAAAACAATAAATCAGTATAAGGATAAGAGAATAGATGCACAATACTATATGAAAGTAGACCAAGAGAGCAAAATAATGGTTATGCTGCAAGAAGCAAAAATATTTGTATCAAATTTTGATGAAGTTGCTTCTAAATTGTCTGAAGATGAAATAAAAGTATATAGAGAAGCGATTTCTAAGAATAAATAAAATCTTCTTCTTTAAGAAAAAAGAAGCAAAAAATACTGCCCAAAATTTATCGGCAGTTAAATTTTAAGATTAATATGAATAGAATCTACTACCAGAATAGGTTTAAGACGTTCTCTTTTGCCGCTTTTTTCTGCTATCAAGTCTATAAATCCGAATCTCTCTAGTAATTTTATGTCTTCTATAACTGACTTAAAATCTCTTTTTAAGAGTTTTGCTAATTGATATATTGAGCCTGGTTGTTTTGTTTTTATAATATGTAATAAACGGGCCTTCTCGTTTGAAAGAAGCCTTCTTAAAGCTGAAATGCCCTCAAAATCATAATCTGTTTTTTCTCCTGTGAGTCTTTTGAAAAATACGCTAAATGTTCCAGAATTATCTAGGATAGATATATCTCTTGTTTTTGATTTGAATGCCATTTTAATATATGGTTTTTAATACCCTATATTTTTAATTTTAATTAGTTTATATAATTTTTGTTTTTATAGATTAATATATATGGTTAAGAAAACCATATATATTGAAATTTTATGATGGCGATAAAATTTTTTAAGTTTTTAATCTATGTTGTTACTTTAAGTAGTTACGCAAGATTTATAAATAAACTTTATTCTTAAGTTTGAATTTAGTGATATTTTTAAAAAAATGGGCAAAGCTTTTTAAAGGAAGTGAAAGTATCTTCTATAATCTAAAATACGATGGTGTTGGACAAAAAATTCAACGCTTGCGGCGGGTTGTTAATTAAAGAACAACTTCCTCTAAGAGGAACCCTATGGGGTTGCCAAGAGAATAAAATGAAAGGAGGTTATTTAAAATGAGATTTTTATTTAAAAAAATAGGTTCTGTTCTTGCAAGCACAGTGATGTTAGGTTCTAGCGTAGCATTAGCTGCTGCAGCTAACTATCCTGCTCCTTTCGTTGTGAATGGTGCAGCTGATGTGGCTTTAGTTCATGGCGGAGCAAATGCTGCTTATACAGACCTAGTCGCTGTGACTGATATAACTACAAGCTTACAAGCAGAGTTAGCCAGACAGACTGCAAAAGGTGGAACAACTGGAACAACCGGTACTATAACTGGAGAAGCTGCTCCATTGTTTACCAGTGGTACAAAGCTTTATGCTGATAGTGTATTGAATACTGTTAAAAATGTTTTGACAGAAACAGAATTGCCAATAATTTTAGCAGATGGCACTTTCAGCGGTAATGTTGAGGCTACATATACTCAAAAGATTGAATTGGGATCTTGGCCAACAGTTAACGTTACTTTCGCAAAACAGCCAACTAGTTCAAATGATCCTGTATTTGGGATAACAACTAGTACCACTAGCACTGTAAGAACTTATAACGCTACAGCAACATTTAGTAAGGCAATAAACTTTACTCACGCAGATTCAAAAGGACAGGATATTACTTTGTTTGGGCAAAAATTCACAATTTCTTCTGCAACTTCTGACACTAATTTAGTGTTATTAAAAACAGCAGAGAGATTAAGTCTAACAAGTGATGATCCGTCTGTTGAAGTAACAATAGGAGCTAATAAATATACTGTTGAATTAATTTCGTCATCTGATACTGCTGCGACTATTAAAGTCACAGATAGTAGTGGAAAGAGCGAAACTAAAGAAGTAAATGAAAATGCTTCTAAGAAAATCAACGGGATTACTGTTGCTATTACAAATGCTGATGAGACAAACCTCAGACTTTCTGCTTCAGTAATAGCTGGTGCAGAGAAAATCACCATTTCTACAACTACAGGAAGTAGTGTTAAGCTTGGTGAAGATGAAAAAATAATTGAGGGCACTGCTACTACCATGACGGGAGGAACGACTGCTGCAACTGACATTACTTTTGGTGTATACGCACCAAACTCTGACAGTGATGCAATTATTCCAGGAGGTAGTTTTAAAGATCCGGTTTTAGGGACATTTAAAG
>CAYJSG010000002.1:0-43265 GCA_964372815.1 Candidatus Woesearchaeota archaeon
TGGGACTATTTGGCATAATTTGCTCTTTCTATTTGGCTAATTTTGTCCCACACCCACCAGTTGATATAGCTCTAGAAAAACATATTCTTTATGCCAGAGGAATAAAATAATTTTAAGATCAAGTTATTATAAAAGATTTATTTTGCATCCCAAATACTTTCTAGATGTTCAAAATCAGAGTCATAATCAGTATATTTTTTTCTAACACTACCCAATCCAGAAACTTTCAATTGTTCAGGATAAGGAATTTTTGTTCCGAAATACTCATTTAAAATAGGAGCAGTCACATGTGCTGTGGAAAATTCACCAGCTGCTTCAAGCTGACTTAAATTATATACCCCAATAAAACCTTCAGTATAAAATCTTTTTCCAGCATTGATATTATCTCTTACACACTCAATAACTTCCTGTGAAACAATAGAAAAAAAAGCGCTATAAATTGCTTTATAAATATCACTCATTTGTACGTTTTCTCTTCTTTCTCCCCTAGTTCTAGCCATAATAGCTCTAGCATCAACAAAAAAATCATCATATGCTCTTACATTATTTAATATACCGCTTCTGATAAGTGTAATGTCTTCCAAACTTGCCCATTGAATTACTCTTCCTTTCCAGTCAACGTTTTTTTCTTCTCTAGCTATTTCTTCTTCGACCTCTCTCTTTAAAACATCAAGTGGCCCTCTTGTTTTATCAGCTTGTTCAGGATTTCCTCCAAGCAAATTAGGCGCGCTAGCATAGATTATTCTAGGATAACCTCCATCATATCCAGAAAGAATCACTTCACATCTACCATTTTGAGAATAAACAAACATCACACTAGGATGCGCATTAAGTTGCCTTCTTTCCATAATTAATCCTGTTAAACTCCATTTTTAAATATGTTTATAATAATAAATGTATTTTGTAGTATCTATCTAATCAACTTTAATAATATTTATAAACTATCAAGGAAATAAAATTTAATGAATAATGCAAAAGAAAAAGTCTTGATAACAGGAGGTTCAGGCTATTTAGGCTCTGTTTTAACAGGACATTTATTAGAAAAAGGCTACGAAGTAACTTGTCTTGATAATTTAATGTACGGACAAAAATCTCTTCTTATCTATGCTTCTAATCCAAACTTTAATTTTATTTATGGGGATGCAAGAAACAAAAAATTATTAGAAAAAATTCTTCCAGAATTTGATGTGATTATTCCTTTAGCAGCAATTGTAGGCATGCCTGTCTGTGACTTAAAACCATTAGAAGCAGAATCAATTAATAGAGATGCAGTAATTTTAATTAATGAACTACGTTCCCTACAACAAAAATTAATTTATCCAAATACAAATTCAGGCTATGGCACAAAAACAGGAGAGATGTTTTGCACAGAAGAAACTCCTTTAGAGCCAGTTTCTTTATATGGGATAACAAAATGCCAGGCAGAAAGCTCTCTTTTAAGTTCAGGTAAGCCCACAATAGTTCTAAGATTAGCAACTGTTTTTGGCTTATCCCCCAGAATGAGAACTGATTTATTAGTTAATGACTTCGTTTACAAGGCAATGAATGATTCTTATATTATAATTTATCAGAAAGACTTCAAAAGAAATTATATTCATATTAAAGATGTTGCTCGTGTTTTTGAACATTGTATAATTAATTTTGAAAAAATGAAAAACAATATTTACAATGTTGGTTTAGAAGATGCCAATCTTTCAAAAGCAGAGCTGGCAGAAAAAATAAGATCTTATATTCCGAAATTTGAAATTGTTTATAAAGAAGTTGGGGAAGATCCTGATAAAAGAAATTATATAGTGTCAAATCAAAAAATCCTTAAAACCGGGTTCTCTCCAATTTACTCATTAGACTATGGAATAAAAGAATTAATCAAAGGTTTCTCAATTTTATTAAAAAACGATCCCTATAAAAATCTCTAAAATGGAAAAAATAGTCTTTTTAGATAGAGATGGAGTTATAAATGTAGAAAAAGAATTATTGCATGAAAAGTTAGACATGGAGTTAATTCCTCAATCTGCAGAAGCAATAAGGCTTCTAAATGAAAATAATTATAAAGTTATTATCATAACAAATCAGCCAGTTATAGCAAGAGGTCTTTGCACATTAGAAGAGCTAGCAGAAATTCACAAATATATGGGCGCTCTCTTAGCAGAAAAAAAAGCAAGAATAGATAGAATTTATTTTTGCCCGCATCATCCAACAGTAGGAAATAATTCTTTCTACACCAGAGAATGCGATTGCAGAAAACCAAAACCAGGTTTAATCTTTCAAGCACAAAAAGATTTCAATATAAAAAATTTATCAGAATGTTATATGATCGGAGATAAAATAGCAGACATAAAAACAGGTTTTCTAGCTGGCTGTAAAACAATCCTTGTTGAAACAGGTTATGGAGGTAATGAAAGATTTAACGACGCAGTTCCTGATTACAAAGCAAAAGATTTATACGAAGCAGTTACGAATATAATCTTAAAAAATGAAACTCTTAATTAATACGGGCGGCAGAGGAGAAAGATTAATGCCCTTAACCAAAGATATCCCAAAATCTTTAGTTAAAATAGTTGACAAACCAGTATTACATCATCTAATAAATTGGGCAAAAAAACAAGATATAAGAGATATAATAATGCTTAATGGCTATAAGGCAGAAAAGATTATAGAATATTTTAAAGATGGGAAGGAGTTTGATATAAATATAGCTCATTCAATTGAACCATCTCCATTGGGCAGTGGAGGTTCAATAAAATTTGCAAAGCCTCATATAAATAGCGAGTTTGCTTACATTTCAGGCGATTTATTATGTGCAATAGATTTTAAAAAAATGTTAATATTTCATAAGAAGAATAAAGCAGACATTACAGTATTAGTGCATAAATCAAGTCATCCTCATGATTCAGATATATTAAAGATTAATGAAGAAGGAATGGTTGAGAGATTTATTTCTAAGCATGATGACCATAATGGTGCTGGAGACCTCTCTAATGCTGGTTTGTGTATTATGCACCCTAAAATCTTAGACTTGATGGATAAAGAAGTATTTACTCTAGAAACCTATTTATATCCAAGAATAATACAAAACAATTTAGGATTCTTCGCTTACGATACGGATGAATTTATTGCAGATATGGGCACGTTTGACAGACTAAAGAAATGTGAAGATTTTGTAGTAAAAAATTTACATTTGTTTAACTAATCTTCCAAAAATCTCTTCAGCCAGATTTTCATGAGCGGCGACAAATCCAACAGCTCTTTTATCAGGATGATAATGTCTAACTTCAAGTCTATCCAACCTATTTATTTCCTCTCCTTCCATTTCATAAAAGATAACTTTTCCTCCTGCTTCCTCAACAATTAATTTTCCAGCGGCCCAATCCCATGGACATACTAATGGCTGAATCAAAGCATCTGCCTTGCCAGCAGCAACTAATCCTAAAGGCAATGCACAAGATCCGTTAGAATTTGTCGTTCTACAGAGATCACTTAATTCATGTACTGTAGCATTATGTTTCTTATATTTAGTTAGAAAACAATCAACCCCAAAAATAAGATAAGAATCTTTCAATTCTCTATGAGCGACTTCTATTTTTTTCTTTCCTTTTCTATTCTCTAGAAAAGCTCCTTCCCCAAGAGAAGCATAAAAAACCAGCCCGCTATCTATTTTAGGAGCAAAAACAGCCCCCGCTTTATGTTCTAAATTCTCAACATATCCGACAGATATACTCCACTCATAATGTCCAATATTAAAACTACTTGATCCATCAAGTTCATCAATAATATAAACTCCTGAATCTCTCATCCTTTCCAAAGAATCTGCTTGTATCAATCTTTCTTTGAAATTCTTATCTTTAACATGCTCTTCAGTCATGAATAGGGTATTTTCTCCTCTAAGTTCTTTTAAAATAGCTGCTTGAGACATATAATCTGCAGCAGTTACTATAGCATGATGCCCGACATATTTGTCATTTTTTGTAACTACTTTTCTAGCTGAATAATCTGCAATTTTCTCCCCTCCAGCTATCGCCGCTCCTATACAATGATTCAAAAAATCAGTCATTTAATATTTCATGTAAATTCATTTTTAAATATTATTGTGGTCTAGATTAATTCTCCATAATCTTTATATAACATCTCCACAATCCCAATTGTTAAAATGAAAGGAGAAAAAGAGCGTAAATTATGAAAGCAATTATTCTCGCGGGAGGGTTAAGTTCAGGATTAAAATCAGGCGCAGGAGATGTCTCAAGACCAATGGCAATGATCGCGGGTCAGCCATTTCTCGAGCATCAAATCAGGTCTCTTAGAGACTTCGGAATAAAAGAGATTATTTTAGCCGTCTATAATACAGCCAACACAATAAAATCCTATTTTGGAAATGGTTTGAGATTGGCAGTAGATATAACCTATTCTGAAGAAGACTTTCCTCTGGGAACCGCAGGAGCAATTAAAAAGGCAGAGAAATATATTGACGACACTTTCCTAGTATTAAATGGAGACTCGTATTCAAACGTAGATATTAATGAATTAATAGAATTCCATAATTCAAAAAGAAGTAATTTCACTCTATCTCTAACAAAAATATTAGACACCTCTCGTTATGGAAATGTGATCTTGAAAGAAAACAAGATTATAGAATTCTTAGAAAAAACAGAATCACCAAATCCCAATGCACTTATAAACAGCGGAGTTTATGTTTTTGAACCAAAAATATTTGATTATATAGAACCAGAAAAGAACATTTCTTTAGAAAAAGAGATATTTCCCAGATTAGCAAAAGAAAATCTTCTATTCGGATACATTTACAATGGTTACTTTAGAGACATAGGGCAACCAGAAACTTATCAAAAATTCAAGGAAGATGTTATTAATACTCTTCAACTTAAAGAGATACATAAAGTAAGAGATGCAATGAACAAAATAACAAAGAGTGGAATAAATATCGTCTTGGTTACAAACGAGGATAAAAAACTTCTTGGAGTTGTTAATGATAGAATAATGAAAGAATACATGCTTAGAGGAGGAAATCTGGACGACACTTTAAGCAAGGCAATGATTCGAGATCCAATAATCGCAAAAGAGTCAGAAGGAAAAGACAGAATTTCAGAACTATTAATGGCAGGGATAAATCATCTGCCAGTTGTAGACGACTTTAGAAGAATAAAGGACGTTGAATTTAGAGTAGAAAAGCTAAAAACAGAAACTTTTCCAGTAATCAGAGGAAGAGCACCTTTAAGAATAAGTTTTGCTGGTGGAGGTACAGATATTCAAAATTTCTTTGAAAAATACGGAGGAGTTGTCATAAATGCTACAATAGACAAATATTGTCATGCCACTCTAATTAAAAGAGCGGACTCAAAAATAATAATAAACTCAGATTTAGGAGAAGATCTAATAATAGATTCAAGAAGCGATTTACATTATGACGGTAGATTTGATTTAATCAAATCAGTTATAAATATTCTCAAGCCTGATTTCGGTTTTGAATTATATCTTCATAATGATTTACCTCCAGGTAGGGGCCTAGGTTCTTCAGCTTCTTTATCCACCCTAATAATAAGCCTCTTAAGCTACTTGCAGGATGCACATTACGACGATTATAAAATTGCTGAATTAGCTTATAAAGTAGAAAGAGAAGAGCTAAAAATAAAAGGGGGTTGGCAGGATCAGTATGCAGCAGTAACAGGAGGATTTAATTTTATGGAATTTAATGGAGAAAAAAAAATTATTTATCCCTTAAAATTAAAAGAAGAAGTTATAAACGAATTAAATCATCATATGCTTCTTTGTTATGTAGGAAAATCTCATAATTCAGGAGACATTCACAAAAGTCAAGAAAGATCCTTTGAACAAAATGAATCATTAGTTGCTAATTACAAAGAATTAAAAAAAATAGCTATCGAAATAAAAGACGCTCTTTTGACAAACCAGATAGAAAAAATAGGAACTCTTTTAAATGAAGCCTGGGAAAATAAAAGAAAGTTAGAATCGTCAATTTCAGATCAAATTATAGATACTATTTACACGATAGGCTTAAAAAACGGTGCTCATGGAGGAAAATTACTTGGAGCAGGTGGTGGAGGCTATATTTTGTTTTTCTATTCTCCAAAAAAAAGAAACCAGCTTACAAAAGCATTAGAAAAATCAGGAGGTCAGATAATGAATTTTAACTTTGAGTTTAAAGGAATTCAATTATGGCCTGCAAAACAAAAAGCCTAGAAAGCGATAAATCAACTATTCTCATAGAAATACCAGATCTGTATAATATCGAGTAACTTAAAAATTAATGTTTTTAATTACACAAATACTTTTAAACCATATCTTCATTCTCTTACAATGGATTATGAATCAGAGTTAGAATTTACAATAGAAACG
Organism: Candidatus Woesearchaeota archaeon; assembly: GCA_964372815.1. Classification (GTDB taxonomy): domain Archaea; phylum Nanobdellota; class Nanobdellia; order Pacearchaeales; family GW2011-AR1; genus JAUSIK01. The sequence goes on from CAYJSG010000002.1 coordinate 6,367, forward strand.
GCACGATTAGCAGGCAATTTATTAATGGAGAATTTTGGAGGACAACATAGTCCACAATGGACTTCTGAAACAAAAGAAACCAATTTTAAAATAGCAATGGACAAAAAAAGTGATAATTTAATAAGAACAGCTATAAAGCAAAGTTTCCCAGAAGACGATATTTATTCAGAAGAAGCAGAGGATGTAGACAGAGGCAGGGAAAGAAAATGGGTTTTCGATCCAATAGACGGAACAGAACCGTATGCTAACCATACAAGTAATAATTGGAGTGTAGCTATAGCATTAATCAAAGATAAAACTCCTGTTCTTGGAGTTGTTTATATGCCACAAAGAGGAGAACTCTATCGCGCGGTTACAGGTAATGGTGCTTATTGCAATAATATTCCTATCAGAGTTTCACAAGAATCTAGCATCAACAAAGTACGTATGGGTGTTGATGGTGGTAAGAAGATAGATGGCTGGTTCGATGCAAATTCCCTTAGTATATTAAAAAATAGACTTGAGCCAAATATTGCAATCCTTCTAGGTTTTGCTTGCGCTTCTGTTCCATTATGTCAGGTTGCGAGCGGCTTCCCTGATTCAAGACTGCCAAGAGTAGGAAGATTAGAGGCCTATCTCGGTGGAGCTTTAGAGCCATGGGATATGGCAGCAGAAGTTCCAATAATCAGAGAAGTAGGCGGAAAGGTTACACATCTATCAGGAAAAGAATGGCAGTTTAGTAAATATAAACAAGGTGATCCTACAATTCTTGCTGCAAATCCAGTTCTACACCAAAAGTTAATAGATTATCTTTCGGCGGAGATAGATCTTTATTACACCAAAAACGGGTTTGCAATTTACAAATAATTGAGGACATTGCAGAAATCGTAACCAGCGTCGTAGAACCAAGATGATCAGAATAAGAATTTAGCTCCCGAATTATCTTTCTTAGCAACTAATTTATCATTTGCGTAAATATATGTTTCATTAAGAATTGTGCCATTTGTATAACAAACATGAATGAAGTTATCAGATATACTATTAAGACCACTGCGCTAGCATTGATTATTGTTACTAATTGATTAAATCCGTTATATGAATAATTCCTACCAAAGCCTTTAAAGAAATACTTAAAAAAGTTTATATATTTCCAATTAAGTTTTATATTTATGAGCGAAATAACTATTTCCATACCTGAAGAATTAGAGGAAGATATAAGAAGACTATCAAAAATAAAACTTTCATTAGCTATTGCTAAGATGATAAAACCAGAACTGGAAAAATCAGCAAGACTTAAGTCTATTATTTCTAAATCTAAATTAATAGAAGAAGATGTTAAAGAACTCTCAAATGAAACAGATAAGGCATTATCTGAAAGATTCAGAAAATCTGTAAAAGAATAATTTAAAATGTTTATTGTTGTTGATAGTAATATCAAAGGGGAAAACCTTATAAAATTGAATATATTAGAATTAATAGAGAAAATGGAAGAGATAAAAGTAAAAATTCCAGAAACATTGAGAGAAGATAGAAGGAAAATTGAGAGAGAGGTAGCAGAGCTTATTTCTTCTGAAGAGAAGATAAAACTATTATCTGTTTTTTTAGATAATGCAATGAAGGGGCTAATCAAATAAGGGATGAAGAATTAGTTGAATTTGGAAGAAAGATTAAGAAAGGAAGATTTAATGAGCTGAAAAAAAATAGGATTAATTAAATGAGGCTAACAATTGATACTAATGAATTATTTTCTTTTTTCAATGAAAAATCAAAAGTTAGAGAATTATCACTTCTTCCTGAATTAGAACTTAGAGAATTATCACTTCTTCCTGAATTAGAACTATATGCGCCCTCATATGCATTATAAGAAATTGGAAAATATAGGAGAGACGTTATAAAGAAATTTAATTTATCTAACTTTCAATTTGACACAATTGAGAATTTTTTGCATATTATTATTAAATTTATTGATGCAGATGAATATGAAGAGAACTTCGCAGAAGCAAAGAAACTCTCTCCTGATCCAGATTTTACTTAACTGATTAAAACTATCATATTCATAGTATTTACTAAATCCTTTAATGAGATTGCCGTTATTATCATAGGTTAGATTTGTGTTGTAAGTGACGATTAAAATTGGAGTTGATGATTCAGAAGAATATTCTAGGTAGCGTTCGGCTTCTTCATAATTATCTTCCCCATCTATTATTAGAACAAAGATAGAATTAATTTATCGTTAGGAAATAATAATCAGACACCACAAATTTAGTAAGTTGTACAAGGTAATTATAAGATTCATAACACTTATAAATGATTTATCATTTCTTAAAAAATGAGAATACAATTCGGAGAATTAAAGATTGGTGAAACAGCAAAAAAGCATTTGCAAGATGTAATAAATACAAATTGGGCATCTGGAGGCCCTAAAGTCAAACTCTTTGAAGAACAGTGGAGCAAATTATTTGGCTACAAATATAGCGTTGCTATGAGCTCTGGCACAGACGCTGACATAAATGCCTGCGCAGCGCTCTATGACTTCGGTGCAAATAGAGGAGATGAAATTATAGTTCCAGCCTTATCTTTTATAGCAACCTCAAATGCAGTTTTAGCCGCCGGCCTTAAACCAGTGTTTGTAGATATAGAAAGACACACATTAAATATCAATCCAAAAAAAATCGAGGATAAGATAACAAAAAAAACAAAAGCAATTATGGTTGTCCATACAATGGGCAAACCATGCGATATGGACAAAATAAATGAAATTGCAAAAAAGAATAATTTATTTATTATTGAAGATTCGTGTGAGTCGCATGGAGCAAAATACAAGGGAAAATTTGTAGGTCATTTAGGTGACATGGCAGCATTTAGTTTCTATGCAGCACATTTAATATGTTGTGGCGAAGGAGGCATGGTCTCAACAAACAATGAAAAATTAGCAGAAATCCTGCAATCAATAAGAAGTCACGGTAGAAAACCTGGAACATTATATTTTGACCATATTCGTTTCGGTATAAATTCCAAGATGAATGATATGGAAGCCTCTCTTGGATTACAGGGAGTAGAAGAATTTTGGGCTACTTTCAATAAAAGAAAAGAAAACTTATATTATTTATTAAACAAATTAGAAGATTTAGAAAAATTTGCTTTCTTTAATATAGAAGAAGAGCATGAAGTAGTCACTCCTCATGCTTTCACTATAACATTAAAAGACTCAAAATACAATTGCTCTGAACTATACTCCTTCTTGGAATCCAATGGAGTCATGTGCAAAAGAAATTTTGGTTCAATACCAACACAACATAAAGCGTTTGCTTTTATGGGACATAAATTTGGAGAATTTCCAGAATCAGAATATGTTGGAAATAATGGTTTACATTTTGGAATCCATCAATATCTAACAAGAGAAGATTTAGACTATATTTCAGACTTGGTTCATAAATATTTTGCTAAATTTAATTAATATGCCACTAAAAAGCTCTCTTCTGGTTGGAGAAATACACCCACAAGCATTATCTCTATTAAAGAAAAATACAATCTTAACAAAAAAAACTCAAGATGAATTTGATAAAATATCTTTATCAGAAGAATATGAAATTTTAATAATTAGAACATTTACAAAAATATCAGAGAAAGAATTAAATAAACTTCCAAATCTAAAATATATAGTAAGTTGTAGCGTAGGAATAGACAACATAAATTTAGAAGAATTAAAGAAGAGAGATATATCTTTAATTTATTGCCCAGGCACTAATGCCAATAGCGTAGCAGAACACACTCTTTATCTTATACTTTCTCTTCTAAGAGAAAGCACCCCGCAATTTATAGAATTAAAAAACAAAACCATGGGAATAATAGGATTTGGAAACATAGGAAAATTAGTTGCAAGAAAGTTATCTGGTTTTGAGGTTAAAATAATTGCTCATGATATAATAGAACAAAATAAAGACATATTAAAGGAATTAAAAGTAGAAATCAAAGATTTAGATTATCTTGTAAAAAATTCAGATATCGTAACAATTCACGTTAATTTAAATGAACATACAAAATCTATGATAAACGAAACAATATTTTCAAAAATGAAGGACAATATTTTCTTAATAAATACATCAAGAGCAGAAATTATAGACGAAATATCTTTAATGAAACACAACAACTTAGGAAAATTTAAAGGCATAGCCCTAGACGTCTATTCAGAATATCTAGAAAAAAACCTTAAAGGAAATATAATTTTAACACCACATGTAGCTTCACAAGGACAAGACTCATTCAGAGAAATGTGTACAAAGCCAATAAGCGAACTATTAAAAATTATGGGTTAAATTTATTCCAGATATATATTTAGAGCTCTTAATCAGTCTAAAAGGGAATTCTTGCATTATTTTATCAGCAATATCACCATGTTCAAAATTATATTTAATCTCCAGAATAAATGTCTCTTTATCTTCTATAGGCTTAATAAACAAATTATTTCTTTCTCTAGTCTCAAAAAACTTTAATTCATTGTCTAAGGTAATCCTAAATTTATTATCGGTAGAAATATAATATCTTCTCTTATAAGAGTTTATCAAACTAATCTTGGTTAACATTATTATTTCTTTAATATAATCTGAAATATTAGATTCAATTATTACATTTTTTATATGCTCCTCTGAAAAATTTCTCTTTACTGAAAATTCATTTAATTCAAACTTCAATTTCTTTCCCAATTCACCTTCTTTTATCTTAAATTCCAATATTCCATTTTTAATAAGTCCAAACATATTCCCATACCATCTAATTCTAATTTTCAATCTGGAACTGTTTCCGGAAATATTATCATGATAGTTATCCATATTAAAAGAATCTAGATATATATTATTAACCTGCCTGGGAGAATATATCTCCTTAAATAGGCCGGAATTTAATTTAATAACATGTTCAATTTCTTTTAAATCCAGCTTATGAATAACAAATTTTCTTTCATTTCTTAATTTTAAGTCTTTATTCTCCATATTAATCTCAGCCAGGATATAATTTATCAAAAACATTATTTCCACTATTCAAAATAATCTTTTTATTTATTAATGCATCTGAACCTTTTTCAATTAAATAATCATTTTTAGCATTAATCTCAGCATTAACAGCCTCGATCGAGGCAGGTCCAAATTCAGGTTTCTTTTGATAAGCAGTCAAACCATATTCACAATTCTTTATCTTAATATCATTCACATTTAATTTAGAAAGATCCTTGCTTGTCGCTCCTATATAACAATTTTTTATTTTAAATCCATTAACCCCTATATCACTTTCTTCTCCTGCGCTTATTCCCTTATCACCTATTTCACTAGCTTCAACATAGTTTATAATTGCTCTGCTTCCAGAAAAATCCAGAGCATCATTTCTACAATTTGTAAATATTGTATTTTCTACACTCCCCTTACCAAAATCAACATCAAAACAATCAGACAAAGCCCCATCAAATAGACTATTTTTAATTTCAAATTCAGATTTTACAATGTTCAGGCTATCTTCAGCTCTAGCATTTAAAAATTGTACATTATTCATTTTAACATCAGATTCATAAAATGTAACTGCCCCTGTTAATTCCCATCCATTCTTAGACGGAAAAGATAAATCATCAAATATAACATTGTTTAATTCAGATCTCTCATTTGCGCCAATTACAACAATACCCTGGCCCTGCCCATCAGAAGAGAGTAATCTGATAGGACTTTCCAAACTACCATAAAATCTTAATGGAGAATATGACAATATTGCCGAATTGTTTATCAAATCCAAGTTAGTCCCGCTACTAGCATAAACTAAAAATCCCTCGGGGATAATTAAACTTTTATCTAATTTCCAGTTACCTGCTTTTATTGTTATTTTCTTATCTTTATTATCAACAATTAAAAATTCATTATCTAAAACAGGTTTCTGCCTTATAAAATCAGTTTCAATAAAGTTATCATCTCTATAGCTCCATGGCAACACAGTTACATTTCTTAAAGAATTTGCTCCAAACACCTTATAATTAACTTGGAGTTCGCTAATAATAGTATTATTAAATTCGAAACCTTTTGGAATTGAAAAACCAACCTTTTTGTAATCAACTACTCCAGAAGAAGCCCTCGGCTGCAATATTAATTTTTCATTTAGATAAAACTTTATGCCTTTATATTCCAGCTCTAGAATATCAATAGGCAAATAATCCAGATTTCCAACATCTAAAATTAGCTCACCATTATCTTCTTTATCAAAATAAGCTAAAATCGTCCTTCTATCTGGATTTAAAATATCTCTTATATATTGCTGATTTTCATAAAATATATTTTTAGAGAAGTGATAATAAGGCATATCTTTGTGTATAATTTCTATCTTCTCTTTTATCTCATTATCAAGTTCGTTAAACAATCCATCTAAATATTCTTTCTTAGAAACCCGTTCTAGTTCACTGATATACTTTTCAAAAAATACAGGATCGCTAAATAACAAGTTATAATAATTATTTATTTTTTCTTCACACTCTCTTTCATTAAATTTTATACATCTTGGAAAATATTTATGAATTATTTTATAATTATCTGTCCCACTATTTCCATTAAATCCAATTGGCTCTAATTTTGAGGTTATAGGATTGTAATAGAGCCTTATATTAATCCAATCAGCCGCATGTTCTGCTCCAATTAAACTTACAATTGCAAAATATTTTGCAAGTTTTTCTACATCAAAAACTTCATGTGTTTTTAATTTTCCTAATCTAAATGCTTCAAATAAATTTCTAGCTTTATTAAATTGTGTATACTGAATATTATCTTCTAAAACAGCCCCAGTCTTAAACAAATCTACAGAGCTATCATGAAAACCAGTATCGAGGAAATAACTATAAGAGATTAGATAATCTTTATCAAAAGTTATATTTTTATTTCCTACATTAAACTCAGTGACAAGTTCATCATCACGCATCTCTCTTACAATAAAATTCTTCCCTTCTTTTTGTACCAAATCTTTATACCAGTCATCCTCATAAAATTTTATTATCACCCCTTCTCTTCTTTCATTATCCTCTATAAGATACTTATCAAAATGCTCTTCTATCCCATAAATTCCCTTGTTTTTACCATTTATTTCAACTTCTATAAAATCATATCTTAAGCCAATAACACCCTCTTTTTTTAATGCCTTATGGAATATATACTCATTCAAATACTGCCTTATTCTAGGATGATGTATAGAAAAAGTCTTCATGCCAAATAAAGTATTATCTCCATTCAGATCTATTTTCATAGACCATTTTTCTCCTTCTAAATTTTCAGGGGCATCACCTTTTAATCTTACTTTGGCCTTATATTCTTTATTCATATATCTTATACTTGCAGGAACAAAATCATCTCCTGAATAAAAAATAAATTTATCATTAAAAACCTGTTCTCTTTTATAAACTAATTTTTGATAATCTTTAAATTTAATATCAATATATATTTTTTCTGGATTTGAGAATTGTCCGAAAATATAATTAAAAGGTATCTTAATATTCTCTTTTAGAACACCAATCAACACACTCTTTAATCCAGATTCAAAGCCAAGACTTCTTAAAAATTCCCTCCCTTTTTGAGAGGGCTCATCAAGTGTTCCAAAAAATCCAGAGAAAATTAAGCCGCTAAAATATCCAATTAAAAAAAAACCTATAAATATAGTTATAATCAATATTACTCTAATCTTTTTCTTTAATATAAATTTAGATATCGACAAGAATAATTTCTTTAGTCTGGATTCAGAAGCAGAATTTAATTTCAATTTCATCTTATTGATAGATGCCTATTTTATCAAGATAACTTATCGCAATTGAACTTGAGATTTTATTTAGCTCTTCCTTTATTATATCTAATTTCTCAAAAGAATCAAGGTCAACAAGGAAAGCAGCTTCAAGCATCCCATCAATAGATTTATCAAATCTTTTCAAATGTACAGAAGAACAGTTTTTCTTTAAAATATCAACAATCTTTTTTAAAGTAAGATCCTTATTTATCTTTCCGGAAATTGTTAAATACAAATTTTGATCTTCCTCTTTTCTATAATAAAAATGTCTGCTCCACAAAAACAAAGATAGAATAAAGACCGCAATCAAAGTAATTAAAATCTGATTTGCCCCCAAACTTAATCCGGCAGATATAGAAATGAAGAGAAATGCCAGCTCTTCTGGCTCTTTTATAGCTGTTCTGAATCTAACAATTGATAATGCTCCAACTAAACCTAATGATAAAGCCAGAGAAGATTTGACCACACTAATAATCAATGTAGTTGTTGGTATTAGAAGATAAAAATTATTAGCAAATTTTTTCCTATTAGAAATAGCACTTCCATATTTAACATATACTCTGCTCAAAACAAAAGCTAAAATCAAAGAAAGGATCATTGCTAGTATAAATTGAGAAATATCTATCTGGGCAGGATTATTCAATAAAAAATCTTGGAAAGTTATATTAGTAATAGCCATATTGATTTAAGAATGCAACAAATTCTCATTTATAAAACTTATGTAGAAAAACTAGATATTCTCCCAATTTTTAACTTATTTTTAATAGTTAGCAATATAATTTTATCATTGCTGTCTAAACCGCCAGAAATTAAAATCAGAAAGATATATAATAAAATAAAGAAACAACTCAATATTAAAAAACTTACAATATTTATGGCAAAAAATTGCTTAACATAAATCAATATAATAGTGCAAATTATTCCCATCAAAAATATTTTAATCATACTTCTTCTTGCAGGAATCATATTAAAATTTTTTCTAACTTCAAAAATTAACAAAGCGCTTGTAATTAATATAGAGAATAATGTAGCTAGAGCAGCCCCATTTATTCCCAACTTATTTTCAATAAACCAGATTTTTTCCATAGGAACAAAGATGTAATTTAATATTATATTTAAGATAATAGATAAACTAGTGTTAAATAATATCAATTTAGATCTGCCTTTCATTAAAAGCAGATGGTATGATATAGTCGGGACAATTGTAGTAACAAATAAACCTATAGCTAAAATTCTCAAAGAGTTTCCAGCGGCAACATATTGCTCTCCAAATAATATCCTTATTATTATATCAGGAAATATAAAGATAAGGATAAATAATGGAAGATTTATAACAAATATCCATTTGACAACCTGTCTGCTTAATTCTTTAATCAGATGATATTTCTTTTCAGAATATATTTTTGTAATCAATGGAAAGAATAATTGCATAAATAATTCAGGAACAAAATGAAGCAGTGCAGCAATAGGCACCGCAGAAGCGTATAAACCTACCTCGACAGCAGTTTTATAATAACCTATAAAAAAAGAATCTAACCATGTTAATGCGACTTGCATAATTCCAACAAATACAACAGGCCATGAATAAGACAAAATATCTTTAGCTATTTTTATTTCCTTTCCCTCTTTTAAATTTTTATCAAAAATCTCTGGTGTTTTTTTCCTGCAGATTATAAAAACAAATATCAACATTAATAATAAACCTAACGCATGGGATAAAGGTACAGAAATACTTTCAAAACCTAAAATAATCAAAATAACTAAAACAATTACTTTAGCGAAATTTCTAATAAAATTAGTTATAAAAGAATATTCTCTTATCTTTTCATAAGACCTCAATACAGAAAGTAGGACATTAGAAAAAGCAGTTAATGGAATCCCAATGCTCAATATTTTAATAAATAAGATAAGTTTCTCATTATGAAATATGTTAAGAGCAATAAATTCAGAAATAAAGTACAAAATAATCCCAAATATTATACTAGAAACTAAAATAAATCTTGATGTAAAATCATAAGAGTATTTTATCTTCTCCATTTCTTTTTTCCCTCTGAAAATTGATATATATCTTAAAATGCCCTCAGGCAACCCAAAGGATGCAAAAGCAATAAAAAATCCTAAGATCATTATTCCCAAAGAATATAAGCCGTAAACCTCCGGCCCAAAATGCCTTGCGATTATTACTCTATAAACATAGGTAAACAATTTTGATAATCCAACGCCGAATAAGACTATAAAAGAAGATTTTACAATCAATCTGAGATTTTTATTAAGCTCGCTATTCTCCATTCTATAATAAACTTTTTAATGCCTATTAAACTTTCCTTTTTATTACAAAATGCCTTTTACATATCCTTATTATTATTTTTAATAATTATTTCAGTGGGCATTTAGCGTATAGAGAATTTGATAAATTCCATGACCTGAATAACTAATTTTCTCAGAGCCGGATTTCATCCTACAAACCTTACAACCTCTAAATATAATTTTTCAAGACTTTTATCACTATTAATTTCAATCATCTTACAAAAATCTCTTATTTTGTAAAAATTAGTGTAATAATTGTTTAGCTTTATAAAAGAAAAAGTATAACCTCTATTTCTCAAAACTTTTGGAGAAACTCTTAAAATAAGGCATAAGTCTGGTCTAGGCGTTATTAATTTAAAAAACTTATATTTTAATCCTCTGGAAAAGACCAACTCATCATAAAAATATCTGTCAAACAGTATAAAATCAACATTATAAAATAAACTTTTCACATATCTAATCATTAATTCAGAATAATATATAAAATAAAAAATCCAGCTTCTCTCCCTATATCGGTCTATCCTATTTTCCTTTACTTTTTTACTTTTTTTCATATATAATTTAGAAAAAAGTCTTAAAATGGGATTAGAAAAATCTCTCCAACCCATAAAAATTATCTTCACACTCTTTTTCTCTATTTTAAACCTTTTCTTTATATAATCAATCAAAGTACTCTTGCCTGTTCCATCTATCCCGATAAAACAAATTTTAATTTTTTTCATTTTTTTCAAATTTAACAAGATAGCTGGAAGCAAAAATCTTTGACAATAAACTCCACCTTTTTTTATAAAGCTTGTTAAATAATAATCTATTGGGAACAAGAGGAAAATCACTAAACAATATAGGGTAAACTTCTACTCTGATAAAACCTGCTCTTATTAAAAGATTGGCTAAATCTTCAACAAATATCCTGTTTTTATGTTCAATATCAATTTTTCTTCTGAATAATTTCTTTAAGGTAACTAATTTTGGATGTGGAGGCGAGCTAATAATGATTCCTTTTCCATCATTCTTTAAAATATTATAAAATTTTCTTATCACTTCAGATTTATTTGGTATATATTCTATCGCTCTTGAACAAAAAATAAAATCAAAACTCTCTTTTTTTAGTTTTACATCTAAAAAATTACTGACTATAGTTTTTACTCTCTTTCTCTCTCCTACATTCTTCTCAAACTGTTTTATCATCTCTTTTGAAATATCAACGCACAAAAAGTTAGCCCCAGGGTATTTTTTTAGCAATATTTTAGTCCATGTCCCAGGCCCACAACCAACCTCAAGACAATTTTTAATCTCTATATCTTCTAAGTGAAATAACAAACTTCTCAAGCTATATTCATATTGTCTTATTTTCCTAGGACTGCTAAACCATCTCACATATTCATATCCACTGTCAGAAATATTCTTTGCTTTTCTATTATAAAATTCTCTAATCCAATTTCCAAATTCAATATCTTTTTTTCTAATATTTTCCATTTTTTTATTAAACTACATTTAGTTTTTAAATATAGGTATAATATATATCTTTTTAGTTGTTTCTCAATGATTCCTATTTTGTAAAATCTTTAAAGATCTTGAATATCAAAATAAAATCTAATCTTAGAAGTTATACATTTCATTTATTTAATATAAATGAGCTCATTTTACTCGGAAAAGCTCATCTACTGGAAGAATACACAACAATTAAAAACATTTATTTTCTTCAATATCCATGTCTTTAATAAAAGAAATAAAAAGTTTTAGAAAAGGCCCTGAAAAATCAGGTTATGCATTGTATTATACTTATAGGCAAGTTTCCCCTTTCTTCTCTGCTCTATTTATTAAATTGAGATTTTCTCCCAATTTCATAACTTTTCTATCTATACTTTCAGATTTTTTAGTAGTTTATTTAATGTATTTACAAAACTGGATTTTAGCAGGAATTCTGGTTAATTTAGCAATGATTTTAGATTGTTCAGATGGTGAACTAGCAAGATATTACAAATCTAAGGAAAAAAGTCCAAAAGAAACACATTACGGTTCTTATTTAGATGAAGTTTTAGGAACAATTGGTTTTACATTAGTAGTATTTTTTGCAGGCTATTTTATGAATCAGCCGGCAATAGGATTATTTGCAATGTTTGGCTTATTCATGTTAATTGTAACTTCATTAACAGCAGAAAAGGAATTTCCAAATAAGAAAGAAATTGCAAAGAAGTTTGAAGAATCTCTATTCGGAAATCTAAAAGGCAGAATAGGCTTTCCATGTGCAGCCCAGAGAATTCTAGTCAGTATAGCAGTTCTCTTTTCGAGCCATATTATTCTTCTAATCTTTGGTATTATCTGTCATCTCTTTTATCTTCTTAAGTTTTTAGTTTATAGAAAATATTAATCTTGACTGATTTAATTACATACAAGAAATTACGCCCTATCCAGGAACTAAGATGAAGATCCAAAAACTATTTTCCTTGTAATATCAATTAGGTCTCTGCATTTTTGAGTGAGGTCATTAATTTTTTCTTCATTCATAGATATTTTCACACTATAAGTATAATCTTCTCTCATCTCTATAACACTCTCTTCTTTTTTCATTTCATCCTCTTGGTATTTAAAAATATCAATAAATTCTTGGTCAATGTTTGTTTTACCTTCTTCTTTAAGATACTCGATCAATACAATAGTACATGTTTGATTTGCTGATTCATATCCAAATTTCACAGCAATTGCTAGAAAACAATGATACATTGAATAGAAAAATGCACTTGCAGACCAATCTGAAAATCCGGTTTTTACAAAATTAAGAGCGGCATCAAGATTATGTTCTGCTTTTACAATATGATTCTTTGCTTCATTTTTATCTGGACTTATTTTCAAAAGACCTCGATGTTTTGGTCTTTTTCCTTCTTTTTTACATTCCTCAATCTCTTTCTCTGCTTTCTTTAAACACCACGCAACATGCTTAGATGCTTGTGACATTTTGTATAATCTCCACGTATTTATTTTGTCCATATAATATAAGGGCATTTTTAACAATATCTATAATAACCTTCTGTTTTTTCTGAAGATTTTTCGAGAGGTCTTGTGATGTAAGTTCTATAGAATGTATCTTTTTTGAAAGGAATTTTTGTCTTTCTTCTATTACTTTCACAACTTCCTTATATTCTTCTTTCTCCATAACAATCATGATATCAATATCTCTCGCTTTTTCATAGTTTTTTATTATAGAACCATATAACATCACAATCCTTTCCCCCTTAAAGAGATCTTTGAATTCATCTTTCCAACGTTTGAAGTCATTTGCTTCATCAACCAATAAAAAAGCAACGAGATTTCTTGCGTAATCGTCCTCTAAATTTAATTTATAGACTATTGATTTTCCTATTTTTCGGTCTTTTAAGATGCCTTTGTTAAAGAATTTCTTAAGTATTTTCATAGTTCCAATCCTGCTTATATTAAGAATCTTACTCAGTGAATTCGCATTGTAATAACTAGAAAAATCTTTAAACAAGATTAGCAATGCTTCTCTTTCATTTTCTGTTACAGTTGCCATTTTCTTATGTAAACTAAAGATTACTATATAGTAACCTTTAATTACTATATAAATCTTTCTCTTTTTAGATATCGTCTAATCTTCGTCAGATAACATTTTTAGCAATATGTCTAATTAATGCAAACAATTTATTCCTTTCCAAATTCAATTTTATTCCTGCTTTTTCTGCTGGTGTTTTTCCTTTTAATCGTTGATGTGGATTTACAAAATTGTTAATGACGTGTTGTAGATTCATAAAATGCCTAGCATTGTCAAAACTATTGAATCCCCCCCCCTCATTGCATTCAATCTATCTTTTATTTTTCCATTATATCTTTCAATTGCATTATTGTTATGCTTCAATCCAAATTTCTTGTATTTTATTGGAACTCCAAATTGCAGTTTAGAAACTCTGTAAAATAATTTTCTCCAAGCACTTTTATAATTCTTAAATCCATCACAAACAAAGGTTATCAATTTTTTCTTTTTGCTATATTTTCTTATGTAATATTTTGCAAGTATCTGATTATAGCAAGTTTTTTTATCTGAGATAAAAATTCAATGCACTTCTCTTTTGTTCTTTTATCAACGAATAAATGAGCTAAGACATATTTTGTTCTGCTATCAATACAATTCAGGTCATAACAATTTTTTCCATTAACTTTGACATATTTTTCATCAAGATGCAATCTTCCTTTTAACTTTGGCTGAACTTGCAAATGTATCGGATTTTAAAAAATTTGAATACTTTTTTGTCCATCTGTTTATTGTTTCCCTAGTTACTTTTATCCCTTCATGCTGCCATAAATGATATCGAACTTTGTAAAGAGAAAAGCCATCAATATGCTGATGAACAGCTTTAACAATAATTTCTTTTCTGAATTTCATTCTTTTAAATCCGTCATCTTCAACAAACCATTTCTTGCAATCGGCACATTGATACTTCTGTTTTTTATCATTGTTATTATTTCTAAAACCTTGTTTTAGAAGATTAGAACTTTTACAGTTAGGACATTTTATCTTCATGTTTTTTACCTCCTTTCAGAAAGATAAAACGTCTTTAATATATAAATCTGACGTTAAATAGACAATATCTCAAATTTCAATTTAGGATAAACCTCACTCTTCGCCTTTTCATAATCTCTTAAAAAATCAATCTCAATCCAAGGCTCTTCATTAGCAAATTCAAAACCTATTTTATTTTCTTTGGATAATTCAATTAAAGGAACAATATAATAAGAATTATCATATTCTTTTTTTCCAATAAATTTTCCGCTCTTTTCAATAAGTTTTCTTATTCCTTCTTTAGAGTATTTTGCAACACCGATAAAATTCCCATCTCCTTCTTCTACTTTAATATGGTTTCCTATATCAACAATACTATTATTTATAATTTTAACTCTAGCGCTATCTCGCAAAATCTCTCTATTATGAACTAATAAACAAAAATCCTCTTTACTTTTTACGCATTTCTCCAATAAACTCTTGCTGAATAAAACATCAGAATATAAAATAATAACATCATCATCTAATCTTTCTCTAATACTATATAATGTATACAGGTTATTATATTTTTCATAATCAAAAAATTCCAGATAATCAGCCTTATCTCCCAAATGTTTTCTAATCAGCTCCTGCAAATATCCAACAATAACAACAACATTATTGACTCCACATTTTTCTAACATTTCAATTTGGAAATCAATTATAGCTTTCCCTTCTTCCAATTCAAGCAAACATTTAGGTTTATCTAAAGTTAAAGGATATAATCTAGAACTTTTACCAGCAGCAAGAATAACAGCCTTCATTTTTTTAAATTCTCCATAAACGCTTCTTTATTCTCCTTCGGGGTTGTTGTTGGTCTTCCCAGATCCTTTCTTGCTCCTTTATTAATTAAAATTTCTAATAAAGAAGGTCCTTCACTCTTCCTTAGAATCTCCAATTTTTCAGCAGTGTCATTCCTAGTTTCAGTTCTCCACGCATTTTTATATCCGCAGGATTTTGTTATTCCAACAAAATCTATATCAAATCCAACTGTTGGTTGTCCACCTACAGAATCATGTGAACCATTATTAAAAACAATATGCTTAAAATTATTGCATTTTCTAGCTCCTATTATTGCCAATCCACCCATATGCATTATCGCCGCACCATCACCATCAAAACAATAAACCTGCCTACCTTGTTTCACCAGCACAATTCCCAAAGCTATTTGCGAAGCATGCCCCATGCTCCCAACTGTTAAAAAATCCATTCCATGCCCTTGTCCTTTTTTTTCCCTATATTCAAATAATTCTCTTGAGATTTTTCCAGTAGTAGAAACAACAACATCTTCTTCATTTAAAGAATCAACAGCCAATTTAATAGCCTCTTCTCTGCTTAATCCATAATTTGTTTCTACTCTATTCTTTAATTCATAACGCTCAAAAGTTCCATTTCTAACAACAAAAGCGCAGGGTATCTTATTAAATCTAGATCTTTTAACAGATTCTTCCAAAAGTAATCTGGCTTCCCTAATAGAATCAGGAAGTATAGAATAAGGAACATTTAAAGTTTCAAGCAGACTTAGCGTTACTTTTCCCTGTTTTATATGTTGCGGCTCATCTTTAATTCCAGGCTCACCTCTCCAACCAATTAAAAGAATCATTGGAATTCCATAAACCTCACTATCTGTCAAAGAAGTTAATGGATTAATTGCATTTCCTTCTCCAGAGTTTTGCATATAAACTAATCCTAATTTATCCCTAGCTAAATAATATCCCGTTGCAAGAGCAACAGCATTTCCTTCATTTGCGGCAATTACATGACGATTTTTAGGAGCATTATCCTCAATGTAAGCAGTAAAATCGCTTAATAGTGAATCAGGCACGCCTGTAAAAAAATCAATTTCCTTTTCAATTAAAGCATTGTAAAATTCTTCACATTTTATCATTGTAATTCTCCCGGAACAAGCCTTAAAATTTCATTTATCGGCATACAATACTCATCAACATCGGCACAACGTGCATTTTTAAGTATTGTTATAGTAGTGTTTAACATTGCAGGATAAGCACTTCTTAGTAAATGATTTGCATATATAACAATATTCACCCCATGATTTTCAAATTCTTTCTCATTTATATGCCCATAAGTAGAAGGCACTACTACTAATGGCACTTTATTTTCAAATTTAGAATATTCATTACAAAACTCAATAATCTCTTTACCGTCTTTCTCTTTACTATGTATCATGATTCCATCTGCACCAGCATTAATATAGGCGAGTGCTCTTCCTAAAGCGTCTTCCAATCCCTTTTTTAATATTAAACTCTCTATTCTCGCTATAATCATAAAATCATCTGTAACTTGAGAATATTTTCCGGCTTTTATTTTCTCACAGAAATTACTAACACTATCCTGCTCTTGTTTCGCATTTTCCAACAAGGAATTTCTTTTCATACCTATTTTATCCTCTATTATTACAGCAGAAACGCCATGTCTTTCTAATTTTTTGACAGTAAAGACAAATTGTTCTATTAACCCCCCATTATCAGCATCAACTATTAATGGTTTTGTTGTTACTTCTAAAATCTGGTCTATTGTTTGTATTCTAGATGTAACATCAACAGCCCCTATATCCGGCTTTCCCTTTGAAACTGAGTCAGTTAAGCTACTCTCCCACATTCCATCAAACTCTCTTATCTCTCCGTTTTCTTCAATTTTTGTTTTTTCAACTAGCAGCCCAGTTAAGCCATTATGAACCTCTAATATTCTTATTAAAGGTTTTATCTTTAATAATTCCTTTAGTTTTCTTCTTCTCAAGTCAGGAGTTGTCCCCCTTCCTCTGATTTTATTTATCAATTCTGTAGCAGAGATTCCTTCAGTAAACCTTGGTTCAATAAGTTTACCATTCCATTTTTTCAATTCTTCAATTACTCTTTCCCTAACTTTAGATAAAAATCCACTCTTCCAATCGTCTCCATGTACAACATAATCAGGTTTCAATGTTTCAATATTCTCCAAGCAGCTATAACTATTTTGGGGAATTATTTTATAAATTCCTTTTAAATTCTCTAAAATTTTTTTTCTATGCTCATAAGACAATAAAGGCATTCTTCTATAACTTACAACAGCCCCATCAGTCAATAAACCAACAGTAACTTCTCCATACTTTTCTGCCTCTTTCAATATATTTATATGCCCCGGATGCAAAAAATCAGCAGTCATCTCAACATAAACACTAGGCATCTTTACTAACCACATCTCTGACAAATTTAGTTTTACACTCTTGTATAATCTCATGTAATCTAGATTTATCGACATTATGTTCAACTTTCAATGAAGAGGCTCTTCTTAAAGATGCTTCTCTAAAACATTCATTAAAATCTTCTAAAACAAAATATTTAACGTTTCTTTCATATAAATATCTTAAATTTTCAGGCACAATTTCTGTATAAGGTTCTCTCCCTATTTGAAATTGCCGATACAATATTCTTCCTTTTGGAGTTATAATATCAACTCTTTCAGGTGTTGTTATTACAGTATTCATCTCTCCTTCCAAAATATATTCTATATTTTTCTCCATTTATCTTTTTTTTATTTCCTTCTCTATATTTTTATCAGAAAGTTTCTGATAATAAGGAATTCTGACAATTTTCAATTTAATTTTTTTAATTAACCCCTCTCCAGGTATTTCTTTTTTATTATCTCCTCGGGCAATAATTACTTCAGAATTTTTAAATTGCTCTTTTATTATATTTAAATTATCTTCAGGATTCAAACTATTCTGCGGAATAACCATATCAACACATCTTAATGCAGAAATAATAGCTTTTCTTTCAAAAAAATTTGCAACTGCCTTCTTATCATATTCCTGCATTGCATTATCTGTCAAACCTCCACAAATATGGTAATCTCCGAGTTCATTTGCCTTTTCTAAAAACTGTAACTGCCCATAATGAAATAAATCAGCAGCCACAGTACTATAAACTATTTTTCTTATCTTATCTTTTTCTATATTAACAATGTCACCTGCCTTTAAACCAGACCCTTTTGGAATTGTTACGCATAATTGCCCATTCGATTTATTCTCCCAGACAACTTTTTTCATAACTACTAGTATCACTAGTAGCTTTATAAATATTTATATTTTATAGAACAATGTTTTTAATCTTATCAGTTTCATATAAGTTGAATAGAACGTGTTTCAGTAGAGTTTATATTATTCGCTCGGTCAGTAATAGTTACATTATATAAATAATTACCAAGATTAAGTTTTGTGAAATTTATGAAGAATTTAGGTTTACTATAGGAAGTTCTATTTATTAAAAAATTATTATTATCAAATAAATAATATGTAATATTCTGGAAATTTTTTTCGATAACACTAACGTTCACGAAAATCCAATTTTGTGGCACTATCACGCCATCTACAACAGTGTTTACACCATATTTTATAATTGGAAATTTAGTGTCAATAGAGAATTTTCTTGATGAAGTGGCATTATTATTACCAAATAAATCAGAGCAATAATAAATAATATTATATCCACCATCACGAAGATTAACAATAGTATAGAAATTTATTCCATCTGTACTTTGCATAGTGTAATTCTTTTTTCCTTTATTTAAGGTATAGTTGCACATCCCGAGCTCATCTAAGCTAACATTAAATTGTATTGTACTAACATTATAATATGGCTTATTGGAAGTAGGAAAGTTAATTGTTATTTTGGGAGCGACAACATCGACAAGCGTCAAAGGCAAAAAGTCACCTCCTATTGCTATTTCATTATTTGCATTATAAGGTAATTCAGTATCGCCCAAACCATCACGGCTAGTATCAATTCCCTTATAATCTGACCAGAAATTCCCTCCTATAAAAGGACCTCCAACAATATTTTTTCCAGGAGTCTTTGTTATATTCCAATAATTCTCATTATTATCACCACCATCTTCAACATTTATAGTATTATTAAATATATTATTATAAAAAAGGTTCTGAGTATTTGTATCTAACAAAATTAATCCGTTTTTGTTACCAACAATTATATTATTTGTAAATCTGTTTAATGAAGAACTTATTTTAATACCACTTTCTATATTATCTTTTATTATATTAGATTCTATAACATTAGATCCGATATATATTTGATTTGTAATAAAAATACCATCTAAATTTTTAATGATGGTATTATTAAACAATTTATTTGAAGTTGCTCCATCTTGAGAAGTAAAACCTCTATTTTTATTATTTTCAATAAGATTATTAGATAGTGAGTTATTCATGGAGTCGCGAGTAAGTATAAATCCTTCTGAATTGTCCTTCACAATATTCAAATTGAAATCATTCGAATTAGATAAACCAAGTAGAAAACCAAAAGCAGAGTCATCCACTTTATTATACAAAAAGTTACTTGAATTTAAACGGAATAAATAAAAACCAATTGCATTACCAGAAACATTATTATAAAAAAAATTATTAAATGAAGAATCTTGTAAGAGATATCCAGTAGAGCCAGCACTAATTCGTGCAAAATTATTAGTAAAATTATTAAAATTAGAAGAACCTAAATTAAAATCTCTTTCTATATTGTCACTTGCTAAATTATCACTTATAATATTAAAATTTGAAAAAGGACCTATAAAAAATCCGTTTTGATTAAACTTTACAGTATTGTTAATAATGTAACTCTCATTTGTTGAATCTAATGTTATCCCAACAAAATACTTTTTAACTATACAATTTTTTATTGTAATATTTTTTTTATTTGTAGAATTAATACCCCAATTTATAAAATTACCAGCAATAGTATGTCCGGCGCAATCAAGAATTATATTATCTGCTCCAATAACAATCGCAGTATCAGGACAATTAAGATTAGAATCTAAGACAGTATTCTCTTTTATCACAGACCCACAAGCATTAGAGAACTCTGGAGTAAAATCATTATTTAATAGACTACTTAAATTCAATCCCCGCCCCAAATTATATAAATTTTCAACATCAACTTGATCTAGTGATCTGTTCCATATCGCAACCTCATCAATTACACCGCCCCAATATCTTTCTGGCTGATCCAGATTGCTGTGTAACCCTATTCTTAATTTTGGATTTGTAGAACTAATAGTCCCTGTAAAAGGAAGTGTATTTTCTAACTTACCATCTAGGTAAACCTGTATCTTTTCTCCATCATAAACACCTATTATATGGTACCATTTTTCAGGATCTATTGCCGAAGTTTTAACACTATTTGCTTCATTAGAAATCAATCCTGCTTGATTTATAACTAAAAATAACAATTCATAAGAATCTCCACTTTTTGTTATTATAAATCCAACTTCTCTATCATCTAGATAACTTATAAGAGTCTGATAACTACCAAATTGAGTGGCATTAAACCACGCTTGAACACTAAATTTATTTGAGAGCTTTAAATTAGAAACTTCATTTTTAGCATATTGCCATCCCTTATATAATAGAGCCTTGTTTATTTTTCCTTCTACCCAATTACTATCGTCCATATTAATAAGGGCTAAATTAACATTTCCAACTTTATCTGCTGTAACTGTTCCACTTCCTTCTTCGAAATTATAATAAGTTATCAATCCATCTTTCAATCCCGCTGAAGAAAAATTCGTCATAAGAAAAAAAATAAAGAACATTAATAAAATAGTCTCTTTTTTCATATTAATTGCTAGTAGAGAATATATTTAAATTCTTCTTTATCATATCATAAACAAAAAGTAGCAAAATTATAGATAAAAATTACTTTTCTTCCTCATACTCCTCCAGCAAAATCTTCTTAATAATTTTATAGTTATATTCGCAATTTTTCTGCCATTTAAATTTAAAATATAAATCAAGGTTAGTTGCAGGCTTCTTTATTTTTTTTAGTCTTTCAAATCTCACTTTTCTCTTCTCTTCAAATAATAAAATATTTTTTGACTTGGGCAGACAATAAAGAACTTCTCTAATCTCTTTATCATCAACTCTTTTATGGAAAATCATAAATAAAGATTGTAATATAAACTCATCTACATAAATATCATCTTTTTTGCTCACAATTTCATATTTAGCCAGCACCCCGGCTAAATATGAATTCCTCATTTTTAAAATACCAAGATAATTTTTAACAGTTAAATGCTCTAATTTTAACCAATTACTATTTAACTTAAAAAAAAGATATAAAGTTTTAATAGGCTTCTTGATAAAATATTTAATAATATTATATATCTTAGTTATATTATTTCCATATTCAACTTCATAAACTTCTTTTCCTTTTTCCTTCAATTTCTTTAAAAATGTTGTCTTTCCAGACTTCGCTAATCCAAATATTTCAATACAATTCAATCCCTTTCCTTCCTTACTTTTAATAGCCAAGACCGTCATAAATAATCAATAATAAATATAATTAAAAACCCTTCTAAACTTAAATTTATATAAGAATTCACAAGCTTTATCCTAAATCACCAAATGCTGAATAAAAAGAAAATTAAGAAAATACTAGTAATAAAAAATGACAAAATTGGAGATATGATTCTTTCAACAAATATATTCAGAGAACTTAAAAAAAATTTTCCACAAGCAGACATAACAGTAGTAGCGTCAAACTCTAATAAGCCGATTATAGAAAAAAATAAGAATATAAAAAAGATAATAACCCTGGACTATCCTCCAAATTCATTTCAGGATTACATTAATTATTATAAAATATCAAAAAAAATTAAGAATGAAAACTTTGATCTCGGTATAGATTTAAGAGGGAGTATAATAAATATCTTTTTCCTGTTAACTTTGCCAAAAATAAAATATAAGATAGGTTTCTACAATAGATTTTTCTCAAAATTTTTTCTGGATTATGGATATAAAAAAAATAGAATAAATCAGCACGTTACTTTTCAGAGAATAGACTTAATGAATAAATCGTTAAATACAAATTCAAAAAATTATTGGCCAGAAATTGCAGTAGATGAAGAAGATATAAAAATAGCAGACAATATTACAAAAAAGTATAAGCTTAAAAAGTTTATTTCTATTGTTCCAGATGCAAGCCTGCCAGACAAACAATGGCCTATTCAAAATTGGGATGAAATAATAAGATATCTTAAAGATTCATATAAAAATTATGGAATTCTGATTTTAGGGATAAATAAAAAGAAAATTGATTTCTTAATAAAAAGAAATCCTCATATTATTAATCCTGCACAATTACTTCCACTTAGAGTAATATATTTAATATTTAAAAGAAGCTCTTTAGTAATAACTCAAGATGGTGGCCCAATGCATCTTGCATGGGCAGGAAAATCAAGTCTTATAACTTTAATTTCCGGCTATAAATATAGATCAAAAAAACTGAATAAATTTAACTATATAAGGCCATTAAACAAAAATTCTATGGTCCTCTATAATAATATGGATAAAATAAAAATTGAGGAGGTAAAATCAGCAATTGACAAAATGCTACTTGACAAAAGGTAATTTTATAAATCGCTATTTTTTAATATAAAAATGAAGTTTAAAGAGAATAAAACCAATAAAGAGTATGAATATCTGGGCTACATTATTATGTATTTTATTTTCACAACAATTTTATACCTTATTTTAACATTCTTAAATAAGATACCAGAAACCTGGAATTATCTTCATGTTATGGCAATAACAATAATTATAATATTAATATCAAGACTAATCAAATATATAATAAAATGAGATTCCAAGAACTTTTTAAAAGCATAAAAGAAGGGCAGAAAGCATTTGGAGAAGACATAGCAGTTATAATTAACTCTGTTTTATTAACATTAGTTTACATATTTGGAGTTGGATTTACTTTTTTAATAGCGAAATTTTCAAATAAAAATTTTCTTGATTTAAAAATTAAAAAAGATTCAGAAACATATTGGGAAGACCTAAACTTAACAAAAAAACCAGTGGAGGCCTATTACCGGCAATTTTAAAATGTACATTTTAGGAATCTCATGTTTTTATCACGATTCTTCAGCGGCTCTTATAAAAGATGGAAAAGTAGTCATAGCAATTCAAGAAGAAAGGCTTACAAGAAAAAAACACGACACCTCATTTCCAATTAACGCAATAAAATATTGCCTAAAAAGCCAGAATGTCACAATTGAGGATATAGACTATATAGGATTTTATGAGAAACCATTTCTCAAATTAGAAAGACTTTTGCATCAACATTTAGAAAAATTCCCTTTCAGTTATAAAATATTTCTTTCCTCCCTTCCATCATGGTTTAATGAAAAGCTAAAAGTTGTAAAGTTATTTAGAAAAAAATTAAATTACAGGAAGGACATTTTATTTATTGAACATCATATGGCTCACGCGGCAGGTTCTTTTCTTCCAAGTCCATTTAAAGAAGCAGCTATTCTAAGTGTTGACGGCGTTGGTGAATGGACAACAACCGCATATGGAATAGGACAGCACAATAACATAACCTTAATGAAAGAAATAAAATTCCCTTCATCCATAGGCCTTTTATATTCTGCAATTACAACTTATCTTGGATTTAAAGCGAATGGGCACGAATACAAAGTTATGGGCTTGGCTCCATATGGCGACATGAATAAAAAAACAAATTCCTATTATGAAAGATTAAAGAGCATAATTAACATAAAAGAAGATGGCAGTTATAGATTTGATATGAGCTATTTTATTTATCATTTTACAAATAAAATGCCTTCAAAAAAGTTATGTGCTCTTCTTCAAGGCCCTATAAGGAAGCCAGAATCAGAGATAACTCAAAGGCACAAAGATATAGCTGCCGCATTACAGTTAGTAACAGAAGAAATAATGCTTAAAATGCTGAATCATATATATAAACTAACAAAGTTAGACAATCTAGTTTTAGCAGGAGGCGTAGGCTTAAATAGCGTGTGCAATGGAAAAATATTGAAAAACACCCCCTTCAAGAAAATCTGGGTTCAACCTGATCCAGGAGATGGCGGCACAAGTATTGGTGCAGCTTTATACATATATAACACTTTGTTAGGAAATAAAAGAAACTATATAATGAATACCGCATATCTCGGTCCTGAATTCACCACAGAAGAAATAAAGTCCTTCTTAATTCAAAACAATATAAAATACAGCCAATTTAAATCTGACAAAGAATTGATAAAAAGAACAGCAGAATTAATTTATAAAAATAATGTAGTTGGTTGGTTCCAGGGAAGAATGGAATGGGGACCAAGAGCGTTAGGAGCAAGAAGCATTTTATCCAATCCAGCCAATAAAAATATGCAGGAAATATTAAATGTAAAAGTAAAGCATAGAGAAAAATTCCGTCCTTTTGCACCAGCAGTATGTATAGATGATGCATTAAAATATTATGAGTGTGACAAACCAATTCCGCTTCCGACAGATTTCATGTTAATGGTTTATCCAACAAAAAAGAAGTGGCATAAAAAAATACCAGCTGTCACTCATATAGACGGTTCCGGAAGATTGCAGACAGTTAGAAGCTCACAAAATTTGTTATATTACAATTTAATCAAGGAGTTTGGAAAATTATCAGGAATTCCAATAATAATTAATACATCTTTTAATATTAGAGGCGAACCAATAGTCTGTACCCCCTATGACGCGTATAAATGTATGATGGGAACAGGAATAGATTATCTTATTATTGATAAATTTTTAATTAAACGAGACGACAACCAACAACACATTTGGGATAGTGAAAAATATGCTAAAGACTAAAAAGAATATAATAATTAATATAATATTATTGCTTGCAGTAACAATAATATTATTTATCTTTTTGGAAATAATATTTAGGGCAATTTTGGGCCCAGGCAGAATACAAAATTCAAAAGGAGAAACACCATATATAAATGATCCTGAACTAGGCTTTAAACTAAAACCCTATTATAGTGGAAATTTTAAAGAACCAGATTTTAATACAGAATTCAAGACAAACGCTCAAGGTTTTAGGAATAATTTTGACTTTGAGAAGTCAGATAAAAAGATAATCTTTATGCTCGGAGATTCATTCATAGCAGGAAGCGGAGTTGAAGTTGAAGAAACTTCTTCATTATATCTAAAAAATATACTTGCAGATTATAAAGTTTATAATCTGGGTGTTCCAGGTTATTCGCAAAGACAGCACATAATCCAATTAGAAAAATTTATTCCTATTTATAATCCAGAAATTATTATATTAAATTTTTATACAGGCAATGACTTAACAGACAACTGCGATTCTCTTCCTTCTATAAAATCTCCTGAAAAATTATTAGAAAAAATAAGAATGTCAATAAGAAAAAGCCAATTTATTACATTTATTTATAGAAAGCTTGTTGTACCATTTAAATATCCAAAAAATTTAGATTATTACATTGATTCTCCAAAAATTCAGGAATGTTATGACATAACAAAACAGCATTTAATAAAAATTAAGAATTTAACTTCTAAGTATAATACAAAACTTATTATGACTCTGATTCCTAGAGAGCCTCAAACAGTAAAGGAAAAAGAGGAAGAACTTATAGACTGGTATGATAACTTTCCAGAGTTCAATCCAAAAAAATTTGACTTAAATTTAATAAACAAAAAAATGTCAAATATTTGTAAAGAAATTGGACTAGACTGCCTAGATTTCAGTTTAAGATTTAAAGAAGATTCATCTAGAGATTTATATCTAAATGACGGTCATTGGAATAAAAGTGGCCATAAACTTGCTGCAGAAACAATAGCAAAATATTTAAAAGATGGAGGGTATTTAGAAAATTATGAATAACAAATCATTATTAGTAGAGGTATGGGACTTTCTTAAAGTAAGAAAAAAATGGTGGCTTTTACCAATAATAATAATGCTTGTTTTAGTTGGGGCATTAATAATCCTGGGTCAAAGCAGTTCACTGTCTCCTTTTATTTATGCACTAGGTTGATTTTTCGAAAACCCTTAATATTTTATATTTTTTAACAAGGTTAAATCCGGCAATGCTAAAATTATCATCATAGCTTATCCCATATTTAATATCATCATAATTAGTATCATCGTTTGAATTTTTTCCCAGTCCAACTTCAATCCATAGCTCTGTTCTAAATCTAGGATCAGCATCAGATTTTATTCTTCTTTTTGCTATTATTGTCTCATTATTTAAATAAAGTTTATAATCTTCTATACTTACAAATTCCGGTATATCATTTCCCCAATAAAAATGAGCAAGCTCTTTATAATCATCTCTTTTTCCACTAACAACAAAACTCTGATTAAGATATTCTTTTCCTATTTTTTCCAAATCCTCTTGAATCAATTCTCCTTTAAATCCACTATTAAACTCAAAATTAGGAAACTTTACAATAGCTTTTTCCAAATTTCTTACATTTGTCTCGTAATAACCTTGGGCAATATAAGGCAGAACAACAAACATACTAATAACAAAAAAGATAACTAATTGTCTTTTATACTGTTTTTCGCTCAATTCTTCTGCTATAAGTAAGGTCATTATAGGCATTAAAACCATTAACATTCTTATGTGTGGATTTAATAATATAAATAATAAACACAAACTAAGAAAGATCATACTTTTCTTATATCTCACAAAAGTCTGCCTTCTGTATAAAATATAGAAATAAGATGGAATGAATGTAATAATGATTAAATATCCTAACCAGCTTACAACTTCATAAACATTTTCGTAAATTCCCCCATATAAGGCGAAAGCCAAAAGGGCAAGAAAGTTCTTCAAAATTCCATAAAAAGCAAAATTATAGAATACCTGATCAGCTATCAATCTGGGTAATATTCCCACAATAACAGAAATAATGAAAATCCAGCTATAAAAGAATTTTTTATTATAAAAAAAGGCGATTAGAAAGATAACGGAAAAATACAACGCACTATCCCAGAAAGCAGCAGCCATTCCGATTAATATGCCTGAATAAACAGCATATTTAATTTTCTCTTCCTTATCAAATCTACATAAGAAATAATAAGCCCATAAAAATAACAAGCTCACAATTAGAACAGGGCTCAACCAAGGAGCCATATACCACGCCAATGGACTAAAAACGCTCAACAATAAACTCTTTCTATCTTTCCCGCTTATATAATAAATACTTATTATAACTAATACCAACCAGAAAGCAGAAGCAAGTTTAATTAGAATAAAACTATCAGTTATCTTAATAAACGGGCTTAATAATAATCCGTATAAAATAGAATGAGCTGCTCTATGTTTTGCTTTATATTCTCCAGCAAAGAATTTAGCCGTGTCAGAATAATCCTTGACATCAGTAGCGTCAAGCATGTCAAATGGCACAGTTATTAAGGCAATTAAAATTAATAAAATAGAAGTTATAATTATAATGTTCTTATCTTTTAATCTTTTCATCACATCAAAAACAAAATAAACCTATTTAAATATAATTAAAAACAAATCTAAACTAAGTATTATTTGGAAATAATCCATAAGCTCTGTAAAATATTTTTTGTTCAACCTGATTTCTAGGATCTTTTATTTTAACATAATTACTCTCATCATTAAATAAGCCGTAATATCTAACAGAGTACGCAATACCACCGACAGCAATTGTACCAACACCTTCAGAGGTTAAGTCAGCGCGATATATATTCCCATTTTCAAGATCACTAAATTCTACTTTATCATCACTTAACCCGCTACTATTAAATATAGCCCTAACTCTGGCTATCCTTCCATTATAAACAGGATTTCCTATTACAACAATAGAATTCCTGAATGCTCTTTGTCTTCCTCTTGTCTGCGCCTCTACAGGAAAATCAGGCGAATCTTCTATTTCAATATATCTATCTTCCCAATCACTAATTGCAGAGCCATAATATCTCAAAGTATAAACTCTTCCAGCGATAGTTATAATTCCACTTCCTTCAGATGTCAAAATCGCCCTGTATGATGCAGCTTTATCATAATAATCTACTAATTCCACTATATCGTCCACAATTCCAGCACTCTTATTAATTATAAGCGATACGTTCAATATCTTGCCTCCAGCCACACTCTCCACGCACCTTCCATTCGTACACCCATTTAGACAAGTATAATTAACACTTCCAGGAGTTTTATCACTATTACAAATCTGTTCAGCTAAGACATTCCCTGAACATTGGTCTATTTTAATATTTCCGCTACCACTACCACCACCAGCTCCAATGCAATTTGGCCCACTAGTAGCAACAACGCTGTAAGTCACATTAGCTCTTAAATTATAATTCAGCCCATTATCATAATCTATACAACTTCTACTTTCATTATAACATCCAATTAAATTATATCCTGCGCTATTAGAGGTCCCCACACACCTCTCTCTAACCTGCCCTTTCTGATAACCAAAATCAGCGCAAGTTAGATTTGTTGTGCCAACATCATTTACACAAGCCCCATTCGTACACCCATTTGGACAATAAAACGATGTAGAATAACGAATAGTATTATCAACATTGCAACTATGTTCTCTCAAAGTAGTGCTATTATAGCAACTATCTACATACGTAAATATTCCTGTTCTATTAGTTACATCAACCCTCCCATTAATATTAAAGTTAAGCCCATTATCGCTATCAGTACAAATAGTAGGTAGACCACTATCAGGTTTACATACTCCATTCGCACATCCATTTGAGCAAGGTCTCGTAACATGGACTGCAACATTATTTTCACAATATCCCTCTCTTACACTATCACCCCAACAATAATCTGGATATATTCCTGTACTGTTAGTTATATTCCCAAGAACATCAGGGAATATGCCCCCATCAGTATCAACACATTCACTTACTGGCTGACTCAAAGGCTTTGGCGCAGGCCCTCCACTATAAAGCCAATTAGCAAGATACCTTGTATCAGTTACATCAATTCTATTATCCCCATTTACATCAGCAGACTCATAATATCTTTGTTCATTACAAAATCCGCGACCATTTCTAAATAAGAATCTTGTAACATATTGTATATCAGCCTGATTAATTCTACAATCATTATTAGCATCGCCTCTTGTAGCTAAATTAGGGCAATCTCTACAAGTTCCAGGAGAAAATAACAAATTAGAAGAATTTTGTTCTATAATAGCCAAAACAAAAGCTAAACTTATTACAACACCAACTATTAACCACACTCCTCTTTTCATCACAAATAAAAGAATCAGGGGTTTATAAATCTTTCTTCAGAATCTCTCTTAGATAAAATAGGCTCTTTAACAGGCCATTCAATTCCAAAAAAAGGATCATCCCAACGATAACTAAACTGTTTATTCTCAATATTATAAACAGTTGATTGTTTATAATTATAAATAGCTTCTTCGCTTAAGATCAAAAAAGCATTGCCATAATCTGGAGGAGCTAAAATTTGTTTTCTTTCTTTTTCACTTAAAATAATTTTTATCCATTTTCCAAAATCAGAAGAATTTTTATCACAATTCACAATAACCTGATAAATCTCTCCTTTTAAGCAGGAAATTAATTTCCAGTTTTTATCGTCTCCATGAATTCCCCTTAATACATTCTTCTTGCTGAAGATAACACTATCCTGCACAAATTTCAGGCCTTTAAATTTATCTCCAAAAACTTTTTCATCATATAGAGATAAATACTCTCCTCTATGATCTTCAAAAGGCTCTAATTCAATCAAATAAACGCCTTTTAAGTCTGTCTCACTAATTTTCATAAATTAACTTAATAAAAAAGCTTTTTAATAATTATGGAGATAACCTCATAAAACTTTTTAAATGCCCATAAACTACTACAAAAATGGGCGACCCTAATTTAAAACAAGTATATGATGAAATGAGCTCTTATTTCGATGAAAAAAGAACAAAAAAATATTTTTTTCTTCTTTCCAATTATTTAAGAAAAATAATTCCTCCAAAATCAAAAGTTTTAGAAATAGGCTCCGGAACAGGAGGTTATTGTATCTCGCTAGCAAGACGTGGTTGTATATGCAAAGGCCTTGATTATAGCGAAAAAATGGTGAAAGTTGCTAAAAATAATAATAAATTAGCAAAAACAACTTGTGTCTTTAAGATAGCAGATGTAGAAAAAAACATTCCATTTAAAGAAAAATTTGACTTTATAATCTCAATGGATAGCTGGGAATTTTTTCCAAATCCTAAAGCAGTTTTAAAAAATGTTAATAAATCATTAAAACAAAATGGTTTCTTTTTTATATTTACCCCAAATATGTTTTTTGCTCCGCCTATTATTATAGCAGAAAAATTAAAAATAAAGAAACTTTCTCCAGCCTATACATATTTTAATTCTTTCAAATATAAAGTTAAAAGACTAGCCTCTCAAACAGGTTTTAAACTTATTAAGCACGATTACATTTTTAATTACATGACAATTATATTCTTTTTAAGAAAAAATGATAATACAAATTGAGCCTTGGATTGGTGAAGAAGAGTTGAAAGAAGTAACAGAAGTAATTAAATCAACTTTTATTACAGAATCTAAAAAAACAGAAGAATTCGAGAATAATTTCAAAGAATTTACAGGAGCCAAACATGCATTAGCCTATTCTAGTGGCTCAACAGCTCTATTCGCTGCTCTGAAAATTTTAGAAATTGGACAAGGAGATGAAGTAATTGTCCCAGACTTAACATTTGTGGCAAGCTCAAATTCTATAATTTTATCAGGAGCAACACCAGTATTTGTAGATGTTGACAAACAAACTTTTCAGATCTCTCCAGAAGAAATTGAAAAACATATTACAAAAAGAACAAAAGCA
This sequence comes from Candidatus Woesearchaeota archaeon, assembly GCA_964372815.1. Taxonomy (GTDB): domain Archaea; phylum Nanobdellota; class Nanobdellia; order Pacearchaeales; family GW2011-AR1; genus JAUSIK01. Next base: position 37,658 of record CAYJSG010000002.1, read on the forward strand.
ATAATGCCTGTTCATTTATATGGACAAAGCTGTGACATGGATTCAATTATGGAAATAGCAAAAAAACATAATCTACTTATTATCGAAGATGCAGCTCAAGGAGCCGGAGTAAAATTTAAAGGCAAACATGTCGGAACTTTTGGGGACGTTGGCTGTTTTTCATTGTACGGAAATAAAACTATTACAATGGGTGAAGGAGGAGTTATAGTTACAAATAATTCAGAATTAGCAAAAAAGTTCTACATGTTCAAGAATCACGGCAGGCCAAAAAGAGGAACTTTTTTTCATGAAGAGATAGGCTATAATTTCAGCATTACAGAAATGCAGGCTGCTATCGGCATAGCCCAATTATCAAAATTTGAAAAAATAAAAAAAAGAAAACAAGAGGTTAGAGATTATTATGAAAGAACTCTTTCAGATATCCCTGAAATAAAATTAACCTATATTGATCCCAGATGCAGCCCTGTTCACTGGTTTACAAGCCTTATTGTTCCAGATGTAGAATCTCTCCAATCTTTCCTTATAAAACAAAATATCCAAACAAGAAGATTTTTTCCAGCATTGCATTTACAGCCTTGTTACAGAAATATAAAATTTCCTGAAACTTATCCCAATGCAGCCTACGCATTTGCTCACTGTCTTTCCCTGCCATCTTCAGCTCTAATAAAAGATGGGGAATTAGCAGAAGTAGTTAAAAATATAAGAGAATTTTACAAAAAATGAAAGTTTCAGTAATTTTAGCAACATACAAAGAAAAAGATAATATAGTAAAGTTAGTCAACTCTTTATTGAAAGTATTAAAAAAGTCAAAACTAACTCCAGAAATAATAATTGTAGATGACAATTCCCCTGATGGAACAGCTCAAGCTGTAAGAAAAGCATATGGAAAAAATAAAAACGTAAAACTAATTGTAAGGAAAAATGAGAAAGGCCTAGGCACAGCAGTAGGCAGAGGTGTAAAAGAAGCAACAGGAGATGTTGTAGTCTTCATGGACTCTGATTTCAGTCATGCTCCAGAAGAAATTCCTAAGATGGTTAAATTAACAAAAGATTACGACATTGTTAATGGCTCCAGACATTTAAAAGGCGGCGGCATGCGCTCAACTGGTTTTAGAAAATTTGCTTCTAAGGCAGCACGACTTGCAGGAACTCTTTATATAGGATTTATTTTAGGTGTAAGACTTACTGATTATACTAATGGTTATTTTGTAGTAAAAAAATCTCTTTTGGATAAATTAACCATAGAAAAAATATTCTATGGTTATGGGGATTATTACTTCAGATTATTTTACCATGCAAAAAAGAAAGGAGCGACAATAAAAGAAATACCTGTTTTTTACAAATTTAGAGAAGAAGGAGAAAGCAAAACGAATTTCCTGAAACATGGTTTGCAATATGCAATTGCAGGGTTTAAACTTAGATTCAGTTTATAAGAAGGGGATTTTCTTATATTCCAATAAAGAACTTAAGACAATATCTGCACCGGCAGACTTCAATTTATCCTCGTTGTAATAACCTGTTGCAACTCCAACTGTAAATGCACTTATAAGTTTACCTGCTTCAATATCAAAAGGAGAGTCTCCAATAACTGTGATTCTATTTAGTTCATACCTCTTATCGCTAGCTTGTTTAATCGCATCTCTAAGAATTTCAACTCTTTTACTTGCATTATCACCGTAACTATAAATTGAGAAATAATCATACAATTCCCCTGCTTTTAGTAAAGCCTCGCCAACAGGTTTTGTATTTCCTGTTATTACACCAACAATAACCCTTTTTCTCAAATCATTTAAGCATTCTAATACACCAGGCATTACCCTAACATTATCTTCACTAATAATTTCTCTAATATTCCTTGCCCCTAATTCTGAAATTTTTTCTAATTGTGACTTATTATAATTTATTCTTAATTCTTCACATGCTCCTCTATGAATCTCTATTTCAGTCTTCCCAAATCTTTTTAACAAAGTTTCTTTAGGAATGTCTATATCAAAAACAGTTTTGTAGGCTTTTCCATAAGCGTCTAAATGCGCATTTGTAGCATCAACAAGAGTTCCATCAACATCAAATAAGTAAAGATTTGTCATTCTTCTTAATTGACAAAACGATTTAAAAAGATTTAGGTAATTAAAAAATAATGGATTGTATCTTAATAACCTTTAAATACCATTTTCCCTGATTTTTAAAATGAAAAGAGCTCTGATAACCGGCGTTACAGGACAAGACGGAGCATATTTATCAAAATTCCTTTTAGAAAAAGGCTATGAAGTATACGGAACTTTTCGCAGAACATCAAATCCAAACTTCTGGCGATTACAATCATTAAACTGCCTCAACAAAATCCATCTAATTCCAGCTGATTTAAGCGATTCTTCATCTATCATCGAGGCTATAAAAATATCAGATCCTGATGAGATATATAATCTAGCTGCTCAAAGCTTTGTCGAGGCTAGTTTTCACCAACCACTAGCAACAGCAGATATTACCGGATTAGCTTTATTAAGGATATTAGAGAAGGTTAGACAAATAAAAGCTAATGCAAAGGTTTATCAGGCGTCTACCTCCGAATTATATGGCGACGGGAATACCAAACCACTGAATGAAGAGTCTAAATTTTCTCCTTCTTCTCCCTATGCCTCTGCAAAATTATTTGCTCATCATACCGCAAAGAATTATAGAAAAGCTTATGGAATTTTTGTTTGTAACGGAATATTATTCAATCATGAAAGTGAGTTACGCGGATTAGAATTTGTAACGAGAAAAGTTAGCAACGCCGTGGCCAGGATTAAATTAGGATTACAGAAAGAATTGAAACTTGGAAATTTAGAAGCAAAAAGAGACTGGGGATATGCACCAGATTACGTAGCTAGTATGTGGTTAATGCTACAGCAAAACGAGCCAGATGATTATGTTATAGCAAGTGGAAAAGCGCATTCTGTTAAAGAATTTACTGAAAAAGCATTTGCTGTTCTTGGATTAGACTGGAAACAATATGTGAAAGTGGATGAAAGATTTATAAGATTAGAAGACGTGATGCATTTAGAAGGAGATTATTCAAAAGCAAAGCAAGTTTTAGGTTGGGAACCAAAAACAAAATTTGATGAATTAGTTAAAATAATGGTTGAGGAAGATTACAAAAAATGGAAAGCCTGGCTTGCAGGAGAGAGATTTTCATGGGATGCTCCTAATTTTACAGAAGATTTGCATATTATCACAAGAACAAAGAAATTCTAAATTTCACTATTACTACTATAAAAAATAACAAAATCTCAATAAAGTTTAAATATGCATTATACGTTTTAAAAAAAATGGATTATGAAGTAGAACATACACGAGAGAATATTCCTATTCCTCTTAGTAGACATATAGTTGAAGAAAAGCTAGGTATGCGCTTTTTAGAAGGTATGTGTGCAGCAGACAAGACAGATCCTGATAATTCCAAGGGAATGAGAACAATAAAAGAATATATGGAAGAAGTTTTACTTCCCAGTATAAGAGAAGGGAAAATTGGAGATGGCATTAAATCAAAATGGGATGATAGGAAATTAAGATTCGATTCTGCAAAAATCTCTAGAGGAATACTAGAAATAAGATTAGGCTACACTCACTTTGGAGCAAATAAAGCAGATCTAACAAGAAGTCGGGATGATGCTCTAGCTTTACAAAGAATAGGAATAGAAAGATTCAACAATCGTTATGCATTTTTTGAAAGAGCACCAGGAGTAACTGTTATCCCAATAACATCTCAAGGTTCGGTATATTTAGCTGAAAGAAAAGCTGTTGAGACAGGAGTTGGATTGCTTAATGGTGCAGCCGGATATATGGAATATAGAGAGAAAATTGAAGAAGTAAATCCAGAAAGCGAAGCCAGAAAAGAATTGCATGAAGAAATGGGAGTCTCACAGAATGATGTAATAGCTATGAAATTTGTTGGACTATATTCTAATCCAGGAACTGGAGAAGTAGATTTCACATATCTTGCCCCTATTAAATTATCAGATAAAGAACTTATGTCCGCATGGGACAGTGCAAAAGATAAAGTAGAAAGTGGAAGAAGAGTTCACCTTCCAGACTATACTTCTATTAGCATATTGTTAAACCAGGGAGTTATACAAGGAACAGACAAGAAATGGGCTCTTATGTATGCAACAAAAGGTGGTCTTGCCAGTATAAGAGAAGAGGAGATGAATAATTAATTAGATGTTACTCCTAAAAATCCTCGGTTTAATAGACCTTGTTTCAGGAATAGCATTTCTAATGCTATTGTTCGGCATGCCGATATTTACTTATTTCCTTCTGTTCTGCGCTTTTCTCCTTTTAGTAAAGGGCTTATTTGTTCTAGGAGGAGATGTTTTAAGCATAATAGATTTATTCTCCGCAATTCTTTTATTTATTTCTCTGTTATTTGCCCTTCCTACTTTTCTCCTTTGGATTGCTTGTTTATTGCTATTTGCTAAAGGCTTTGTTAGCTTCTTCTAAATAGCTTCATTCCTTCATAGATTAAATTATCAAACAAATGATGACTTCCTCCAATTAATCCCCATGTAGCATTGTAACGATGCTCATTTATTCTATCAGGAGTACAACTTGCAATACCCTCTAACAAAGAAGACATAAAATTATTTGGATCAAGTCTGCCAAGCATTTTTGTGCAATTTCTTCCTATTTCATAAATTTTATGATGGTCTTGAAAAACAACTCCTCCCAGTTTAGGAAAATTTTTATGCATTCTAACAAAAAAATCTATTGCTTTCTCATTAGCCTTCCTGTAACCAGGCAGTGGAAAATAAGCATTAGCATTAATAATCTCTATAGCCTGAAAATTCTCTAAATATTCCTGATTTTTCTCAAAAAAATGTCCTGCTCCCCATATACTAAAAGGATGTACAATAAATAGCAAAGCTCCTTGTTCTTGTGCCTTATCCCTAACTCTTTTCCACATAACATCTTTTCCCTTAGGAAAGGAGATATCTATCTTAGTCCCAGATGCAAGAAAATGCCCTATATCACACTCAACTTCATGTCCATTAACGATAAAAATATATTCTTCAGGATTTTCTCTACTCCTAACTAAAGTTGCTCTTCCATCAATATCTTCTTTCATGTATTTACGAGAAGGTTTTTTTATGAAATCCTCATATCTAAAATCATTACAAACAGGATCGCTATCAACTCCCAAAATTCCTCCAGAACCAAGTCTTTTTAATGTATAACATCTATTACTCTATCAAAATTGCCTCTATATTTCCACATTCCCAAATGACCATGTAAATCTGCATAAAAAAATTCTTTATCTGACATAAAAATAAGATATCAAATTTGTTTTTAAGATTATATATCTTAGATTATATATTAATCTCTTTTTCTAATCTTCTCCCAAACCCAATTTACAAGGAAAAATTCTCGTCTGTGCATCATACCTTCATAAAGAATTGAATAAATATCAAGCAAACAATGAAAAACCATTCCTAGAAAAATGTAAAAGAAACCAACCCATGAAATACTTAATAATCCGACTAAAATATGGAATTCTACCGTATGAAAAAGATGGAAGTCGCCTTTTCTTTTAATTCCTTTTTTCTTTTCTTCTCTAGCTTGTTTTAGCATT
>CAYJSG010000003.1:0-42092 GCA_964372815.1 Candidatus Woesearchaeota archaeon
TCACCAATCCACCAACTAACAGCCCAATGACGAGCAAGACCAAGCCCAGTTTCTTATTTTCCATTCCAATATGATATGAATCGTTGTTTAAAAAGATTTCTGGTGATCGATACTGTAACCTTATCGTCACCTCCTCGATTTTGCAAGGAATCTGATAAGGTTTAACAGTTTATTTCTTTTCAAAGGAAGAGTTATCTCAGCCATTTCTGCAGGCGTTTTTCCTTTGAGTTCTTGATGAGGGTTTACGAAGTTGTGAAGAACTCTTTGCAAATCCATAAAACTTTTTGCTCCTTCAAAACTTCCAAATCCACCACGAATTGTTTTTAATCTGTCATCTAATTTCCCATTATATCTTTCAACAGGATTATTGTTATGTTTAAAACCATATTTTTTACAGGCAATTGGAACTCCAAAATTTAATTCTGCAACCCTGTAAAAAAGTTTTTTGAATGCAGATTTATAATTTGCAAATTTATCACAAATAAATTTAAACAACAGCCTATCATTATTTTTCTTATGCTTCTCTGATAAATATCTTTCTAGTATTTGCTGATAACAACTATCTTTAATTTGTTTTAGAAATTTTGTGCATTTTTCTTTCGTTCTTTTATCGACGAAAGAATGAGCTAAAACAAATTTTGTAATATTACCATTCGCATTTAAATCAAAATTCCAATCATCTTTTACCTTAACATATTTTTCATCATAATGAATGTTTCCTTTAATTATAGGTTTTACTTTTTCATTTATCGGATTTTAAAAAATTTGAATACTTTTTTGTCCATCTATTTATTGTTTCTCTTGTAACTTTAACACCCTCATGCTGCCATAAATGATATTGAACTTTGAATAGAGAAAATCCATCGATGTGCTGATGAACAGCTTTCACAATCATTTCTTTTTTGAATCTCATTCTTTTAAATCCATCATCTTCAACAAACCATTTTTTGCAATCTGAACAGAGATATTTTTGTTTATTACCAATTTTATTATGCCTATAACCTCTTTTCATCACTTCTTTTGACTTACAAAAAGGACATTTTACTTTCATGTTTACTTACCTCCTTTAGATAAGTAAGTAAACTTACTTTATAAAAGTGACGTTAAATAGACAATATCCTATTAAAGGACAATAAAAGTCCCAAAACCATAACATTTATAAAGTTATAAAGTTATAAAATCTTAAGAATGTATGAAAAATAAAGATAAGGAAATTTATGATCTGCTAATTTCTAAGGTGGGATGTGAGAAGTTGTCTAAGTTGAAAAAGAATAAAGCTTCTTTTGATAGCTTAAAAAATTTTGTACATGCCCTTAACAATAAAAGGAGGTCAGAGATAGCGAGATTATTAACAAAGAGTCCTAGAACAATTACAGAATTGTCAAAACATTTCAATATTGATTATAAGGCTGTCTGGAAGCATGTGATGATCCTTGAGAAAGCAGGTATTGTTATCCTAGAAAAAGACGAGCATAAAAAAGGCAGGCCTGTGAAAGCATATCATGCAAACTTTTACAAGACTCATAAAGAACAGGAGAAGCAAGAAAATTCAAACAAGTAAGCTTTAAAAGTGTGTAATTTTATTATATTTTTAAGATTAGTAATCTTAAAGGTCCTGTAGTCTAATGGCAGAACATCTCCTTTACACGGAGAGAGCGAAGGTTCGATTCCTTCCAGGACCATCAGCCCATGTAACAAAGTAGTAGGTTTTTATTACGCTTGTTTACACCGACCGGTCCGCAGTTCGATTCTGCGTGGGACCATATAACTAAAATAGACCTAAAACTTGGTGTCCTAAGTTTTGTTACATAAAGTAGAACTAAAAGGATAAACTTGTTTACACAAAGTATATCAAAAAGGATATACTTTCTAAATTTCTATTAGAAGCCATTTCCAGACAGGCATAACTTTTATCTTGTTTTTATCTATCTTAATTTCTTCTTCTTGGCTATTTGTTAAAAGCAATCCTTCAGTTAACTTAAATTTATCCATAGCTTCTTTTAATCCAGATATCTCTCTTACTCTATTGTCATCATTCAAATCATAACAAACTTGTATAGCTCCAATTACAGCCTTATTTTTAACTAATAAAAAATCACATTCATTTTTATTAGAATAATAAAAAACATCATTATCTATACTTAACGAGTTAAATACTAAATTTTCTAATAGCCATTCTTTATCTTTTGTAAGTCTCTTAGATAAAACTCCAATAAATCCATTGTCTATTACATAAAATTTCTTATCATTTATTATCTGTTTTTTTAGAGAATAATCAAACTTGTTTATTGTTTTAGCAAAATAAGTTTCTTCAAGATAATGTATAAACTTCTTAATTGTATTGACACTATTGATATCTGTAATCTTCTTTAATGAATTAAAACTGAATTTATTAGCAAAGTTAGATATTAAAATTGAGTATAAATTTCTCAAAATAATTATGTTATCTACCTTATGCCTAACTGCTATATCCTTTAGAACTGTATCTTCATAAACTTTTGTTAAAAGTTCAGGGTCATTATAAATCAGATATTCTGGCATACCTCCTGTTATTAAATACTCTTCAAAATATTTTTTTATTCCAACCTTTGATTCAGTCCTATATACTGAGTCTTTTTCAATATTAAACTCTTTTAATTCTAAAAATTCTGAAAAAGAGAAAGGCTTAACAGTAATATCAACGTGCCTTCCTGTAAGTTTTGTTCCCAATTCCTTGCTTAATAATGTTGCACTTGAACCTGCTATAAAAAATTTAAATCCTTCTTCATATAATCTTCTTATAAAAGTTTGTTAAATTCATTAGCAGGAAAATTAAACAATCTTTCATCTTCAAAATTAATATAATAAAAATCTTCATCTTTATATTGTTTTTTTATTAATTGCCTTAAAAGAGTAGATTTTCCGCTTCTTCTAAGTCCAGTTAAAACAACAACATGAGGAAGCTTAATTTTAGATTCAATTTCTTTGAGTATAGATCTCTCTATACCGTATTCTTTATTTAATATTATTTCCTTTTGTTTTACTAATATTTCTTTTATTTGTTCTTCTGATAACATGATAATACAACAAATACAAGATTTATAAATGTCTTCATTGAGGTTGAACAAAATATCTATTTTTTGTGCAATATTGATAAACAACAAATAGCATAATTTTTGTTTATTATGATAATTAATGATAAAATATCAGTCAGACATTACTTGCAATTTTAAATTAGTATTGATCCATGTACTAATCACTTAATTAATTCCAAATTAATATCTATTTTGTTATTTTTTAACAATTCCTGATAGAACTGCTGATATTGTATTTGTACCTGCTCTACTTTTAAAGTTTCTTTGATCTTATCTTTTGCATCTTTAAGAGGAATTGTTTTTGCAGGTGTTTTTTTGATTGTTTGAATAATATGCGTTCCGAATTGTGTTTTTGTTATTCCAATTTGACCAGGACTTTGTTTAAATGATAAATCTTTAAATTCCTGAACTAGGGGATCATTTTTTGTAAAAGTATATTCTCCACAATTTTCTATACTTGCTGTGTCTGTTGAATATTGCTTTACATAATCGCAGAAATTATCTTTTGTGATCTCTTTTAATAAAGAGGCTGCTTTTTCCTCCTGTTTTTCTGGAGAAAGAGATTCATCACCGATTAAAATATGCTTCACAGTTACTTGCTGGTCTATTTTGAATTCGGCTTTATTTTTGTTATAGTAATCTTTAATCTGGTTATCAGATATTTCTATTTTATTTAATAGCTTATCATTTAGAAAATTTTTTATTGTTAATTCTTTAACATATTCTCTTGTCAAATCTTCCTCGCTTATTTTTTGATTTTTTAGTCTTTCATTGAACTGTTCTTCTGTTAAACCACTTTGGGTTATAGCCAGAACAAGATAATCTTTTGCTTCGTCTTGACTAACTACAATTCCTGCTTTCTTTGCTTCTTGATATATTACTTCTGATTCTATCATTTTATCCAATAAAGATTTTTTGTCTAGAGTTTGTTTATACTGTTCGGGAAGTGTTTCGTAAAGTTTGTTTAATTCGCTTAGTCTTATTTGCTTATCGTTTACTTTCGCTACAGTTTTATCTGTTTCTTGTTTTGTTAAATCAAAGATAACTATTAGCAAAATTGCAATCAGTATGATAACTGCAATAACTGGGAGAAAATTTCTTCTTTTATTTTGTACAGTTGTTTCTTGTAAAACTTTTTCTTCATTTGGTTTCTCTACTTGTGTTTCTTTTTTTACTTTTGGAACCATTTTTCAATTATACAAGTGATTTAAGGTTTTATAAATGTTTGTGAGCCTAATTATATATGTACGAAGGTTTATTTACTTTGTATAATACATGGGCATATGGCTAGAGAGATAAAGAAGAGAGGAAAAAGATATTTTCAATGTAAAATTTGTAGATTATATTATCATGACAATAAATTGGCTAAAAAATGTGAGGATTTCTGTAGAAAGAATAATAGTTGTAATCTGGAGATAATCAAACATGCAATTAACTGATAAAAAAGTAGACACAATTCTTGGTATTTCTGTTATCATAGTTTTCTTTCTAGTTTCCTCCTACCTTGTCCAGAATAATCTTGAAAGTATAAAATATTTTGTAGGATATAATACATTTGGCATGATAGTCTATATAAGCTTTTTGATAATTGCAACAGTTATTGCACCTATTAATGGTGTGCCTCTTGTGCCTGTTGCTTCTAATCTATGGGGATGGTTTTTAACAGGTATTTTAAGTGTTGTCGGATGGACTTTAGGAGCAGTGATCTCATTTTTTTTGGCTAGGAAATATGGAGTGCCTTTAGTTAGAAAGTTTGTTTCTTTGGAAAAGATGAGTAAATTTGAAAGATTAATCCCACAAGAAAATATCTTTTGGAGCATTGTTTTTTTGAGGATGGCTGTGCCTGTTGATGTTTTAAGTTATGTTTTAGGGCTATTTAGTAATATAAAATTTAGAACTTATGTTTTTGCTACTCTAATTGGTATAGCACCAATGGCTTTTGTTATTGCTTTTCTTGGAGGTTTGCCTTTTTATTATCAACTTATAGGAGTTATTGGCTCTATTTTGATATTAATTGTTGGATATTTTATTGGGAAGTGGTATAAGAAGAGAAGAGGCTATTAGAAATTTTATATCATTGGTAAAATATAGAAATAAAGATATAATTATTTCCCAATTAACCATAGAGAGAAAATTGCAATTGTGGATAATTGGATTAATGGAGTTAAACCAACTCCTAAAATTAAAGGCATTAATGGTGTGTAAGACCATTTATTTTGTAGCAGTGCCTGATGTTCAACTATATAAGAGATTATTAGACCTGAAATTATAATTATAAAATAATCTAATTTAGATGGTTTGTTAAGCCATTTTATATTTCTGTTTTTTATATATAGAGGTATGAATATTAGACAAATAAAAAATAAGTCTATAAATGATGCTTTAATATGGATAATACTAAATTCTGTGTTAGAAAGATAATTTAGTTCTTCATAGAGAGGCATATGTGTAATTTCCCAGAAAAAATTTAGAAGAAATACAAAGATTAACAAGAAAAGAATCTGTTTTTTCATTCTTATAATTATTTAGAAGAGTTTTTAAATTGTCTAGTATTAATTAACCTATGGAAAAGAGTTTCTTTTTTAGCGAAAAATATCCTGTTTTTTTATTTATTATTGTGATTATTTTGATAATAATTACTGGAATTGATCCGCCACATCCGCAAGATTTTTTCTATGAGCATATTGCGACTATAGTTTTTTTGGCTTTTCTTTTATTTACCTATAGACATTTTAAGTTTAGTAACGTTTCCTATACTCTTATTTTTGTTTTTTTAATCTTACATATTATAGGGGCGAGGTCTACTTATTCTGATGTGCCTTATAATCAATTTTTTATTAATAATTTTGGTTTTGATTTAAACGAATTTTTTGGTTTTACGAGAAATAATTATGATAGATTAGTGCATTTTAGTTTTGGTTTATTGCTTGCTTATCCAATTAGAGAATTGTTCTGGAGAATAGCATCTGCTAAAGGAATATGGAGATATTATCTACCTTTGGAATTGATTATGGCATTTTCTATGATTTACGAGTTAATTGAATATGGCTTTGTTGTTATTGTAGGAGGCGATGTTTCACATACTTATTTAGGAAGCCAGGGAGATATTTGGGATGCTCAAAAAGATATGTTGTTGGCTACATTGGGAGGCTTTATTTCATTAACTGTAATATTTTTTATAAATCTTTTTTATAATAAAAAATTTAGTTTAAAAAAGGAGATTATTGATGGGCTGAAAGTTAGTAGAAAAACTCCTTTGGGTGAGATTGAACTAAGAAGATTAATGAAAAATAATTGAACTTGTATAAATTTGTTTAATTTAAAACAAATCAGAACATGAGCGGAAATAACCACATTTTTTACAATGTAATTTGCATTTTTGCTCTTCTAATTTTGAGCCACAGGCTTCACAAATTAAATAGTTGTTGTCTTCTAATTGGATATCTATAAATTCTTTTTTCATAACAATCTATATTAAAAGAAGATTAAAAATATATCCATTAAGCTTAAATAAACGACAATATTTAATCAAAAAAGAGGTAGATATGCCATTTGCAGTTTTTCATGTTGTCTTGACTGGAATTTTTTTAGCTTTGCTTAGGAATAAATTTTTTAAAAATAAATTTCCTTTTTATTTTGTTGTTATAGGGGCTATCGCTGGTTTAGTGCCTGATATAGACATTATTATTTTTTATTTGTTAAGTTTTTTTGGATATGGTATTGATGAAATTCATAGGACTTATACACACAATATATTTTTACCTTTCTTATCTTTGGTTTTAGGAAATTTCTTTTATGGTAGAAGAAAAAGGAGCGGTTTTAGATTTGACTTATTATTTTTTGTTATTTCATTTGGGATATTCATTCATATAATCTTAGATGTTTTATTCTCTTATGGAGTTAGAGTATTTTATCCATTTTCTTCTTATTTGATTGGACTAGACATTTTTGGATTTATTCCAAAAAGCTGGAACGATACTTTTTTGAATGTTGTTGATGGAGCAATATTAGTCTTATGGCTGTTTTATATTACTGTTAAAAAGAAGATTATTGATTTTGTTTAGCTTAATTATTTAAAATTTCATATTGCTATAAATTGGGTAAATTTATAAATATTATCCAATTTTGATTAGTATGGTAAAAGCATTGAAAGTTGCTGTTGGTACTGGAGCTATGCTTATTGGAATTTATGTCGCTTTAAAGGAATTTTCTATTGTTTTAACTATTATAGGATTATTATTAGTTGCTGTTGGTATTGGATTTATTACTTCAGATTAAAATGGATAAAAAAACTGTTCTTCGGAAAAATATATTGGATTTGTCATATAGAAGGAATTTGCAGTTGTTAAATGCTGTTTTAATAATTGGTTTGGGAAGCTTTGTAGCTTATTTTATTGGTTTAATTCTTAACCCAGATAAACTGATTCAATATACATTGATTGTTATTGTTTTGGCTGTAGTTACCTATATTTTTTATTATAAAGTTAATAGAAATCTAAGAAATATCTCAAGAGAAATTAGAGGATTGGCTAGCTGATTTTGTAATTTTATATTTGAAACCTTATATTATCGTCAATAAATTTACATTGGCCAGAAACGCAAACATAACTATCAATACCATTATACTTTATGGCTTTATCAATAATATTAAATAAATCTTCATGTTTAAGAGCGACTTCTAAATCTCTCTGATGTGGAGCAGAATCAAAGTAAGGAGGATGTTTGTCATTAGAGGTTACCCATCCTAACCTTAGATTAAGAAGATAGATATTGTTTTGACTGCAATATTGTTTTAACATTTTTTCACATTCAATCTTGGACTTTCCATAATGGCCTTCTAGATTGAATGTTGTATTAGCTGATAATGGCGTTTCTGCTGTTATTCTTTCTATATCTCTATAAGGATAAACGTTAATTGAACTTGCATAAATTATTCTTTTTGGTTTGTGTCTTTTACATGCCCCGATTAACTTTTTCGTTATCATTATATTTTTGTTAGCTTCTGTTTCGTCTATGAATGGATTAGGGTTTGCTGCAAGATGAATAACTGTATCAACATCTCTTAAATGTTTATCAAAATCTTCATATAAAATATCAGTACAGTAAAGAGAATCTTGCATTTCGTGCGGGGAATGATCTCTGTCAATTCCAGCCAAAAACTGATATCCTCTTTCATTTTTTAGATAATTAACTAAAATTCTTCCTATTCTTCCATTTGATCCAAGAACTAGAATTCTATTGTCTAAAGCCATGTGGTGCATAAAGAAAAAGAATATTGCTTCTTTATCGCCTGTGATTGATGTATGTTCTGTTTTAGCATGGTCTGGAATTAAGATAGATGTCCCAGGAGCTTGAGAAAAACGATAATTTTTGAAAGCCATTTCTGTTTTTCCTTGAAGAGCGTGCCAGACTTCATCATGTCCGGGAAAATGCTTATGTGGTTCTGGAAGTTGCTTTGGAGGTATATGAACTAAAGAAACATAATGAATTTTCGATAAGTTATCTCTTTCATAACTAAAAATTGTTTGTGAGCGATGACACCAATGTAATGGAGAATCAAATTTGTCAAATTGAATTTCTGCTGTATTTCTTATTATTATTTCATCTGATTGACTTTTAGGAGGTTCTTCGCTAATAACTAACATTTCTAGTTGTTTTCCTGATTTATTTTTTATAGTGTATTCTATGTTTGGAGGGATAATAAATGCATAACCTGATTTTATTTCTCCAAAACAATGTTGAAAAAAAATCTCTCCACTACCTTTAACCACATAGAATACTTCCTGATTTGAATTATTTTGATAGGTTTCTTTTCTAGGAAATAGGGTTGCATAAGCGAAGAAATCAAGATGGTTTAGAAGGCTTCTTTCTGATTCTGGCTTTATCCCTTTTTTCCCAAAAATTAGGTCTAATCTTAAATTATTTCTTTGTAATGAGGGAGATCTTTGATTTGGCGAGACTATATATTTAGCTAGTTTGACAGGCTCCATTTTAGCTTTTTTTGTATTTATCTTTTCTTAACCCTAATTTAAACTTTATAGTCCATTCAAAGAAATTTATTAGCGGTTCATAACCTTCATATGTTGTAAAGGAATTTGCTTTAATTATTCCTCGGAGAGTTTGCAACATTCTTTGTTCTTCTTTTAAATCTAATTTATCTTTTTTTATTTCTATATATGCTCTGCCTGCACTTTCTATCATATGGCCATCAGATGTAGCTATATATGGCTTTTTATGTTTTTTTGCAAATTCTTTTGCCCTATCATTGTTTAGTCTTGTATATCTTCCAAGTATAGGGAGTCTTGAAAGAGTTCTTGGCAAAGTAAGCTGTGCATTATGTTCTACGAAATCACATAAATCCAAGTATTCTTTTGCTTTTTCTAATCCTATACCAAAATGAGTTTCTAATTCTGGATGTTCAAAACCATGAAGTAAACCGTTGTCGTTACAGTATTTTATTGTATCTCTGAAATTTCTAAAATTTGCTTCTGTAGAATTGGGAACTTGATTTGAGCCTATTACAAGATGATCATAACGTCTGTTTCTTTCCATAATTATTGGTGTTTGTCCGCTAATCAGGCAGAGAGTTCTGTTATTATGCTCTATGATTATTGAATTGGGGCCAAATTTATCTGCTTGATAGCCTGGAGTTTTATTTAGGTTTTGTAGATAATTTTCAATTAAATAGCCAATTCTATCATGAATAGAATTTCTAGGTATTAAGCCGTTTTCATCAACTTGATCTGTTTCAGATGTTAAAGCGCAAATTGTTAAATCTCTTTTGAAACACGTGTCTGTGATTAATTTTAGAAGATTTTTTCCTCCATATCCTTGAACTTTTAACCAGTATGGCTCAAATCCTATTGGACCGTGGTAATGCAGGTCTGCACGATGATCATTCATGAATTTTTAAATTCTTGAGTATATTTAAATCTTTCTCATGTTACTATTTTAAAGAAATTACTGACTTCTGATTACATAAATTTAAAAAGCTAATTTAGAGTTATTATAGAAAAGAGTTTAAATAATTAAAATAATAATGTTGATAGAGAAATCATGGCCCGTCCAATTGCAATGGAACAGACAAATAAAGAAAAAAGGCGAAAAAAAATCGTGTACATAACAAGTGTTATTGGAACAGTTTCGAGTGTTATTCCTTATACAACAGGAGGCTTTATTCGTTATTTTAGGGGTCAGGAATATGAAAGAGTAGCAAATGCAATAATAAACTGGGGACATGGCACTCTTATAATAAGCGCGGCCGCAGCAGCAGCGGCATTCGCTAATATGGCATTAGGACATTTTATTCGTTCTAAACACTCCAAAGATCTTTCTGAAAGTAAAACCCTTGAAAGTAATGTTGAAAGTGAGAGCAAAGTTGAAAAAGGGAAAACTGATTTGGAAAGAAGAGCTGAAGGTTATATAAAAGCTGAAAAAGTTATTGATAAGTATAATGGAGCAAGGAAGGGTGTTGATATAAAATGGAAAGGAGAGAATTATGGTGGACTTATACAGGAGATTGTGCTAGTGCCTGAATATTCTAGAGACATTTTATTTTTGTGGAAAACCAACTATCCAACCGATAAAAAATTTCTTGAATTTTATGAAGTTGTTAAGAAAGTTAATGAAGAAAAAAAACTTGGACTGGAAAGAGAATGTTTAGTGGCTGATGATAATTTGAATTTAGATGGATGGGAACATTTTGTAAAGAGAGTTGAGAATAGATTGGTTCCATTAAATGAGGAAGAGAGAGTTTATGTTGAGAATAATATGGACAGGATTAATGAAATACTGTTAAATTATCCTCTAAAAGGAACACTTAATAAAAGTACTTAAATTACAATTCCCTTTAAGAAATATCCAACTAGAAAGGCTATTAACGCAGCGATGCCGCCTATGAAGAGAGTTTCTATTGAGGATTTTAATTTATTTGTATCTGTTATTTTACCTTTTACTGAACCTATTATTGTAAATGCCAACGCTGTGAGGATAATTGAATATATGAACTTGTTTTTGTTTATTACTGGAATGAATAGTGCAAGAATAAACGAGATTAATGGGATAAAACCTATTAAGACAAATGAGATGAAAGTTGCAAGTGCTGTTTTCCTGGGGTCTTTTTGGTGTTCATGTTTGTGTCCATGTTTTTCAAAAAGTTGCTTTTGAGATTTGGTTGATAAGTAATTTGAAATTGCCATTGAAAAACCGTCTGCGAAAAGATTTGCGAATCCTAGAATCAGGATTATTGAGGTACTTAAGGACGCTCCTAAAGAACCTGTTACTATAGCAAATGTTGTGATGGTACCATCAATTGCACCATAGACAAATTCAGGAAGATATCTTTGTCTTGTTCTCATTTTTCCTCTTTTTTGTTTAAAAGAAGAAAGGTTATATAAATGTGTTGCTAAATTTGAATTGTATCTCAAGTTTTAGTCAATTTTCCAATGAATATAATATATAGAGTTTTTCCATTGGGTCTATTGGTGAATATTGTTTGAATGGCTTTTCTTGCAAAATAGTTAAATCATCTTTTCTACAGCCTAATTCGTTTAAGAAGAAAGGCACCTGACTTAATTCTAATTTATATGTTTTTGGATCTTCACCTATTTTTACTGCATATGGGCTATCTAGCGGGACATTAAATGATGGATCTAATTTTCTTAGGGGTTTGCCTTTTTTAGGTATTAATTTAACTACAAATATTGTAGGGCGTGTAAGAATTCTAAGCATTCTTTCAAATTTATCTCCAGGAATTTCATTAGTTGGTAAGGGTTTTTCTGTTCCAAAATTGTCTAATTGATCTGATGTGATATTAAAATCACGAAATGTTCTAATAAAATCTTCTAAACTTGGTGTGCTACAATATACTCTACTCGCTTCCCAACAATATCTATGTCCCTGAAAATCAGGCTTATAGGGATGATAACCTGTTTTTACTCTATCTGGGAGTGGTTTGTAATTCATTCTAAAATTTATAGGCATAGCTTTAAAAAGTTAATTATTTATTCATTATTTATGGATGACAAGAAACCCACAGGATTAAGCGGGTATATTAGTGGAAAAATAGCAGGAAAGTCTCCAGACATACCTGACAGTGGAATTTCTAAGGATTTTGAGGACTTAAAAAAGAAATTAGACTCTTTAAAGAAGGAGCTATTGAAAAAATTTCCTTTTACTAAGGCCTTGGGATTGTTGCCAGCTAAGGCATTTCAGATGTTTGAAGAGGAAGAAATTCCTCCAGAATTTCAGGAAGAGATAAAAAAAACAAAACCACTACATCTAATAATGATAATTCCAGAGGAAGAATTTAAGAATTTTCCTAAAATAAAACCAGAGGTGCTAAAATTAATTAAAGATTCTGGAGAGAAATTGTGGGTGCATATAAAGACAGAGGTTGATTTGTGGAATTATGGATTAGATAGTAAATTTACATTTTTGGATGCTATCTCTGCGAGCATGCCCTTGCACGATACTGGGTTTTTAGGAGCTTTGAGGGTTGCTAACATACATAAGTCTCTTGTGTTAAATAGATTTGACAGATATATTGCAAGTTATGTTATTGCAGGAAGTTTAGTTAGGGGCACTGCTGATGAAACGAGTGATGTTGATGTTTTTGTTGTTATTGATGATACTGATGTAAAGAGGATGAGTAGAATAGAACTTTTGGAAAGACTAAGAGGAATAATTTATGATTATATAAGAGAAGCTACTGCATTGGCTGGTGTTAAAAATATTTTAAATGTCCAGGTTTATTTGTTAACTGATTTTTGGCAAAGTGTTAAAGATGCGCAGCCAATAATGTTTACTTTCATTAGAGATGGAATCCCACTTTATGACAGGGGAACTTTCTTGCCTTGGAAGAGATTGCTTTTAATGGGGAGAATAAAACCCAGTCCAGAAGCTATTGATCAGTATATGAAAGAAGGAGAGAGAACAGATGAATTTGTAAAAAGAAGATTGATGGATACAATGGTTGATATTTATTTTGGGGTTGTTACACCGACACAAGCGATGATGATGCTAGCTGGACATGCCCCGCCCGTGCCTAAAACTATTGTTAACGAGGTAAAAGAAGTTTTAGTAGATAAAGAGAGAGTTATGAGCTTAAAAGAATTGAAAACTTTGGAAAAAGCTGTGAAATATTATAAAGATTATGAACATGGAAAATTAAAAGAAATAAGTGGAAAGGAAATAGACGAATTAAAAAAAGAAGCAAGTGAATATCTGGGAAGGATAAAAGTTATTAGAGAAAAATTAGAAATGAAGATGCAGGAGCGTTTAGTTGGAAAATTACATAGTGAGATGGAAAAAATGCTGAAGAATATTCTTGGAGCTAAAAGCCAGTCTGATTTGATAGACTCTTTGGATAAAGAATTAATTAAGAAGGGCAAGTTACAGCCAAGAATGATGGAGATTGCAAATGAGGTTTTAAGGATAAAGAGAAAAGTGAAGAGCAAGAAATTGACTCAAACAGAAATGCAGAGAATAAGCAGGGATGCAAATGATTTGATTAATGCATTAGTTGAATATTATCAAAGAAAAGAATTAGTCTCAAATGAAAAGGGAGTTATACAGATTTTGTATAGAGGTAAAAAAGCAGAATTAGTTTTAACAGATTTGGGAGTATTTTTTGTTTCTGAAGAAGGTATTAAAAAAATAGGAAGTAAGGGATTTTCTGATTCTAAGAGAGAAGAAATGGAAGAATCTTTGTCCAAAACAAGGGATAAATTACAGATTAAATTAGGAAGTGATATTCTACAGATTTTGAAAAAAGAAATTGGTGATTTTGAATTAGTGTTCTAAAATAGATTCTTCTATGGCTTTTTCCAGAGTAGATTTTACATTTTCCTGATCCAGTGGAGAACGGTGTGCTATTCTATCCTGAATATCCTGCCATTCTCTTTCCCCTAAAAGATATTCCATAATTCTTTCTGGAGAATTTACAGCATTAAATAGTAAAAGAGTATATCCGTATAATTCTTCTGATCTATATTTTGATTCATTTTTTTTATTTCTTTCTATTCTTTCTCTTATCAATTCAACTAAATGCTTTCTTTCTGAATATAATGATGACCATTCGCATAAATAATCCATTAACTTGTACCTGTCTTCATCATCATAACTCTGGAGTCTTCCTTTTAATTTAGTTACTATAAATGCGTTTATGTGATTAAAAGATAAGAGACTTGAACCTTCTTTTTCTTTTCTCATTTTTATTATAAGAAATAATTGTTTTAAAAGTTAATTATTTATGAATATCTAATACATCTTATCAAGCACTTGCCAAAAGGATATTTTTTAAGATTTTTTTCATAGTAATAAGTTTTAAAAAGCATAGTTTTCTAATTCGAATATGGAAGGAATTGTTGTACAGTTTAGAAGGGGAAGAAGAAATATTCATGAGAGACATTTTTTGCTAGACTTTAACATGAAAGACAGAAGTGAGGCAAAAAAGCTTGTTGGGAAGGAAGTTATTTGGAAAAGTGCTGGAGGAAAGATAATAAAAGGAAGGATCAGTGATGCTCATGGGAACAAAGGTATTGTAAGAGCTATTTTTGAAAAAGGATTGCCTGGGCAATCTGTAACAACGGAAGTAGAAATTAAGGAGGGGAAATAAATGGCATTAAGAAAAGCATCTGCATATTCAAGAAAAAAAACAAGACCTTATACTAGAAAATCAAGAACAAAAAGAAAGGCATTTATTAAGACAGTACCTAATTTAAAGATAGTTAAATTTCAGATGGGTAATGTAAATGCTTTCAATGAAGGAAAGCATAATTATTCTGTTAGATTAATTGCTAAAGAAAGAGTTTTAATAAGAGATAATGCTCTTGAAGCTTGTAGAATGTTTCTGACCAAGGAGATGGATACCAAGGCACCAGGACAACATTATTTTACTATTAAAGTTTACCCACATCATATTTTAAGAGAAAATAAAACAGCTGCTGGAGCTGGAGCTGATAGACTAAGCAGTGGGATGAGTCATTCATTCGGATCTGTAGTTGGAAGAGCGGCTATTGTTAATCCGGGGAAAGAAATTTTCTTTATTAGTTGTGATGATGATAAAATAGCCAGAATTGCAAGAGATGCATTAATTCCTGTAAAAGCAAAAATTCCCGGGAAGTGCAGAATAATCTTTGAAAAGATTTTAAAAAAGGAGAAAAAAGTTGTAGGATCAGTTGTTAATATGTAAATATTTTTTTGTTTAATTTGTAATAGCAAGTATTACTATATACATTCTACTTCTCTTGAATTTATAATATCTTCATCTTTTGTTATTATGGGGCAGTCTAATATTTTAACTGTGGCTACTATTATTCTATCGTGTAATTCTCTGACAGATTTAATCTCGGCTGCTTTTCTTACTACATTTAACCCTAAATTGAATATTTTATAATTTCCAACTTTTTCTAATTCTTTCGGAGTTTTATTAAAGTAATCTATGGCTTCTATCTTTTCAAGAAGCCGCATCGTTTCTAGGAGAACTATTGATGGAGTTATTATAATTGCTTTTCCTCTTTCAGTTTCTTCAAATATTTCTAGCGCTCTTTTACTTAATCGCGCCTCATTTAATAAAAACCAGAATAATGGATGATTATCTGTTATATATTAATTATTTTATTTTTAATAATTCCTCTTTTTTAATTATGTAAAGACGAATAGCTATTTATCGCTTATTTAGAAGGCTAAATTAAAAACAATTAAAATCAATAATATTTATTAACTCTTTTTTTCTTGTATATTGATGAATGAGAAAAAAGGTGAGGAGAAGAAAGGAGAGGGTTTTATAAAATGGTTTTCTGAATTAAGCAATGAAGATGTGGCTATTGCCGGCGGCAAGGGGGCTAGTTTGGCTGAAATGTATAATCATAAATTTCCTATACCACCAGGATTTGTTGTGACTGCTAATGCTTATAAATATTTTATTGAAAAATCCGGAATTAGTAATGAGGTAAAAAATAAATTGTCTAAGTTAGATGTGGAAGATACAAATGAATTAGATAAAATAGCTAATGAAATTCGAGGATTGATTAAAAATTCTGAAATGCCAAAGGAATTAGAGGAGTCTATTGTTGAAGCTTATGATGTTTTGGATGTTAATAAACCTAATATGGATAGGGCTAGCAAAAGTGCTCTTGATATATTAAAGACAGGACATGAGCCGCCTTTTGTTGCGGTTAGGAGTTCTGCAACAACTGAAGATCTGGAGACGGCTAGTTTTGCAGGGCAGCAGGAAACTTTCCTGAATGTAAAAGGAAAAAGGCAACTTGTTCAAAAAGTAAAGGAATGTTTTGCTTCATTATTTACTGCGAGGGCGGTTTATTATAGAACCAAGAAAGAATTTGCACATGAAAAATCATATTTAGCTGTTGTTGTACAAAGAATGATTGATTCAGAAAAATCAGGCGTTATCTTTTCTAAGAATCCTGTTAAAGATGATAATAGTATTGTAATTGAGGCTGTTTGGGGTTTAGGAGAAGGAATTGTTTCAGGAAAGATAAAACCAGATAGTTATATTGTTGATTCTGATTTGGCTAGTTTTAAGATTATAGATTTACAGATTGCTGATAAAAAGATTGCTATTGTCAGGGATTCTAGTGGAAATAACACAATTGTTAAATTGAATGAAGGAAAAAGTAAAAGTCAGGTTTTAACAAATTATGAGATTAAAAGATTGGCCCAACATGCTAGACAGTTAGAAGAGCATTATAAAAAACCGCAAGATATTGAGTTTGCTATAGCGGGAAATGAAATATTTATTGTGCAATCAAGACCGATAACTACTATTAGTAAAGAGAAAAAAGACAGTGAAGAGATAGAAGGAGATATTCTTGTTTCTGGTTTAGGTGCAAGTCCAGGAATAGGGGCGGGGACTGTGAAGATTGTTAGTGAGTTAAATGAATTGAGCAAGGTGAAAGAGGGTGATATTCTAGTTACGAAAATGACTGATCCTGATATGGTTGTGACTATGCAGAGAGCTGCAGGAATTGTAACTGATGAAGGTGGATTGACAAGTCATGCTGCAATAGTAAGTAGGGAAATGGGGATCCCGGCTATTGTCGGAACTGGAAATGCAACTAATATATTGCATGAAGGGCAACTAGTCACGGTTGATGGTTATACTGGAAGAGTTTTCGAAGGGAAAGCAAAAACTAAGATAGTTGAGATAAAGCCGGTTGTTGAAACCAGGACTAGAATTAAAGTTATAGTTGACTTACCTGATTTTGCTTCACGAGCAGCGCAAAGTGGTGTGAGGGGAGTTGGACTGGTTAGATTAGAAGGAATTATTGCTACAAGTGGCAAGCATCCTTTAAAATATATTAAAGAAAAAAGAATTGAGGACTATATTAAAGTACTTGTTAGTGGGTTACGCAAGATTGCAAATTATTTTGATGATATCTGGATAAGGACATCTGATATAAGAAGCGATGAGTTTAGAAATTTAGAAGGAGCAAGAAAAGAGATTGAAGGAAATCCTATGCTAGGAAACCATGGAATAAGATTTAGTTTAAAGAATCCTGAAATCATGAAAGCAGAATTAAAAGCAGTAAAAAATGTTGCTGAAGAATTTCTTGAAAAGAAATTTGGAGTTATGATTCCACAAGTTATAAGTATTAACGAAGTAAAGAAAACAAAGGAATTTTCTAATGAGATTAGTATGCCTAAAAATGTAAAAATTGGAATAATGGTTGAAACTCCTGCTGCTGTTCAGATAATTAACGAATTATGTGAAGAAGGAATTGATTTTATTAGCTTTGGAACTAATGATTTAACACAATACACTTTAGCTATTGATAGAAATAATCCTGAAGTGCAGGATTTATATGATGAGATGAATCCTGCTGTTTTAAATTCTTTAGCATATGTTATAGGAAAATGTAAAAAATATGGTGTTGAAACATCAATATGCGGGCAGGCGGGAAGTAGAGAGGAGATGGTTAGATTTTTATTATCACAAGGAATTGACAGTATTTCTGTTAATGCTGATGCTGCGTATAAAGTTAGTATTTTAGTTAGTGAGTTGGAAAAAGAGAGTTATATTGGAAAACCTATGAATCAATTTGACGAGGAGAGATATAATGAAAAAGCCTTGCCAGAAGAGAAAGTTGATGTTCCTAGTATGGCTGTTATTGATAGTGGAATGCAGATTTCAGAGATAAATGCTTTAAAGGAGATGTTTAGTAATGGAAACAAAGATAAATCTGAAAATAAGGATATAGAAGAAGTTGTTCTTGAAGAATGGGGCAATGATTATATGCCTGGAGATGATAATAAAAATGATATTCCTAAATTGAATGATGCTATCCCTGTTGATTCAGAGCATTTTAATATTAATGAACAATCTGATAATATAGAAGAAATTGAGCTGAAAGAGTGGAAAGGTGAACAAGAGCGAAAGGAGAAAATTGAGGAAAGTTCTTGATTATATGTTACTTCCGTATAGTTAATACAAAAGAAAGGTTTAAATAGTCTGAATTCCTAGAAGAAGCATGGCAGATGATAAAACTTCAGATGAAAAAAAAGGAAGAGGCGCTCATTTAGAGGAGCTTTTGAATAGGTCAAAAAAATTCCAGAGAGTTGAAGAGTTAATTGGAAAAATTGAGACTTATAAAGATGAAAGACAAAAACAAGCTTATGATGATGCCAGAATGTTGGCGTATAAATTTGGAGAGGAAAATGGAATTTTTGGATCAGGCAAACAAGTCCAAAAACCAGAAGATCTTTCAGAATCACAAATATTAGCCGGATTACAAGGAACTATTGATGAATTACATCGTGAGGCTATTGATTATCTTGGTAAGAATTTAGAAAATGTTGTAAATGAGATGGACGATGAACATTTAGGGAGAGAAGAAATAGTTGGAAATAGTCTTATAAGATCTGAAGCAGGAAAAGAATATGAGGAAATGTTAAAAGATTATGTAGGCCATAGGAGACAACTTGACCAAGCTAAAGAAATTGTAAAAGAAGACTTTGATAAATTAAGCCCTGTGCAGCAAAGAGAAATTTATGGGGCTATAGCTCCTTATTTAGAAAAAGAAAAAGAAAAAGAATTAAGAAAAAAAGGAAAGAGTTCGCGTTATATCCAAGCAGTTATAGCTTTAGTAAGAGCATCTGCAGAAGAAGGACACATCCCTGAAAGTTATGTTGCAGATGCCAAGAAAAAATTTGTTGAAGAAGCACAGAAAAAATTTGATGAACATAAAAAGAAGTATGAAGGAAAGAAAGGAATAGTAGATTATGTGAGGGACTCTTTAAAGAAACTAGTTAATGAAGGCGGAGTAGATAGAGACGAACAAGTCTTGAGATTAATGCAAGAGATGTATAAAAATTAACTTTATTTTTTAGAATCTAATAATTGGTCTATAACCCTGGTCATTTCTAATAAGAAAGATTCTGCTGTTTTTTGCCATTTGTCAATTTCTTCTCCTTTAACTTCGTGGATTTCATGATGCAATATGCCTTTATGAAATACATAAATATCTCTTAATTCCCTAACTCTATCAATTTTTATCATATTGCTATCGACAAAAGTTGTTTTTAACATTTGAGGAAGGTGTTCTGGACTTGGAGGAAGTTTACCTGCAGTAATTAAAGCTGCTTGAGCAGCATCTACCATTGTCCAGTAAACACCTTCTATTGAGTTTAATATTGCATATTTGCTTCTTGCCAAATGTGTTGGAGCTCTTTGGAGAGCTATATATACTGCTTCTGGTGTTGAATGAATTTTTCCCTGGATAAGAAGAGCTTTTAATGGATTAAAGAAACCAGCAACATCTATTAATGCTTCGCCATATCTTAGAACATTTATGACTACAGGATCTCCTTGTAGTAAATCCTGCCACCAGGTAGTTAGTTTTATTGTATTAATATGCAAGTCGCGAGGATATTTCTGCGTGGATATTAATTTTCCTAATTCTTCTCTGTACCACGCTATTAATTCCATATCCCATTTTATTGATGCGTCGTCTATGATGATTATTACATCTATATCAGAACCTTGTTTTGCCTCATTTTTGGCTTGTGAACCAAAAAGAATAGTTGCTTTAATTATTCTATCGAATTTCTTATAAACTTTTTCTGCAAAATCTATGGCTATATCTTTTTCATTAATTAATTTTCTTGGTGTAAGAGGAAGTTTTCTAATTATCTCAAGTTTTCTTTCATTTCTATTATAAGCTGATTTTTTCACCTTCTTTTTTACCATTTTCCTGTATTTTATAAGATTTTAGGATATTTAAATCTTTAATTTTTTCTTTATAAGAAGCATGTCATTTTTTATCTAATTCATATCTGTTCTCACATTTAAAAAACTGTATCTTATGTCGATTTTTATTTCGCCAAGTTCTCTATAACGTTTAATTACTAACCCTGCTAACAAGATAATTAGAGAAATATTTACTTCACTTAATTCTGGACTTCCTCTTAAA
The DNA here is from genome assembly GCA_964372815.1 of Candidatus Woesearchaeota archaeon. Taxonomy (GTDB): domain Archaea; phylum Nanobdellota; class Nanobdellia; order Pacearchaeales; family GW2011-AR1; genus JAUSIK01. Next base: position 20,507 of record CAYJSG010000003.1, read on the forward strand.
AGTAACTGGAGAATCCAATAAATTGTTAGAATTCCAACTAAAAATTAAAATAATATTCAAAATAATATCAAACAAATCCAACTTTTTAGTCATTTTGGTTGCCCCGTAATTAAAATTTTTATAAGTAGCAGGATTAATAGAATAAATATTTTCATCTTTAAAAAAGATAATTTTATTGTAATTTACTCAATTGGGGCTCCGGAGACGCGGCTTCGTCCTGCCATTTGCCCTCCTAATTCAACTGGAAGATTTGTGAAACCAGCACCATAAAGCTGATGATGAATATCAGGATTTATTGTTCCTTGTCCGACGAAGTAACCTCTTGAAAGATTTACAGCTTGATTCCAGTAAGGAGATTCTCCAGTTGAGTATACTGAAGGACCAAATGCTTGAAAAGTTTGTTTGACTGGAGTTTGGGTTTGTGCTAAACCACCTTGTCTGCTGAACCAATCTCCTGTTTCAACAATTTTCTTCACTTGTTTGTTATATTGGTTTATTAACTCCAGCATTTTTTTAGTTGGAACATTTCCCATTCCCATTGGAAGCTCTGTATGCTCTAAACCAAAATTATCAGAAAGATGAACATGCTTTACAAAAGGAGCAACTTCTTTTGTTTGTTTAATTATATGTTTTTCTTCAAAGCCGTGACCTCTTAACATATTAATATGTCCAACGTCCCATGTAACTCCAATTAATTTTTCTGCTTGTTCTTTAGCATCTGATTTTGATAATCCTTCTTTCTGTGCTTTATCTATAAACTTTTTTCTTGTTTCTTCCACCAATTCTTTTAAGTCTTCTCCGGTAGAAAGACCCATTCCATAAGGAGGATTTTCTATACTTATAATTGGGGCGTGTTCCTTAAATTCTTTATAAGCTGCAAATGCAGTATTTGCAAATGATTCTCCAGCTTTATCAATCGCCCATTTTTTTAGCGGCTTTAGAATTTGAGGAGAACTTATTGTTCTTAGCATATTAACTCCTTTTGTTAGTTCTTCTCCAAGAAGATTCACCTTTGAAGGATCTTCTTCTATCTCTTTTATTTTAGGCAACAGCTGATTTCTATATGCTTCAAGCTTGTTTATATCCTCGTTTTTATCATTTTCTTTTGCAGCTTTATATGCCTTGTTGAATAAATTCTGGAATTCTGCATAAGATTCTCTTAGATAAATATCTCCATGTGTTAACTCATTAATTCTATCAATCATCCATTTTCTTTGTTTCTCATCTAAATCATTTAATATTTCTTGATCGCCTTTTACAAATCTTTTATATGCTTCTAGCAAGGCAGTTTTTGTCTGTTCAGCTCTCTTCTTTTCTTCTTCATTTTTTCCTCTTTCTAAAGATTCCATTATTCTTTCTATTGTTGTAGAACCGGCATGTACATTAAAGTTAACTCTCTGCAATTCTGCAAACCATGTTTCGTCATTTCTTTTTTTAATTAATTCTTCTGGTTTTGGAGCTTGTTCACTTTTAAAATAGTCTGGCTGCTGGACTATGTTTTGAAAATCAACTCCTACTCTTTGAGGCCCTCCTGATTCATCCACGACCCAAAATTCCTTAATTTCTTTTTCTCCTTTATCATCTAGCCCTATTGTTTCTGGATTTGGGAGGCCGTTACTTGAATGGAATGTCACAACCAAATTTCCTTTTGGATCTAGCTGATGGGCTCTTTTTACAGCACTAATCATTTGTCTTTCTACCTCTTTTCTATCACTCTCCTGCCAGCCTCTTTTTGCACCAGTTGGCTCTACTAGAGGTCCATGAAATGTTAAATCAACACCTGATAATTTTTTTAATCTCTCTATTTCTTTCCAATGCTGTTTTGGTATTGTATCCATATGCTTCATGGCGCCGCCGCCAGAAAGACCTAATCCAGAAACTTCTATAGTTTTTGCTCCTGTCGAGATTTTAGCAGATACTGCCTGCAATTGATTTGCTGTTGTCGGATCTGTAGGAAAACCAAATTGCGAGCTTGGAATGCGATATTCAAATCCTAAAAAAGATTCTCCATAAGTTTCGGATAAACCATAGGTTGGATCAAAGCCAAATCCAGAACCATGATAAATATTCTCTGTGCTTGCCATTTTTTTAGAAGGGAATTGGTTTATATAAATTTATCGAAGTTGTAGAGAACTTTGCAAAATTGCTCAAAGTTCTCTAAGAGAAGTTTGAAAGAGCGAAATCTTGCTGTTTTAGAGGCTGCAAACTTCAAGAACTAAAAGTTCTTGAGGCCTCGAGATTTTCTAAAAGAAAATCTCAAAGTTTCGCAAAACTATTTATTCAAACTTCTCTGTATAAATTTTTTATTTTTAATTTTATTAACATAATTAGTTTATTTTTATAGCATCTCACTAACTAATATTTATATAGTTAACAATCCTCTATTTCCAATGAAAAAGGTAAAGGAAATAAGAGAAATAGAGAAGAAAATAAAAATAAAGGAAATAGACAAGAGTAGCAAACCGCATCAGCATGAGTCTAGTTTAATAAAGGATATAAATGAAGCAGAAGAGAAAATTGTAATTATACCTTCTTCATCACAGTTTAAAGCTCCTATTGTGGTTTTAGAACCGGAAGCTTCAGAGCCTGCTCCTGAAACAACACAAATAAGAAGAGAAACTCGAGAAAGAAATGAACTCGAAAGGCAAAATACTATTAGAGGAGCGTATTCTACTAGAACAGAAGAAACAACAACATACTCTGCAGGATATTATTCTCCACAATCACAACAGCAAGGTATGATGCAGAGAGGCAGACAAATTTCACAGGAAGAATTTAGAATCCCGATGGCGAAGCAGAGAATACAGCCTGTTTCTGAAAGATCAGAGGAAAGAGAAGAGAGATATACAACACAAAAAAGACGCAGATATCCTTGGGAAGTTTAATTTATTTGCATTCAAAAGAAACTAGGCATGTTATTGGCACCTTTATAGACATTGTAAAGTTTTCTGCATTCTACTCTCGCTTTGAGAATTACTTGAGAGCGAAGAACTTTTTCTAAAATATCATCTGGAGGAATTCCTTTTGATAAATCTTCTTTTTCTTCTTTTTTCTTTGATTTAAATAAAGAAAAGAGGGCTGTAAATGGATTAGCTTCTTGAGACTCTTCTTTTTTTTCTTCTTTTGATTTTTCTTCTAAAAATTCATCTAGATCTGCTTTTATTTTATCTAGGCTTTCTGTAGTAGCCCCTTCTATTAAACTAATTAAATCTCCTATATCATCTTTCTCTAATTCTTTTTTTAAGATTTCAATTTCATCTTTATGGAGGGCATAACTTGTGAAGGTTATATCGACCCTGCCTCTAAAACCATAGCTGCCTTGCTGCGTTCTTTCTGGAGCAGAGCGATATTTATATTCTACTACTACACACGCATAATATGTTCTTTTTATCTTATAAAAAAGTTTTGGTAGAACACCAAATGATACATCTGTTTCTAAATCGTATTTTCCTATTCCAAGAACTGCTAACTCTAAAAGTGTTGTGTTGAATGTATTTATCAGAGATGGTGTTGTAAGTGCTTTCTGTTCCAATTGTCTTGCAGCTTTAAGGTAGGGCTTAATCCATCTTGCATATAATTTTACTGAATTAACCTGATTTCTTAGATAGACTTTTTCTACTTCAAATCTCTTTCTCAATTCCTGCTCTGATTCTTTTGTCCATTTTAAGAATTCTGGAACACGCTGTTCTAAAATTCTTTTTACTCTATCGTTTAAATCTAATCTTTTTACATCATCCAAAGAATTAGCTACCATAAATGCGTCTATAATAGTTACATAATCAAATTGCTGCGAGAGGCCTTTAAGACTTGTATTTGCTCTTTTTGGAGCATCTACCTGATCCAGCCAGATTTGTTTTAATGAAAGCAGGGCTGAATTTTTAACTGAAGAATCTTTTGATTTTAAATCGTCGTAAACTGAAAGACGTATTTTAAATTCTTTTAAGTCATAAATAATATTTAAAATAGACTTGATTATTGTTCCTGATGTTGCTAACATTTTCATGGCTTCTTCCTGCATTCTTGTTTGTCTTTGGCCCATTTCTCCAAATTGGGCCGAACCAACTGAAGTAAGAAAATTATCTATCAGTTTTTCAGGGGGAAGAGCATCATATTCTTTCTCTAAATAATCCAAAATCCAGAAATAAACAGGCTCTAATGCTTGAGAGAAATTGTCATAAAGTAAAGTGTGTTTTTCTATTGGATTTTTTAAGCCTAATAATTTGAATGGTTTTATTTCAAAGAATACTTTTTCTAAATCAAGAAAAGCGGTTCTTATGGGCTTGGCCTTTTCTGCTGCCTTTAGATAACCTTCCTTTTTTATAATTTCTTGTACTTCTTTCCTGACTTCCAGATTACAATATACGTCAGGGACAATTGCAGCAACCAGGTTGTGAATTCCTACACTCATTTTTGCCTCTTTTTATATAAAATAAAGGGATGGGGTTTATATAAATATTGGGTTTTGATATTATGAAAAATAAATTGGATTTTTTATTGTTAAAAGTATATCGGGAAGCTATAGATCTTTGTCTTTTGATTTTTTTTGGTCTTTATTTTCTAAGTTAGAATCCTCTAAATCCTCAATTTTTATGTATGACTTTGGGAATCTTTCCAAGATTCGCGAGCTGTATATAATTTCCTCTCTAGGCATGATATTTAAAGGAAGAGCAGGTATATAAAGTTAATTTTAGTGAAAATAAAATGGTGAAACGAAATTTGGAAAGACAGATAGATTTTATGTATAATTTCAAGCAGTATCTGAAGATAGCAGGCCCTTATAAATGGTTATTCCTGTTTATCATATTTTTAGTTTTGGTTTATGAGATAATAAATATTATCGAGATATATTTATTTAAAATTATATTAGATAAAGGAGGAGAGTTTGTAGCGGGAAATGTTATAAAAGAAGATTTTGTATATATTTTAATTGCAATAGCAATTGTTTATGTTATATTATCTATTATAAAAATGTTTAATCACTGGTTTAGAATAGGTGGAATAAATAAATTAGAAACAAACATGATATATTATTTGAAGAGGAAGTTCTTTAATCATATTATTAAGTTGTCATATGGATTCCACACAACTCATAAAACCGGGAGTTTGATTGCAAGATTGAATCGTGGTGGTAGTGCAGTTGAAAGAATTAGTGATTTTCTCGTATTTAATGTTGCTCCCCTTGTTCTGCATGTGGTTTTAGTCGGTGTTGCTATAATTTATTTTGATGTTGCTTCGGCTTTGGTCATTTTATTAACTGCTATAATTTTTATTGTATTTGGATTATTTGTAACACAAATTCAAAAAAAAGATCAAATATTAGCTAATGATGCGGAGGATTTTGAAAAGGGCTCTGTTGCAGATATCTTTACTAATATTGATTCTATAAAATATTTCGGAAAGGAAAAGTTAATAGAAAAGAAATATGAAAATTTGTCTAATGATACTAAAAATAAATTCTTGAAGCTATGGAACTATCATAAGATATTTGGCACTGGAGAAACTCTCATTCTCGGAATAGGAACCTTTTTTGTGATTTATTTTCCTTTGTTGAAATTTTTAGATGGTGGAATTTCTATAGGAACAATTGCATTTATATATACTTCCTATGGGGGCTTAATTGGGCCTCTGTTTGGATTTGTGCATGGCATTAGGGGATTCTTTATTTCATTAGGTGATTTTCAGGAATTATGTGAATATGATAAAATTAAGAATGAAATTGAGGATAAACCAAATTCTCCTAAATTGAAAATTAAAACTGGAGAAGTTAAATTTAGAAATATTAGCTTTGTCTATCCAAGCAAAAAAACCAATGCAATTGATAACTTAAATTTAGTTATAAGAGTTAATGAAAAAGTCGCTTTAGTCGGGCATTCTGGATGTGGCAAGACGACATTAGTTAAATTGCTTTACAGATTTTATGATGTTAATCAAGGCGAGATATTAGTTGATGGGAGGAATATAAGAGATTTTAGACAAGAATCGTTGAGAAGCGAGTTAAGCATTGTTCCTCAAGAATGTATTTTATTCGATGATACTATTTATAATAATATTGCATTTTCTAATCCTTCTGCTTCAAAAGAAGATGTTATAAGGGCAATAAAATTTGCACAGCTTGATAAATTTATTAATGAATTGCCCCTGAAAGAAAATACAATTGTTGGCGAGAGGGGAGTTAAATTGTCTGGTGGTGAAAGACAGAGAGTTTCAATTGCTCGGGCTATTTTGGCTAATAAAAAAATTTTAGTCTTGGACGAGGCGACTTCTTCTTTAGATTCTGAAACAGAATATGAAATACAAAGAGATTTGGAAAAATTAATGAAAGGAAGAACTTCTATTATAATTGCACATCGCCTATCAACTATTATGGGAGCTGACAAAATTGTTGTTATGGACAAAGGAAAAATTGTGCAGGTTGGAAAACATTTTGAGCTAATTAAACAGGAAGGAACTTATAAGAGATTGTGGAATTTGCAGAAGGGGGGGTATTTGAAGGATTAATTAATAAGGTCTTTTACTGTGTTTTTTTATGTATTTATCTCTTGCTCTAGTAACTGGATTTGGATAGAATATTTCAGATAATCTATATAACGCTAAAGAGAAAAGAGCGGCACTTGCATATTTGAGCAGATTATCAATGGTTGATGTATCTAGATTAGAGGCTATATTGTCTAATGCAGTTAATGTATTTTTTGCGGTTTGATTTATTCCCTCTGTGAAAGATTCTTCTGAAGAGAATTTTTCTACTATGTTTTCTAATGAGCTTTTTAATTCTCCTTTTGAACTTGCTAATGTATTAACTGCTATGGCTGATGCTGTGTATAGTGCTGTTTCTGAACTTCTTCTTAGTTTATGAAAATTTGGAAGAATATACTCTGTCCCTAAATTGGTAAGTTTTGATGTAAGTAAACCAAAAGAGATGCCAATCCCTTTCTCTGACAATTCTTTTATATTTTCTGCTCTCTCTATTTCGTTAGAGCCGAATAGTTTTACTGCCCAACCTAGAGGATTATAGAATGAGAAGGACTTTGTCCAATCTAATATTTCTTTAGTTAAGAAATAACTTGCTGTTGGAACTGCTGTGTAAGCTAGCCAGCCTCCTTTTCTTCCTAGTGAATAAGTTCCACTAAGAAATGTAGAGCCTGCTTTTTTTGCTATTCTAATAGGAATTTTTGCTATTGACATTTTAAATTGTGATAAATTATAGTTTATAAAGCTTTCTATTTGTTACTATTTTATAGTTAATATTCTTTATAAACCTAGATAGAGAAGATTTATTAATTATGAATCCTTATAACTAATATGTTTGCAAATAAGATATTTAGGTTTTTTGGAGTTTTGTTCTTTTTTTTAGGAGCCACTATTATATTTAATTCATTTCAAGGCATTACAGGATTTAGCGTTTATGAGGATGTTGATATAAAAAAAGGATATATAATCAGTTTATGGTTCATTTTAACTGGAATTTTGTTGGCTGTTTATAGAAGAAAAGAGAAAGTTGTGATTAAAAGAAGGAGATGAATTATGGGATTGCGAAGAAAGAATACAATAGATGTAATTGATTTAACGGAATTACAGGAAAAGGGTATTTTACAAAAGTCTCTTGAGATTGCTGCTAGAAATAATAATGATAATTTACATTCTAATGAAATTATTGATCTAGGGAGAATAATTACTAGTAAAGAGAAGAGTGTTGCTGGAAATAGCAATATGTTTGGATTTCTGGATAATCTGGCGAGTGCTAATAGTAATGGTGGTATGAATAATTTAAAGGATAATTCTAATTTAGGCGATAGTAAATTAATGGATATAAAGATTAAGATTGACAATTTGGAATATAAATTAGAAAGGTTGATGGAAAGACTGATGAAAATTGAGGAAAAATTATCTTAAATATGATATAAAAGAAGCATTATTAAATTTTAGTAGGTTTTTTATATTAATTATTACACTAGACTACATGGCCTCATAGTCTAGTGGCAAAATGCCTCTTTCACATAGAGGAGTCCGCAGTTCGATTCTGCGTGGGGCCATTTTTGGGAAGAATATCTTATATATTTATAAAAATGAAGATACTTGAGTAAATGTCTAAGCAAGGTTTAGGTTGAACAATTCTAATCTTGCTCTTTTTCCATATTCCTCCATTTTTACTATATCTTTTTTTATTTTATCAAAATATTCGATTATAAATGATGTGTTTCTTACAAAATTGCCGTCTTTATCGTATTTGTGTTTTGATTCTAATTCCTTTGAAAACTCTTTGGTTGGTATCATATAGTTAATACTTCCCTTTTTCACTGCCCATAAAAAGTAATTGTTAAATTCAACTACGTCTGTAACTGTTCTTACTTTTATTAAATTATCTGCTGATGCCCATAAGGATGAAAGTTTTTGATCTAAAGATTGTGTTAATTTTGATATGATCTCTGTTATTTTTGAGGATAAATTCTTTCCTTGTTCAAGATAGAATTCGTCTGGAAAAGCAATTCCCTCTCTAATTTCTGTTTCGTATGTGTTTATTATATCTGCAAGAGACCTTCTTCTGTGTTGTATTATTTTTTCTTTGTCTTTTATTTCTTTTTCTACTTCTGCTGTTATTCTCTCAAAATCTATTATTAAATAAGGAGTTTTTGCATGCCTTTCCCTGCTCTCGACGTCTATATAAGGAGGTTTATTGAAATCAGAGCAAGTGACTATATCTAACTCGCCGCCTTTTATTATATTCGGAATTTCTGCTTCTAAGAAGACATTTAACTGACTGTAAGGACTTATTAATATAACTCTTGCGCTTTTTAGTTCTGTTGTTGTTCTCTTTCTTTCTGGTTTTACAATTTCCGGATCTGTTAAGGTTTCTAGATTTGTTTCTGTTTCTATTTTAGGAATTATTACTTTTCTTGATTCTTCTTTTTCTGTTGAGGTTGTTGATAATGTCATAGTAAATGCTGATTTGTCTGATTTAAAAAGATTATTGTAAGCGCCAGTAGATGAGCTTTTCCGAGTAAAATGATCTCATCTACTGGGTAAAATCAGCAGACTTAAATAATCTCTCTAAATTTAGCTAAGTATCTTTCTTGTTAGTATTGAGATAGGTTGTTGGGTAGCTTTTTCAAGTAGTAAAGCGAAATCATATTTTTCTGCTTGATCTAAATCTAAATATTCTTTGCCGCATTTTGGACACCTTAGTTTTATTATATGAAAACTAATCGTGCCATTTAGAATGCTTCTATTTTCTACCATTTTTATCAACTTTTCGTTGCAGTCTTGACAAGTTCCTTCATTTACTTCGAACGCATCTTTATCTATTTCCAACTCAACTTCTTTGAATTTTTCTATTTCTTCTAAAGATGCATCTTCTTCATTTTCCATATTATCTAATCTTCCTTTTGAGTTTATATAGTTTTCTTTGTGCGTGCATTGTTGCATCTACGGGTGTTTTATCTATTCTCTTCAAAAAGCAGATCATGCTCAAGAACCTAAAAAAGAACCAGAATATAGTTTGTGGTGATTAGGAAACAGAACTTATCTTGATTAGATAAAATATGCTAGGGGTTATCAGAAAATACAATGGCATCTTCATAGTTGGCAAATATTTTATAGGATTGTATAATGTTACTAAAACTTATTCATTTAGTAACCAATTCTGATTCTAATAATCTAATCGTTGCTCCTCTTACATCCCCAGCAATATTTCTAAATTCATCATAACTCAATACCCATTGATTACTTACCTCAGGATAATCTTTACCCATAAGATTAATAATTATAGGAGAATATTTTGAACCATTATATATATCTCTAACTCTCCTTAAATTTAAATCTCCAATACAAGCAATAATTCCATTACTATCAATAGCATGTGTTTGAGTAGGATAATCTAGGAATTCTAAACCTAGTTCTTCAAGATATCTATCTCTATTTCTTCTTTCATTTATCAGAAATCTTTCTAACAATCTTCTAGGATTGGATTCTAGTTTTTCTAGTTCAGCTTGAGATATTATACCTCGCTCATAAGCATCACCGCAGAATTGTTTTAAATATTTAACAAGTTGAGCACCATCTGATTTAGTTATTACCTCTACCATTACCCCTGTTGAAGATAATGCATATTCTCTATTTTTTTAACATAATCCCTAGCTACAGCTAATGCTACTGGACTTTTCCCGTTATTTGCAGTGCACACAAACTCTATTCTTTTTATTATATTACTACTTAATAGTTATAATATATAAATATTTGTATTACAAAACTTAAAAAACTTAATGACCTAATAAATCTCATGGTAAAGGTAAAAATTTGTGGTGTTCACAGCAAAGATGAAGCAAGAAAATCAATTGAATATGGGGCAGATTTTTTAGGAATGCTCATTGATATTCCAGAGACAAATTTAAGTTTAAGTCCTTCAGAAGCAAAACTAATAATCTCAACACAAAAAAAAGTAAAATTTATTATACTTACTATAGAAAAGAATCCAAAGAAGTTATTATCTTTGGTTAAAGAAATTTCTCCATGGGGCATTCAACTATTGAGACCAACAAAAGATAATGTGAATTTTCTTTCAAGGAATTCCAAAGTCAAAGTAATACCTGTAGTACATATAACAAAAAAAACAGATATAAATAAAATAAAATTGTTTAATAAAGCAGATTATATTATATTAGATTCTAAACTGGGACGCAATTTGGGTGGAACAGGCAAAGTTCATGATTGGAATATCAGTAAAAAAATAGTTTCTAATTCAAAAATTCCTATATTTTTAGCTGGGGGATTAAATGAACGTAATATAAAAGAAGCAATTAAATTAGTAAATCCTTATGCTGTCGATGCAGAATCTTCACTTAGAAATTATAGGGGATTTAGAGATTTGAAAAAAGTAAAAAAGTTTATCGTGGCAGTTAAAACTTAATCAAAATCCCCTGAGAATGGACCAAAAACCCTGTTCTTCAATAGCCAACTCCAATGAACTCTAGGGGACTCCTTAATTTTTAATTTGCCAAAAGGTATATCAAATGAAGTTGGTTTGTCATATTCGCTGACTTTTTCGTTTATAGGGTCATAAAATAATATTTTTGGAATACAAATGTTTCTTTTATCTTTATTGCTTGCTAAGATTAATGGACATTGTATTTCTTGTCCCCTTACATATAAGAATTTCTTCCATTTTTCTACATCATTATATGGGATCATAGATGGAATAAAAACAATATTAATATCTTTCTTAGCAAGATAATGAGAAATCCTCGGATTTAATAAATCGTAACAGATAATTACAGCAACCCTTATCCCATTGTAATTTATTATTTTAGGAAATCTACCCTTTTTCATAATTTTTTTCTCATCAGCAAAAGCAGTTGATTTGTTTATTTCTATAAACCTATTTTTCATAAAATATGTTTCTGGACCATTTTTGCCATATCTCCCAAATATTGTTCCATTTGGGAAATCTTTAAATTTAAAATTCATTCTAGAAAAAGGATAAGATTCTGGGAATAAATAGAAATGCGATTTATGCGTTGTTAAGAATTTTCTGGATATTTCTATGTCTCTATCTGAGTTTGCTACATTTCCACAAAAAACTGAAACTTTTAATATTTTCAATTCCTGAAACTTCTCTTCAATAATTGCATCGATTTCTCCAGAAACTTTATATTTTCTACTCTCACTAGTTTTTTTTATTAATCTTTTTTTAAGTTTTCTTTTTTTGAATATTTCACCGAATGGGACATGGGGATTTTTACTCGTCCACTCTGAAACCAAATTATTCTTAATTGTTTTATTTTTTGCAAAACATAAAATATAAGGACCTAAAATAAATGCAATCTCCCTATCAACAAAATCCTTATGAATCTCTTGCTTCAATACAACAAATTTTGAGCTTTTGAAAAGATTAAAAATCTCGTGGGTAGTAGATAAATCGACTTTTTCTAGAAGTTGCGAATACCATTTTTTATTTTTCATTTGAGATAATGTTTATTATACCCTTTTTACCATCAATACTCACAATCATTCCATCTGAAACTTTCTTTAGAAGATCTTTAATTCCAACAATACAGGGTTTTTTAATTTCTCTACAGAATATGGCGGCATGTGATAATAGCCCACCATGTTCAGTTAAAACCGCACCAACATTTAACATTTCCCCGCTCATTTCAGGAGTAGTCGAATTTGCTACAAGAATATCTCTCGCCCCAAATTTCTTAGTTTTTGAATAAATTTTAATAGTTCCTTTGAATTTTCCTTCAGAAGCGGGAACACCATTTAGAATCATCTTAAGGTCCTCCTAAAACTCGATATATTCCATGACTCAGTTTTTCTTTAGGAATTTGGCATGTTTTAATATAAAATTCGAGAATCTCTTTTGGAAAAGGAGTTCTAAGGAATTCTATCTGTGGTTCTGGTATGCTAAATTTAAATGCACTAAAAATCTGATTGACAACGTATTCCCTATTAAAATCCTTCTTATTTTTTAATTCATTGATCTTATCTTTAATTTCTTCGAATATATCATCCATTTCACCCTGACTAATTACTCCATTTTGATAAACGAAAATTTGAGACTCTTCAAGGTTTTCTGGTTCGATGATATGCTCAAAAAAATCAATTCTCATACCTTTTTTTGAGGATACTACGATTATACCCTTATTTAATTCTGCTCTATAATAATAACGATAAACATTCTCGTCATCAAAAAATAGCTGTACTCCATTAGATCTAAAAATGGGGTTTACCATTTCAGTCAAATTATCTAATAGAAATACTAGTTTCTTAACATCAACTTTTTTTGAGTCCAAATCTAAGTTCCAATTTGGCATCCAGGTTTTAGAGGTATAATCTTCTAAAAAATCTTCATTTTTAAACAACATAATTTTAGATAGAATGACTCCCAATAAATTTTTATGATTTTCTTTACCCATTTTTTCCTTTGCTTTCTCATTCAAGAAATAAAATACTAAACCTGCTAATTTTCCAGGCATTATTCCTTGTTGAAATAAGCCTTCTGGATCATTTTTCCAGCTCATTAAATCTTTTCCAATTTTTGGGATAAAAAAGGGTCCAGAGTAATGCATAGCTTCAACTGAATTAATAGGCCACTGAGATAATACATCTGACTCGTGTTGTACTTTAGCTATGTCCTTAGATATGTTTCTAAGTATTTTATTAAACTCCATGGAATGAGAAATGTATAGAGATTTTTAAAGCTTTCTTCTTTATTTTTTAATCTTTCCTGCCAGAATCCAATGAGCACTTTTTGTTTCATATCTCCCGATAGGTGCAACAATTTTTTCTCCAATAAGTAAATTATCGAGCCTTAAAAAGTTTTCAGCCCCTTTTTTGTCCCAATATTCTATAACAATGCTCTTTTTACCTGGCTTATCTTGCAAAAAAGTATTCCTTCTAATCTCTTTTCCCAAGCCATATCTAGAATCATTTTTTGATCTCAATGAAAAAATAATCCATGTCCCATTCTTTGATACCCTAATAACCTCTTTTATGGTTTTTTGCTGATCCTCGGGTGAAAGATAGTGAAAAATTCCCCAAAGAATAATTATGTCAAAAAAATTGTCCTTATAAGGGATCTTCGTTGAGTTGCCAAGTTTAATCTCAGAATTAATTTTAAATTCTTTTAAGAATTTCTTAGATGTTCCTATTGCTTCTTTTGAGCTATCAATACCAAATGTATTAGCTCCCTTATGCCCAAATAAAAGTAGATGCCTTCCTGCGCCACATCCAATGTCTAAAACATTTTTGCCCCTTACATTACCTAAATATTTTTCAGCAAAAGTGAAAATATCTTCAGAAGGCCAATAAATATATTTAGAGCTTTTTTTATAAAATCTATCCCATATTTCTTTATTATCTAATGATTTTTCCATAATGATATAATGTATTGATGATTATAAAGGTTTAGAAAGTTTTTAAAATACGCCTTTATTATGAATTGTATGGAAGTCCTTGAAAAAATGAACAATTTATTGGGAAGAAATAAGATTAAAAGTATTGATGACTGGAGAAAGATAGAGATTAGTACCAAAAAAGAATTATCAGAAAATTCAGTTCCAACAAATTTTTTAGAGTTAAGAATTACCAGTGGGTCTACAGGAGAACCACTATATGTATTCTACTCAAAAGAAGCAGTTGACGGTTTTATTAGTAGAACAAGAGAGTCTATAAAATTGTCTGGAATATCTCAAAATGATATTGTTTTGAACCTTTTTGCATATGGAAACTATGTTCCGGGAAGTATGTATGAAAGAGCCTGTTTATTGGATAACATCCCTGTATTGCCTTTGGGGGCTCCAAACACCTACCCAAAAGAAAAAATTATAGAAGTAATTTTAAAAATTAAACCGACAGTTTGGTTGTCTGTACCCAGTTATGCATTGGGATTATTGGAAGTCTTAAATAAGATTAATCCTGATTTTAAACCAAAAAAAGTAATTGTTGCTGGAGAGATGCTATTGGATTCTTATATTTCAAGATTTGAGGAATTAGGGGTAGAAGTTATAAATCATTTTGGTCTGACTGAGTGCCCCGCAATCGGAGTTTCGAAAAAAGGGAATCCTAGACTGATAAAGGTAATAAATGAGGGTATTTATGCTGAGGCAATAAAAGTTAAAGATGATCTGCAATTAGCTATAACAGACTTAAATAATAAAGCCACACCGATAATTCGTTATAATACTCGAGATATTCTTGAAGGCGTCAAATACAATATGGATGGTTCGATAAGCGAGTTTATTGTTATTGGAAGGAGTGATGATTTGGTAAAATTGCAAGGAATGCTGACTTCAAAGACAAAGATAGAAAATACTCTCTCAAAGTATACCTCTGATTTTATTGTTAATTTCAAAACTAAAGAAAATAGAGACTTTGTTGAAGTTGTTCTGCCATTAGAATTTAAGGGTAAAGAAAGCGAGATATTGAAAGAACTCGCATTTATTTACGCAAAGAAAGAGATCGTATTTCAGGATAAAGTTGATGTTCCTAAAACCATTTCCCACAAATTAAGGCACATAGCGGATTTAAGAAAATGAGAAATAAAATTCTCATAATTGGAGCATCAAGCAAAGTTGCACAATCAATTTCTGAAACTTTAATAAATAATGACTATGAACTAATTGGAACATATAACAATGAATATCCCCAAAATCCGGAATGCTATGGTAATTTAATAAAAATAGATTTCTTAATTAGAAGAGAACTAAATAAGCTTAAAAATCTAGATTATATCTCAGATATAATCTTTACTATAGGTAAAACTGAATTTTTAGATAAAGAGAAATCAAAAATTAATTTTATCTCGTTGAGTAATCTCCTTAATTTCATAAGGGAAATTAAAGAAAATATAAGAATTATTTTCTGTTCATCCACGGCAGTTTATGGGGGTAATGAATCAAAAATAATTAGCGAGGATTCAGAAAAGATGCCTTCAAATATTTATGGAAAACAAAAATTAATGGCTGAAGAGATACTTAAAGAATCCAAAAATAAATTTGTGATTATAAGGTTTCCGATTATATTTGGATCTTACTTTACGGAGAAATTTAATAGGTTTATTGATGCTATAAAGGAAGATAGAGCAGTTATATTTGGTAATGGAAAAAATAAATTTTCATTTATTCATCAAAGTGATTTAGCAGATTTCTTTTTAAAAATAATTGAACATAATGAAATTTGTAATGAAGATTTTAACATATCTTCAGGATATGTTTTACAAAGGGACTATGTTAAATCTGTTGCTAATCTCTTCGGTAAGAAGAGCCGTAGAGTTGTGCCCTTGAATAGATTATATGATCTTGCTGATGAGCAACTGAAGAAATATCAAATTAATGGCATTAAACCCTCTCTATTAAAAGAAGATCTTACAAGCTTATCAAGAGACAGAGTCTACAACATTAGAAAGGCTCTTAAAATTGTTGGATGGAAACCAAAGATCAATATTGATAGGGCTATAAAAGATACCTTTACTGAAAATAGATTATTCTCAAGGTGGGATGGCATAAATATATTGAATTATTTGTATCCTAAAAATACATTACCTGTTAAAATTTACAGAGACCCAAATAGTTTTGACCCAAAACATTTTAAGAAAAAGGCAAATGAAATTTGGAGTGTTACAATTAGAGATGAAGAAGGGGATTTAATCAATACAGACCATCTATTTTCTAGAAATCATGAAAATATAAAAAATTTTATGATCAAAAACAAAAAACCAAACAAAGTGTATATAGTTCGACTCAGCCCAATTAAAGATAAAATACAGTATTACGGTTCTTTTTTGATTGACAGAAATAATTTTGGAGATAAGGTGATTATAACAATTTCAAAAAGACCAGAAGAACCTTTTATTAGTAGAGGGCAAGGCAAATCTTTTAAAATCCTGCCCCGAGATTTTGTACCAGATTATAACTTAACTTATGAAAAAAATAAGTTAAACGGACATTTTACAAATGAATATTCTAATAAACTTGTTAAGGATATAAATAAAATGCTAGATTTTTTGAAAAAAACAAAAAGACAAGATTTAACAATACCTGTTCTTTTTATTATAACTGAACGAAAAATTGAATATATTAGTTTGGGCCTATGAAATCCTATATACAGAATAAATTAAAAAGAGTAATCAAAAGAGAGAAAAAAGCTTCTGTACTTAGAATTGGAATTCCTCAACCACCCAATCCTCAAAACTGTTTCAAAAGGGAAATGATAGAATTACTAAAATTAAATCCCAATAATATAGGGACAACAACCCGAATGCAATTTTCTCAAGATAGTTGTAGAGAACTTGAAAATAAAGTAATTAGAAGAATTTCTCAATGGTTTCATGGGGAAGATATTGATGGTTACATTAATAGCGGATCTACTGAAGGAAATATCATGAGTTTATGGATTGGCAGAGAGTATCTTAAAAAAGATGGGGGAAAACCCGTAATAATTGCACATCTCGAAAGCCATTATTCTATTGATAAGGCCGCAAGATTACTTGATTTGAAAATTATTAAGTCAAAGAAAGAATCATGGAATAAACCTCTTGATAAAATTCAATTAAAAAATATTACAAAAGATTTAAATTCTCCTTTAATAATTGTTGGGACATTGGGGCACACTTCTACAGGAATTATTGACAATATAAAGTCAATAACAGAATTTATTAGGGAATACAAGAGCCCGTGCTATCTACATATTGATGCTGCAGTTGGAGGTTTTTTTATTCCATTTTTTAATAAAAGTAAAGAACTGGATTTCTTGAATCCGACAATTAAATCAATAACTTTCGATTACCATAAGTATGGCTTTTTGTATTATCCTTCCGGAATATTTTTATGCAGAAAAGGTCTACAAAATTATATCCAGAGCAAAACAGAATATGTAAAAATATTTGATGATACTTTGATTGGTTCTAGATCAGGTATTCTACCTGCAATTATTTGGGCTAATACGGAATATTTGGGCGAGAAAGGTTTTAAAAAAAGGGCTAAAGAAATTATCAATAACAAAAATAAGTTTATAAATGAGCTAAATAAAAAAAAGATAAATTTCATAAATGTCCATCCCATGCCAATGCTATGCCTTATTTTAAATAAAAGACTTCCAAAATCAATAGAAATGAAATTTAGAATTCATTCAATAAAACGAGAGATTGGGTATACTTATACAATATTCTTCTATCCAGAATATTTAGAAAGCTATAAAGAGCTTTTAAAATTTATATGAAACAGAATACCCTCTGTTGTTTGGCTTTGCAATAAAGATCTTCATTCCCCTAACTTTTAATATTTTTTCAATTCTTTTTGGGTTTTTCGTTAAGATAAAAATTGCAGGTCCGCAAGAAGATATAGATATTATTGGTGTGTTATTATCTCTGTATTTTGTTAATGATTTAACTAACAAATCCAATCCTTTCCAAGTGATAGAATCAATTTTTAAACTTCCGGTTTCAAATCTATAATATTCCAATGTATTCCCGATAGCTTTCATATCCTTATTCATTATAGAAGGAATAAGTTCATGTAGAACCTTCCAGGCAATTTCCCTTGAAAAATCATGGCTAGATCTCAACATTTTTGGGAACTGCACTCTCTCAATAGCCATTAAACATTGGGCATCATATTTTTTATACATTTTAGGAATGCCAAAAACAAAGGCAAGGTCTTCAGGATATTCTTCCCTTAATATCATATTTGATTCACCAACTATAATCTGCATTCCACCACCATATAATGCAACCGAAGGTGAGCCACCATTGCACTGTACATGGATCAATCTTTCATCATCCGATTCAATCTCTTCACCATGATTTTGAGCAATAAATAAAGTTAATTGTCTCGGAGTAAGTGGATTACCATAAGCTTCATTTATTGCTATGCAAACTGCAGTAATTAATGAAGAAGATGAGCCCAACCCAGAATGAGGATATTCGTACACATTGTTTGCTTCTATAAAAAAGGAATCTCTGATATTCAATGCCTTCTTCATTATTAAAGCCGCATGCTTAACTATGGATTTTCTTTTTGTGTTTTCTGAAATGTTTATGGAATCTGAACCATCCCCTATTACTTTAAATTTAGCATAAGTATTCACATCTACAGAAAAAGCAAGCTCCCCTGCATTGTATATAAATTTCTTTTTTGGCTTTGCAAGTGTTTTCAAGTCAAAGCACATTGTATTTAATCTTGCTGGAACAATTATCTTAACTTTGTTATGCTTTAAAATGGCTTTGCCTTTCTCTCCCCTAACAGGATTAAACACTCTTCCAGCATTAAAAATCTCCAGCCCCATAGTAACTAGTAGGGTAATACGTTTAAAAAGTTAACTTAATAAAGTCGTAATTGGTCGAGATTGAACAATATAGAACTTACCATTTTCTCTTGCCCATTCGATATCACATGGAAAGCCATAGTGCTTTTCTATTTTTAAAATGAGTTCTGTTAATTCCAATATTTTTTTATCAGATAAAACCTGCTTCTCTCCAACTTCTTTTGTTAACGGCTTCCATTCATTTCCGCCTTTTGGGTTTCTGTATAATGCTTTATTTTTAAGGATAATATTTTTATCGATTATCCTTCTTGGCTTTTTCTCAATAACATAACTATCTGGAGTTATCTGTCCAGAAACAATTGCTTCACCTAAACCAAAACTGGCCTCTATAATAATTTGATTTTCATCTTGTGTAACTGGATGAACTGAAAAGGCAATTCCAGAACATTCGCTTTCTATCATCTTTTGAACTACTACTGCCACTGAAATCTTACTTTTATGGAGATTTTTCTCTTTTCTATAAAAGATTGCTCTTGGAGTAAATAACGAAGCCCAGCATTTTTTCACATTTTCCAACAAATCTTTTTTTGTGGTATTAAGATAACTTTCCAATTGACCTGCCCAAGCCGCTGTAGAACTATCTTCTGATGTTGCTGAACTTCTTACAGCGACAAATTTTTCTCCA
Organism: Candidatus Woesearchaeota archaeon; assembly: GCA_964372815.1. Taxonomy (GTDB): domain Archaea; phylum Nanobdellota; class Nanobdellia; order Pacearchaeales; family GW2011-AR1; genus JAUSIK01. Next base: position 39,945 of record CAYJSG010000003.1, read on the forward strand.
AGTTTTTTAAAATTTTTCTTTATATCCTTTGCAATGTCTTCTGGCATTATTGCATTCAGAATTAATCCTTTGATTTCTTCAGAAGCATTTTCTACCGCATGTATTTCTTGATAATTTACTTTGTCAAGGATAGCATCGAGTTCGACATCCAAATCAGTTTCCTCAATAAATCTATCAAAAGCAATAGAAAGAATAACAAAGCCATTAGGAACTGGAATGCCATCATTTATCATCTCTCCGAGAGATGCGCCTTTACCGCCGGCTAGATTCACATCTTTTATCCCTATTGATTTGAGAAATTTTATAAATTTCATATCCTAAAAAGATATGGGAGTATTATAAATTTATCTCAAACTAAAGAAAAATTTTTAAAATAAGGAATCAGGCTATTCTTATGAAATTCATAGTAAATTTTAAAGGAAAAATTTCGGATAATGAATGGTTTGATTATACTAATTTTGAATCTCTCAAGAATGTTACACAAGTTTATGGATTCATCTTTGATAGGCAAGGTAGAGTTTGTCTTGTAAAGTATGGAGGTATGTGGAACATACCGGGCGGTACTCCTGAAAAAGAAGATTCTTCATTTGAAGACACCCTTATTAGAGAAGTTGATGAAGAAGCAGATTTAGAGATAAAAGATATTGAACGAATCGGCTATATAAAGGTAGTTCCGAGAGATGGGTCAAAGATCCATTACTTGTTGAGATATGCCGCAATTGTTAAAAAGATTAAACCCCAAACAGAAGATCCTGCAGTTGGAGAGGTATTAGAAAGAGTTTTTATTAATCCAGAGGATATAAGTAAATATATAAATTGGGGCGAATGCGAATTTCAATTGGACAAAGCACTAAATGTCTTATTTAGACATAAATAATTTATTTTTAATCATATCCCCAATAAATTATCCAGATCATTCACCCTTTAAATTAATTTTGAACTATTTTTTATCACTTTTAGAATAGACCTTATGAAACTTACTGTAATTATTTTCATTTTACCCTACCTCCAATTTCCTCAATTGAAACATAATCAACTAAAAAGCTTAGTTCTTTTGGCAATTCTCCAGAAATGAATTCTTTTAAAATATAAATTTTCTTTTTATTAAAATATTGGGCACAAGCAATTTCTTTCATTGCACCCCAAGAATAACTTAAACAAATGAATACATCGCTTTTTCTGTTGAATTCATCTGCTTGCCTGTCCCAATCAGAACACGAAATTATTTCTCCAAGTTTTGTATTAAGATATTTTTTATGATCCTTGTTTTCAGTTGGGATAATAAGAAAAATTTTCTTTCCATTATATTCTAGATATTTTTCTCCAAAATATTCTAACAAAGAACTTTTGTCAGCAGTAAGAACTATCTCATTTTCAGATTTTGCTAATATTTTAGCAACTTTATCTATTTCTTTTTTCTTCATTCCTCTTTAGAAGAAGAATTTTAGAGAAGTCTCTATTAAAAACATATACAATTACTCCAAGCCAGAATTTTCTTTCTATTTTGTCTTCCATGTTCTATGTAGTAGATCCCTCTTTTTCAAGTTTGCTGCTATTTATCCCACCATCAATAATATCATCCACTTGCTTTATGGATTCTTTGATATCTTTTGCATTCCCAAAGTTACTTTTTATTTAAGGGTTTATCCCAATATGGAGATTTGCATTTAGGGCATACAATAGGAGCTTCTTCGCTTCTTGTTATCCATTCATGTCTGCATCTCTCGCATTTACACTCATAAACTTTTATCTCTTTCTTGCTCATACTAATTTAATAAATTTCTTACTTTAAATACTTTACTATGGTAATATATCATAACCGAAAGATTTAAATACTTATAGTATATTATCATAGGTATATAATATGGAAAAAGAAATTATTTGTGAAAAATGCGACGGAAAAAACATTAAAAAAGATGGAGTTAGAAAAACAAAAAACAGAGGAAATGTTCAAAGGTATAAATGTCTAGATTGTTCTCATAGATTTTCTGTAGATGATGGTTTCTGGAAAATGAAAAATAATGAGGATAAAATAACATCTTGCATGAATATGTATTATGCTGGAATGTCTCTAAGAAAAATACAAGAGCATTTGCAGATGTTTGCTCCTAAAAATTCTCATTACTCAACTATCTATATATGGATTGT
>CAYJSG010000004.1:0-11407 GCA_964372815.1 Candidatus Woesearchaeota archaeon
AATATTCAGAGAGAATTGAAAAAAGAAGGCAAGGACTATCGGGCTTTTGAAATTCTTAATCTTTGAAAATATGAGCGACAGCATTATATTGGAGTTAATCCGAATTTAAGAGATGAAGATAAACAAAAACAATTAGCAAAGAAGGAAGAAGATTTTGTTAATTTAATTCTTCATGCCTATAGAGCAGAAAAAATTACTGGATTTAAAACCTTTCATGGTAAGAAGATGAATCATTTAGTTGCAATAGGCCCGATTAATCTGCCAGTTAGCAGATTATTTGTTTCAGAGACCATTAACGAAGCTGTGGAAAATAAAATAACAAAGGTTGACATTCTCGGTTTTGAATTTGAAATGGGACTTTTCCCACATATTCAAGAAGAAGCAAAAGATAGGGGAGTAGATTTATCATTAAAGCAAATACCCAGAGAAGTTTTTGATAAACGAGCAGTTGAGAAAAATCAAGTAGTCTTTACAGATGTCTCTTATATTGAAGTTAAACCCCATTATGATAAGGATAAAGTTGCAATAGAGTTAACAGACTTTTCAGTATTCTATAATCAAGATTCTATAAAAAGTGTTGAAGAAAGTCTTCAGAATAGTTCTAGTAAGCTCGTTATTGAAAAAGGAAATATAATAAAAGTTTCAAAAGACAAATATGGAATCATAACAACAAATGTATTAACAAAAAAATGGACTGATTGGATAGACTACTGGGCAGTTGATTTCGATTTTGAGAACAAAAAAGAGATAATTAAAATTGAAAAGAAAAAAGAAACTAAGCAAGATGGAACGCTGGGCTCGTTAGATTCAAAAAAAGAATATGAAGAAGTATGGACGGGAGATTATATTTTTGAAAATGAATGGCAGTCTTTTAGAACGAAAAAGAATAAAACATTAGAATTAAAAACCCCCTTTAAACAATTACAGTCAGGAAGAAAAAAAATGGCTATAAAGGTTGTCGATATTTTTGGTAATGATACTATGAAAGTTATTGAAGTGATTGGAGGAAAGAAATAATGGCCTTGCACAAAAACTTTCCGAAGTCTCCTTATGAAATATTAGGTCCTTCAATAAGGTGGTTTCCAGCAGATGAAGCATTAAGACAAGAAGGATACCAAAAATTACTTCCCCCATTGGTTGATAAAATAAGAAAAGAAGTTAAAGAATGGAGAGAAGCAGGATATGACGGAGCAAGTCCAACAAGTAGAGCCTTATTAAAATGGTGGTTCGAAACAGAACATCCTGTTGAAGATAATGACGGCAATATCTCTAACTTTAGATATTACTTTTGCCAAAGAGAAGCAATAGAGTCAATAATCTATCTTTATGAAGTTGTAAATGTAAAGGATAAGCATGATTTAATGAGATTTGATAGTTCTGGAGCTGTTTCTACTGGAATGTTTGCTGAAAATTGGAGAAGATTTGTAATTAAAATGGCAACAGGCTCAGGAAAAACAAAGGTCTTAAGTTTAGTTCTTGCATGGAGTTACTTCCATAAGTTGTATGAAGATGAATCTGATTTAGCGAGAAATTTTTTAATTATCACTCCCAATATAATAGTTTTAGATAGAATCAGAGCAGACTTTGATGGGTTAAGAATATTTTATGAAGACCCTATTCTTCCACCAAATGGTTATGATGGACAGAATTGGCAAGATGATTTTCAACTAACTTTGCATATTCAAGATGATGCTAATGTAGTCAGAAAATATGGGAACATTTTCCTTACAAATATTCATAGAGTTTTTGAAAGTAAAGATAAGGATACCTCTTTTGAAGATGACGATACAACAGATTATTTTCTTGGGGATAAACCAATTGGTGCGACAAATGAATCTAAAGTAGATTTAAGCGAAATTGTTAGGGATGTTGATGAGCTAGTTATTTTAAATGATGAAGCGCACCATATTCATGATGAAAGACTTGCTTGGTTTAAATCTATTCAAGATATTCATAACAAGATGCTACAAAAAGGAAGTAAATTATCTTTACAAGTTGATACCACTGCAACACCTAAGCAGGCAAATGGTTCTATATTTGTTCAAACAATTACTGATTATCCTCTTGTTGAAGCAATATATCAAGATGTAGTTAAAAAACCGATTGTTCCAGACTCAGCAAGTAGGTCAAAATTAAATGAGATTAAGAGTGCAACATTTACTGAAAAATATAGAGATTTTATTCATTTAGGTTACCAAGAGTGGAAAAAAGTTTATGAAGAGCAATTGAAAGCAGGGAAATAAGAAGTTTAATTAATTATGACTGATGATACCAAAAACTGCGATGAAGTTAAGGAACATCTTGAGAAAACTTACCAAGATTTAAAAGACGCTGTTCTTGTTATTCACACGAAAAATAATGGTGAAGTTGCTGAAAGTTCAACAGGAAAAAAGGAAAAAGAACTCAAAGAATTAAGAGCATCAGCAAATAATATTGATAGCGATGAAAGTAGGTTTAAAGCAATTGTTTCGGTATTGATGCTTAAAGAAGGTTGGGATGTTAAGAATGTTACAACTATCGTAGGTTTGAGGGCTTATAGTGCAAAAAGCAATATTCTCCCAGAACAAACTCTTGGAAGAGGATTAAGGAGAATGTATCGTGGACAGAATGTTGAAGAATATGTTAGTGTAATCGGCACGTCTGCATTTATGGAATTTGTTGAATCAATCAAAAATGAAGGTTTTGAACTTGAAAAAAGAAGCATGGGAGAGAGAAAAGAACAGAAATGAGGATTGGTTATAGAGATTGATAAGGAAAATAAGAAAAAAGATTTAGAAAAGATGGATATTCAAATCCCAGTACTGACCCCAAGAATATTCAGAGAATATAAAAATTTATCAGGATTGGATATTTCTAAATTTAAGTATAAAAAAATTATAATAAAAACCTTTTCAGAGCAAGAAAAAAAGGAGATTATATTCAAATATATTGTAAACAAAGAGGGCGTTGATGAAATCCATCATAAAACTATCTTAGACAGTGATAATATAATCAATTATCAAGGTGCAATCGGTTTTTTTACATTAAATATCATGAAAGAATTAAGATTAGTAAGCGGGTATGACATTTTATATGAAAAGGTTAAGAATTTTATTAAAAGAGATTTGTTTGAAAAAGAGGTAAGTTTAGAAGATTTAAACTTAATCCGAAATCTTTCTGAAATAGAAGCCACAAGAACAATAATTGAAACTTTTAAAAAAGAGATTAATAATTTAACTATCCAAGATAAAGGTGAAGCTGAGATTAGAAATTACATTAAAATAAGCCAATGCAGACCGTTTGTTACAAAAGACCAAGGATATATTATTCCTAAGAAAAGTCCTTTTAATAAAATAATAGGAGATAGCCATTTGGAATTAAGATTTGCCAACTTCCTAGAAAATTGCGAGGACATTATTTCTTATATAAAAAATTATTTTGGAGTCCACTTCAAGATAGACTACAAAAATTCAGATGGCAATATATCTGACTTCATTCCAGACTTTATTGTAAAGAAATCTGATAGAGAGGTTTTCATTATAGAAACTAAAGGAAGAGAAGATTTGAATGACCCATTAAAAATACAAAGATTAAAACAATGGTGTGAAGATGTTAATAAAAATCAGAGGAAGATTAAGTATGATTTTATTTTTGTAGATGAAGAAAGTTTTGATAAATATTCTCCAAAAACTTTCGAGGAACTAATTAGAAATTTTAGAGAATATCAAGATGAATAACACTTTTTACTTTTCGGACACTATTCTGACAAAATGAAAACTTTTCAGTTAGTTTGAGATTGTTGAGAATTTTAATAAAAAGTAATTACCTGGATTTGCCCCAAGAAATTTGACTTTTTAGGCAAAAAATACTTATTGTGCAAAGCATGCTTCTTACAATCTAAATTTACTTGCTCTTGTCCAGTTAGGATATTTTTCATAAACGTAAGCTATAATAGAATAATAAGACAGTCGATTAAATTCTTTTTTTACATTCATAATAGAATTCCTTATTTTCGGGTCCAAACTAACTATAAAACTTGCAACTATTTTTTCATAGGAATCTGCTATGGAATAAACTGAGAAGTTATTATTTCTTTCTTCTTTTATTATCCCTTCTTTTATTAAGTTATTTAAGTCTTCATATATTTGAAAACTACAGGGTCCGAAATCATATGGAATAAAATTATATCTAAATTGTTCTCCTAACTCCTTCTTTAAAAGAAAAGCCTCTTTCATTAATTTTAGACTTCCTTCAATTGGTTCATTTATATCCTTAGAAGAACCACCAGAACCAATTAAACAAATAAGAATAACCTTTTCATTAGAAACATTATCAATTTTCATAGTGTATTAAATTTATCCTCCTTTTTATTCATTTCTATTAATACAGATGCCTTTTTATTGCTTTCTATCTCGTCTTTAATAGGAATGTTTATTTCATCATTTATTTCTATTCTATCTTTCTTATCAAGAAGAGCAAGAATTTTTGGAACCATTTCCTGCCAATTTAGATTCAATTCTTTTTCTATTTCTTTCTTTATTTCATAATTTTTTGCTAAAGCTAAAATTTCGCCTTTTTCTATAGTTTCTATTCTCCCATCAGGATTTATAATTTTAATATGAATATTGCCTCCAACATAATTATCTATATCTTCTGTATTCCTAATAACTGAATAAACAAGATTTTTTAAGTCGTCTAATAGCATGTTGGGTCTGTATAAATCTTTAAGCAAGACTTCTGCATATGGGAGACCACTTCCCAAGGCTATATAATCATCTACTTTTTCACTTGAACCATCTAAACCAAAATGACATAATAATTGAACACCCCCTTTCCAGCTCCCAAATAAAAAATCTCCCGAAGGCATGTTATTTAAATTACCAAACATCATACTGTGTTTTGATACATGTTTGCGTATTACATTATAAATTGTATCATCTATCTTGTCTCTAACTGCTTCAATACCTTGTTCAGGTAGACAATCTTGTAAAGTAAGATTTACTTTATCTTCTACTTCTTGTAAAACAGAAACATATCCTGCACCAGCAAAGACAATACATTTATTATTCAGTTCCGTAACTTTTGGTTTTTGTTTATTTATTCTTTTTAATTCTGTGCCTATAGTAGTCTGGCTATCTGAACCTATAACTATTCCATTTGGAGAAACAACTCCGACTATTAATGTCATAAAAAATCTGATATTAATGGTTTAATAATCATTTTGCTTCTGTAGAAGATATATCCATAAGGAAATGTTTGAACCTTTGCTTTAATTTTTAATTCTCTATTTTTAACAAAAACTATTAATATCCCTTCCTCTAATGTAAATCATGTCAAAATGTCCAAATTGTTTTTATGAGTTAGTTCTCTTAGAAAAGAGACGTAAATATAAGTGTGCGAAGTGTGGGCGATTATGGAAGCAGAAAGAAATAGAAACTAAGGAATTTAAGGAATTGAATAAAAGAGAAAGAAAAGAAAGTAGGAAACAATTGAAAAAAGAAGCAAACCAAGATTTCCAAGCCAAAAAGATAATTCCTAAAATAATTGAACAATTAAAGAACCCTAAAGCTAAAAAAACAAAGGAAGAATATTACGGGCAAAACAGGGATATGATTATCCAACAGAAAAGAGAGTATAGAAAACAATTAAGTGAGCAAGAGAAAAAAGAGCAGAATGAAAAACGAAAAGCTCGGAGATACGCAAATATTGAGGTTACAAGGCTTAATTCACGAATCAACTATTGGAGACAGCAACAAAAAGCTCTTGCACTGCAATATTACGAAAACGAGGTTTATACGCCTTATACTATCAGTTTACAAGATTCCTTGCCCACTTATGCACTTCCCTATCAACTGTAAGAAAAGTAAAGCTTAAATACCTTTAAGTATGTGAATTTTAGAAGACGGTCATAGTAATCTGGAAACGCCTGTTCCCATTCCGAACACAGAAGCTAAGCAGGTTACGTCTTATGTGTTAGTCTCCGACAAGAGGCGAAGCATAGATGCTGTCTTCTTTAATTTTATTTATGGATAAACCATACATAATATTTAAAATACTTATTTTCTAGGCTCCTATATAAAAAAGAGGAAATAAACAAATGGATAAGGAAAAGCTTATCAGAGCAATAAAAAACTTACAAAATAAAAGAATTGCTATTATTGGAGATGTCGTTCTTGACAAATATATTTACGGAAGAGTGGAGAGGATAAATCCAGAGAATCCTGGTGCTCCATTATTAAAAATAGAAAGGAAGGATTTTAGACTAGGATGTGCGGCAAACGTTGCTTTAAATATCATTTCTCTTGGAGCTAATGCTTTTTTGGGATGTGTTATAGGCAAAGATCATAATGGAAAATTATTTGAGAGATTGTGCAGAAAAAGAAAAATAAAATTATTTAGTGCAAGAAAAGGACAGACAATAGTAAAAGAAAGATCCATAGAATCTGAATTTAACCAATATCTTTTAAGGTCTGATGACGGGGAATCAAATTTGATGGCTATAGATAATAATTCAGCATTAAAGATTTATAGATTTCTTAATAATTCTACTATAGATGCTATTGTCTTATCTGATTACAATAAATGTATATTTAGAAATGGATTTGCGAAGAGAATTATCTCTCTTGCAAGAAGCAAGAAGATTCCAGTTGTAATTGATCCTAAACCGATTAATGCAGAGTCATTTAAATTTTCAACTTTAATTTGCCCTAATCTCAAAGAAGCAAAGGAAATTACAGGATCTGACGAAAGCAATATTAAATATCTTACTCGACAATTAAAAGATACTATTCAATGCACTTATGTTATTATAACCTGCGGTAAAAAAGGCATGGTCTGTTATGACGGAAAAGAATTTACTGAAATTTCAACCAAAGCAAGAGAAGTTGTTGATGTAACAGGAGCAGGAGATACTGCATGTGCAGTTATGACTCTTGGTTTAGCTTCAGGATTGAATATTGTCGAATCTGCTCACTTGGCAAATTACGCTGCAGGAATTGTTGTTGAGAAGCAAGGTACATCTATTGTCAAACCAGAGGAACTTATTAAGAGAATAGAAGAAGACGATCTTTTTTGAAAGCGAAGTTTTAAAATAGTCGAAATTCTTTAGTTTTTAATGCAGAGGTAGCGAAGTGGTCAAACGCGACAGCCTCAAGAGCTGTTTCCTTAGTGGATTCGGAGGTTCGAATCCTCCCCTCTGCATTCTGCGTCCGTAGCTCAGTCTGGATAGAGCAGTGGGGTCCTAACCCAAAGGTCGAGGGTTCAAATCCTTCCGGGCGCGTTTAATACAATATAACAAATATTTTATAGTCTTTATCTCATAATTCTTCTGTCTCTCCAGGTTCTATAATGTCTGGGCTAATTCTTTCAGATTATTTATTAATCCTGTTTAATCATAGAGTTAACTTTCTAAATAATTAAAAAGGACAATTTTCTTCTTTTACTATGGCTGAGGAGATTGCAATTGTTTACATGACTGCAGGAATATCAAGCAGATTTGGCGGAAGAATGAAACAGTTCGCAGAAGTTGGGCCAAATGGCGAGAAATTAATCGAATATTCAATTAAACAAGCGATACCTGCAGGATTTAGCAAAATAATTTTTATTGTGGGAGATAAAACAGAAAAGCCCATAAAAGATTTTTTTAGAAATAATTATCTGGGAACTCCAGTCATATATGCTATACAGAATTATAATATCAAAGAGAGAGATAGACCTTGGGGCACAGTAGAGGCATTATGTTCAGCAAAAAATTTGATAGACTCCTCGATTGTAGTCTGCAATGGAGATGATATTTATGGACAGAGCAGTTTTAAAATTTTATTTAGGCATCTGCAAAATAGTAATGAAGAAGCAACAATTGGATATAAATTAATCGATGTTCTTCCTAATAATGGAAATACAAATAGAGGAATTTTTAAAATTAATAATGAATACATAAAAGAAATTAACGAGGTTTTTAATATTGATAAGTCTGATCTAAGTTCTACTAATGTCAAAGAAGATGACTTATGCAGTATGAATTTATTTGCATTACATCCAAAAACAATTACGATATTAGATAACATTTTAACAGAATTCAAGGAGAATCATAAAGGAGATAGAAAAATAGAATGCCTGCTTCCTATAGAGTTGTCAAGATTAATTCAAGATGGAAAAATAAAGATGAAAATATATAAAACTAATGATAAATGGTTTGGAATTACTAATCCAGAGGATGAGGAGATTGTTAGAAAAGAATTATTAAATATTAATCATCTAAAATGAAAAATTCAATTTTTATTATCGAACACCTCGAAAAGAATTTGTGGAAATGGTGCTTATATGAATATAAAAGTATATCTAAAATTGTAGGAAAAAATAGATTGTGGTTTACTAATGTAAAAAGAAAGTGTCAAATGTTAGAAAAATATGGAAGAGTTTTCAAGAAATCAGTTAAAGAAATGAATTTAAAGAATGCCTGTGTTTTAGATCCAGAGGCTGATAATAGTTTAAAGATTAAAGAATCTCAGGAATTTAGATATTTTATCTTCGGCGGTATTTTAGGAGACAATCCTCCTAAAAAGAGAACGAGAGAAGAACTTTCTAGATTTATTCCTTATGCTACTATGAGAAACATTGGTAAGGAACAGATGGCTACTGATAACGCTGTCTTCGTTGTTAGAGAAATTTTGAAGGGAAAGAAATTAAAGAATTTAAACTTTAAAGACTCTGTCGAGATTAAAATTAATAAAATTGAATCTATTATTCTACCTTATAGATATGTCCTTGTTAATAAAAAGCCCTTCATCAGTAAAGAGATTATTAATTATTTAAAGAGAAAGAGAGGATTTTAAATTTAAAATCTTCTAGAATACACTAATCCAAAACATATTTTCAGCAATAGGATAATTTATAAACTGAAATAAAATTCTCAATAATTATGAAAAGAGGGAAGATTATTTTGACTATTACAATACTATTATTTATCTCAATCACATTTCTAGCAGCTACAACAATAGCAGTCGGCACTCAACTTTTCTGCCTTAAAAAAGGCCAGATAATTAAATTTTCGGAATGCAATCCAGATATAGAAGATAAAACCTGCGAGACAACAACCTGCCAAATCTGCGTTAATGAAATTAGAAATAGAATTTATTGTCCAGTTAGTATAAATAGATGCAATAAACAATGTATTCCTTTCGAAGAATCGCGTCAAGAAGACCATCCACAAATAACCTTAATATCGCCCCAATTAAATCAAATAATGCAAACACCACAACAAACTGACTTCCTATTTAGAGTAACAAGAAGCTATGATATAAAAGCCTGTGATCTCATTTTAGACAGCATATCTATTCCAATAAAGAGTAGAATACAAAGTAGCAATAATAAAATAACTCAATTTGTACAGTCGGGAGAGCATTCCTGGCAAATTCAATGTACAACGCGTTATAATGTTCAAATAAATTCAGAAATAAGGGCATTAACAGTACAATCAAATCAGAATAATAATCATTCTTCACAACCTATAACTCTAATTAGTCCAGAAGATAACAAAACAACAACACAAAATCAGGATATTATGTTCACTTTCAGAATAAGTCCAGCACTAATAACAGGCCAATTAAAATGTAGTCTAATCATAAACAATAATTTTACATCAATAATAAATGCAACAGGCGACACAAATATTATCTCTCATACTCTACAAATAGGCCGATACATCTGGAGAATAGAATGTAAAAATCAAGAGGAAATATTTCTCTCACAAACCAGAACTTTAACAATTGCTCTACAATCAAATCAAGATAACTCGCAATCATCAGGTAGTAATGCGGGTGTTGGTGGAAGTAGTGGAGGCAGTTCTAGTGGGGGAGGAGCAATTACACAAAGTAAAAAACAAGATAAATTCAAAAATATCTCATCAACTAACGATACTGGCATAGACCAATTAGTTAGCCTAAATTCAAATATAACTAATAATAAGGAAATAGTTAAGCAAACAGAAACCGTAGCAATAACAGGGGCAGTAATAGGCGCATTGGAAAGATATAAACTACCAGCCATAATTTTCATTATCATAATTTTCATTTCTGTAATCTTTTTCTTCATAAAAAGAAAGTAAATGATTATTTTTATGTAAATTATCTTAATCCTTTAAATAAAAAGTGAGGTTGCCGGGATTTGAACCTAGCTCACCCTCCCGAAGGTGGGATGCTGCCAAGTTGCACTACAACCTCAAATACATAGGCCAGGATTTAAACCTGGGAACTCAATGAGAGTCAAGCTCCTGAAGCTTGAGCCTTTAACTGCTTAGCTATCTCTGCATGAAAATTAATTGTATCTGCGATTTATCAATCTTGAGGATAAACGCCCGGACCAGGAATCGAACCTGGAAATCCGTGAGGAAAGCGGATTAGCAATCCGCCGCAGTGCCATTGTGCCATCCGGGCATAAAAGTGGATAGAAATAAAGACTTATAAGTTTTTGTGTCAGCTCTTTATTTAAGAAATTAATCTTTTTTACTAACGCTTTTTTCAGCTCTTTTTATCATCTCTTTCTTCAAACCAATAAAAACTCCCCCTTCTTTTCCGCCAACGTAACTATTTTCTCCAGGCTTAATTATCTCATTTAGCTTATCAAGTTCTATATCTAAATGTGTAACCATTGCTCCGTTTTTTCCTTTAACATGAATATACACATCAGCCTTCCCAATAAAATGTTTACCCTCTCCTGAACCGCTCATTTTATCTTTTCCTTCCTCATTTCTTGAACATCTCTCATATAATATAATCCTGAAATTGTCCCACTAACTCCTATAAAAATAGATAGAGGCAAAGACAAGTAAATCCATTTAGGATAAAAAACACTAAGCATTAAAGCAGGAATAGCGAATCCCTGAACAAAAGTTGTAATCTTCGCTATATATCTTGCTCTGGGAAATAACCCCCCTTCAAAAAACGCAACAACAGCAGAAGGCGCAGTAATTACCTCTCTGCTCATTATTAATAATAATTGAACGCCATGAAAAATATCTAATCTTCCCCGTAATCCAAAAACAACAAACAAAGCAACAGAAGTCCCAATCCATAAAAATCTATCGGCTAACATATCTGCTTTTGCACCAAATTCATTTACCAGTCCATATTTTCTTGCAATAAAGCCATCAAACCAATCAGTAAGCGCAGCAATTGAAAAAACTATAACAATATTTACAATTTTAGTATCAGTAATTATCATATAAATCACAACAAAAGTTAATATAATCCGAGAAATATTAAAGAATGTTGGTACAGTTATTATCTTTTCATTTTCAACTTTTTTCTTGCTCTCTTTTCTTACCATTGATTTCCCCACGATAACAACATTTAAAAGTCCTTCTATTTCTTTATATCTAGCGGAGTAGAGGAGCCTGGAGTCCTCGCAAGGCCCATAACCTTGAGATCGC
>CAYJSG010000004.1:11507-29298 GCA_964372815.1 Candidatus Woesearchaeota archaeon
GAAGAAATTGACAGCTCAATAAAAAAAGGCACAAACCTCAACACATTAGAAGCAATAAAAACAGCAGAGATTATCAATCAATTAAACAATGGAAAAGATAAAATAAAAGTAATTATTGATTGTCCTTCTGTAAATATAAATGCCTGGAAAAAAACCCTTTATAGTTTTATAGATAATATAGAAAATCTAACCTTGATTTGTGAACACAAGGCAGATGTAAACCATTTATCAGTTTCAGCAGCTTCAATTCTAGCAAAAGTGACAAGAGAAGAAGAAGTTGAAAAACTAAAAAAACAATACGGAGATTTCGGCAGCGGCTACCCCGCTGACCCCAAAGTTAAAGAATTCTTAAAAACAAAAGGCCAAGAATTAAAACACGCAGGCATTTTCAGAAAAACCTGGTCAACTTGGAAAGAACTCTATCCAGATAACGAACAAGCTACTTTGGGAGATTTCTAAAATTCGTTCTTGAAATAACCCCTAATATAGCAGTCGAAGCTGCAAAATTCAGATTCAAAAACAAAAAACTAAAATTATCTTACGCCGATTGTATCGGCTATGTTACAGCCTTAAAAAAAATGATATTCATTCAGATTTTAAGACATAAATTTTATACATCTTCAATTTTTCCGCTTCCCACAACACTCTCTACTTTTCCTATTTCATTCTTCTCCTCGCTCACCACACTTTTCTCCCCAGCCTTATTCTCTTCTTTTATTCCCAAATTTTCATCAACCCTCAAAGTCAATACTTTAGAAACACCCTCATGCATACTTACACCATAAAGAACATCAGAATTGGTAATAATCACATCATTATGCGAGATAACAAGATATTGCCCTGATTTCATGTATTGATTTAACAAAGCAGCAAGTCTTTCAGAATTTCTTTTGTCTAATGCGGCGTCAATTTCATCAAAAACATAAAAATGATATGGCTTGTATTCTTGTATAGCAAATAACAAAGACAAAGCGACTAAAGTCTGCTCCCCTCCAGATAAAGAAGTAACATCAAAATATTTACCTTTAGCCATTTTAACAACAATTGTAATTCCTCCAGAGAATATTTCTTCTTTATTTTCTAATTCAAGATAAGCAATCCCTTTAGAAGATAATTTAGAAAAGTTCTCTGAAAATAAATGATTGATCGCTTTGAAGGTTTTCATAAATGTTCTTGTTTTCTTTCTGTCAATTTCTCCAATAATTTTCATGATATCTTCTTTCTCTTTTTGCAATATAACAACCCTTTCATAAACAGCGTCATATTCCTTCTTAACTTGATCATAAACTTCTAAAGCCCTCATATTTATGCTTCCAATTGTTTGCAATATTTCTTGAGCTTTTCGAACTTTATCTTCTAAGATTTCAAAACTTCCATTAATTAGCTCAATTCCAACATATTCAGACAATTCCATCTCAACTGCCTCGTGCTCTGCATCTAATTTAGCTTTGCCAATCTTCAAATAATTTGCCTGATCTTCTATCTGCCTAATCTCATTTTGAGTTTCAGAAAAAGACAGATTCTTTTCCTGTACAGTTTTCTGCATCTCATCACGAGCAGAAAACATTTTCTTAAATTTCTCTTGTAGTTCCTTTTCCTTAGACTCTTTTTCTTCTAACAAGCTACTCTTGTCTTCAATCTTCTCATTAATTTCATTAATTTCTTCTCCAATATCCGCCAAATCCTGTTTGCTTCTCTTAATAATATTTCTCATATTTTCTAATTCTCTTTCTTTATATAATAGCGTGGTATCAACATTCTCTGTTGTTCTACTGGATACTTCCTCAATTCCAAGCATAACTCTATGATATTTCTCTTCAATTTTGTCTAAATCGCTCAACTTAGTCTCTAATTTTTTCCTTCTATCTTCTAATTCATAAATCTCATCCTTCAAAATTTTCTCATCATTCACAGCTCTTTTCAACTGTTCTTTCTTCTCCCTAATATTTTTATGATTAATCAGCTCAACATCTGCTTTAGACAGTTTATCTTCTAACTCTCTAAGCTCTTTCTTTTCTTTCTCTCTTTCAATTTTAATTAATTCAACTTCATGCAAAGATTTTTCCTTTTTATCTCGTGCATTTTTAATTTTATTTTCAGAATCGTCATAAACATGTTTTTTATGTTCTTCCGTTATCTTACTCTGGCATAACGGACAAACATCAAGTTTATCAACATCTTTTTTAATTTTTTCCACTCTTGAAATTTCAGCATCTGCAACAGAAATAATCTTCTCATTCTCCAATTCCCCCAAAACTAATCTGTCTAATTCACTCTTTTTAGAAAGAATATCTTTTCTAAGATGTTCTATTGCTCTAGAACATTTTTCCTCATTATCATAAATAAAACCAACAGAAATCTCCTCCATTCTATTCAATAAAGATTCAGAAGCAGCCTTTACTCTCTCAAGCTGCTTCTCTTTATCCTTTACTCTTTCTCGTAAAGACTGTAATTCAGTTCTTATACTAATTAATCTCTTTCTCTCTTGTTCTATCTCTTCTAATTCATGCTTTTTTTTCTTTAGTTCTTCAGATTTTTTAGCAACGAGCGGAGATTCTCGTCGCAATTCATTTATCTCACTCTCAATATCCGGCACTGTCTTCAAAAGTTCTTCAATCCTCCTTTCAATTTCTTCAGCTCTATTCTCATAACTCTCTCTTCTAACTTTCAAACCCTCTAATTCAGCCCTCAAATTAGCAATTTCATTATGTATAACTTCCTGCTCAACACCACTTGCCTTTTGAATATGTTTGTTAATATCGTTAATCTTTTCATTCAACTGGTTCAATTCATTTTGCAAAACATCAATTTTTTCTCTTACTTTAACCTTTATATTATCTTTATCATCAATATTTTTTACAATAACATTAATCTCTTTTTCTTTTTCTTTCAATCTTCTATGTAATATAGAAGCCTTAGCCCTTTTAACAGTCAATTCAGCATCTTTATATTTTTGTGCTTGTGCCTTTTCTCTCTCTAAATTTTTTAGATAAGCAGTTCTCTCTCTTAAAATAGTAATAATCTCCTTCAATCTTTCATCTGTCTTTTCTAATTCATGTAAAGATTTCTCCTTTCTCGATTCATAAATAGAGATTCCAGCAACTTCTTCTATAATCCCCCTCCTGTCTTCAGGATGCATTTTAACAACACCCTGTATTTGTCCTTGCATAATTAAATTAAATCCATAAGGATCAATTCCTGCTTGAGCCAAAGTTTCAATAACCTCGTTTCTAGTCTTTGTCTCACCATTTATTTTATAAATTCCTTGTCCATTAGTTCTAATAATTCTCTTTAAATGAATCTCATCATTTTCAATCGCAAAAGCCCTGTCAGAATTATCAAAAATCAATTCAACAATAGCTTCTTTAGCGGGCTTAATATATTTCGACCCCATAAAAATCAAGTTCCTTGCTTTAGCCGCCCTCATAGATTTTATTGACAATCTTCCTAAGGCAAATAATATACTGTCTGATACGTTTGTCTTTCCAGATCCATTTGGCCCTATAAAGATATTAATTCCCTTATCAAAAGGAATTTCTGTCCTTTTAGCAAAACTCTTAAATCCCTGCATAACCAATTTTTTTATGTATACCATATCTTATCTTATAAATAAAGATATTTAAAACTTCAGATTATGCAAAATATTAAAAAATAAAAAAGAAAAAGCAAATTCAAAAAATAAAAAAATAAAATAAAAGAAAGTTAGTAATAACTTTCTCCTGTTTCTTCAGTCTTTACTGGTTTCCTTGTCAAAAGAACAATTAGCACAATCAATAAGACGACAAAGATAATAGCAAGTATTGCTGTCAATAAGACAGTCGGACTAGTCTTGCTAGAAATAACTTCTTTGCCTCCAACCTTTGCGCTAAATTCTTCCTTGTCTACAAGTTCTGTGCCAGAGTGAATGTTTACTGCAAAATTATATGCTCCTTCTTTTTCAGCGCTTAATTTTAACTTTACAGTTTTGCTGCTTCCGGCAGGAATAGCGACCACTGGTTCAGATACATCAATGCTTAACTCGCTTGGTGCATCTATAACCAGTTCAAATACAGCTTGTTTATTGCCAGAATTAACTAGCACTAAACTGTATTCTACACTTTCTCCTACATCAAAAGACTTGCTATGCACAGGAGCAATTACTTTTATTCCTTCCTCTGCACCGCCGCTTACAGCTACCTTCTTTGTTATAGTAGTTGATGCATCATCTGTTGATGCTTCTATTTCAATTACATATACTCCGACAGGAGTATTCGAAGGTATTCTTAAAGATAACCTTCTTTCTCTACTATCTTCTTCTTCAGGCAAGTCATCTCCACCTTGATCCATAGGTGTAAGATCTCCGAAGTAAGCTCTGTCTTCCAATTTTAATGCAGGTATTCTAACTACAACAAAAGTGTCTTCTGCCTGTTGTATTCCCCTGTTTTTGACAACAACGTCAAAAGTTAGTACATCTCCAGCAGCAATTTCATTTTGCATATCTACATCAAGAATCTCTATTGAATCTTGTTCTCTTTGTAGAATCAAGTCAATGCCAAAGCTGTCAAGTAAGCCATTGTCCTTGGATTCAACCGTGATAAAAAGATCTAAATTATTTTTTAGATCTTCTTCATCCAGGCTATCAGGCATTTTCAAAGTCAAAACTTTAGTATAAGTTCCGCCTTCAACAACAGAAAACGCTCCAGAGACAACTCTTAAATCAGGGTATCCTGCAACTTCTGCAACCACTCTGACATCCTCTATAGGTGCGAACGCCTTCAAGCGAACTCTTATAGGTATAGTCTCTCCAGCCTCAAAACTTATATCTTGAGTTTGGAAAGCATCTATCTCATTCACTTCAATAGGCGCTACAATCTTAACTCGTTCTCCAAGACCAGCACTAACAGGCATTACAGAAAAAACTGTAAATGCCAATAGCACTACAAGGAAAACCAAAGCTTTTATGGATGCCATGGTTATATTTTAAATTTAGTTAAAATAGGCATGTTTAGTCCTTTTATAAACTTTACGGTAATGACACAATTCATACCATTAGAAAGTTACAAAAATAAGTAGTAACATTATTACAATAAAACTTAAATAGGTATACTTATTTATACCTGCATGCAAAATAGAATAGAAATAACGACGATAAAGTTGCTAAAAAGCACTAAAATAAGGCTCGACAAACTAAGATCATATCCTAAAGAAAGCTATGATATAATAATACAAAAAATTCTGGAAATCCTTAATGTCTGCCGTATAAACCCGGAAAAAGCAAAGTCAAAATTACTTACTTTAGACCAAGAACATAAGAAGAATTTTCTACAAAGTAAATAACAATCTTTTTAAACTCAATTTTCTATTTTCTCTTAATGGAGCTACAAGCTTTAACAAAAACAGGTGAGTTGAATTTTTCTTTAGAAACAGAATTAGGACATAGTAACGCCGAACTTATTAGATTCAAACAACTTAATGAATCTTATTTTAGTCTATTAGAAAAAATCCTAAATGCTTACCTGCATGAGTTGCCTATTGCAGAAAAAGTTCAACTAGAATTGCGCTCTCAAGATAAAAATAATTTCGATTTATACATGTATAATAGAGAAAACAATATGCGTTTTTATATAGGTGTAGGCAGGATAATGCCTCCTGAAATATTTGTAGACAAAAGTCCTAAACAAGGCATGCCCGTCCCATATCCACGAATTTACGAACATCTCAATCATTTATTTTGTTATGCAGGATTTAAATCAAACCAGATTAATCATAGTCTATCATAAATCCTCAATCCCTGAATACTATCCTCTATCATATCTGGAGATTCATTAATAATTATAATCTCTTTATCTTTAGGCAAATTTTTCAACAAATTATTCCACTCTTCTTTTTCAGTCTTTCTATGATGTTTCTCTCCTTTTTCCCCATAAACAATCCCTGAAAAATGAACATGCCATTTTTTCAGTGGAAATAGCATTTCAATTTTCTCATAATCAACTTTCTTGTCTCTAGCAAGTATATGTGCGAAATCAATGCAAAACCCGCATCCAGTTTCTTTAACTAATTTACTAACCTCTTCAATACTTCCAAAAACATTAACTTTTCCCATTGTTTCAGCTGCAATATCAATTTCCCATCCTTTTTTATCTATTTCTTTCATTATTTGAATAATTCCCTCCTTAATATTCAAATAAGCTTCATCTCTATTTTTTCCATAATATCCAGGATGAAACACAACTGTCTTAGCTTCTAATAGTTCTCCGACTGAACAGCAATCCAAGATTCTTTTTTTACTCATTTCCCTCTTTTCAATTTCAGAAGAATTCAGGTTAACATAATAAGGCGCATGTATACTTAAACTAATATCTAATTCTTTAGCTTTTTTTCCAATTCTAATAGCATCTTCCTTATTTTTTATATAAACCCCATAAGTAAACGCCACCTCGCAAGCCTTCATTCCTTCTCTACTAAACTCCCCTAACATCTTTTCAGCTGTTTTCACAGGCCCAAGTCCAGCGGGGCCAAATCTAATTGCCATAATTATAAACAATCACAAGGGCTTTTAATATTTATCATATTTTTAGAAATTCATGGGCTCGCCTTTACGTTGTACTTCGCTTAAGAGAACTTGTTAATGCATATTATTATGTTGCTCCTTTAGACTTTGAAACAAATCCTAAAAAATACTGGAAGCATCAAAGATTTCTTGCCATGCTTAAAGAGATTCCTAAATTTAATGTGATTTTATACACTTTAAAAAAGATAAAGAAAAAAGATGGCAGTTTCGAATTTATTGTTAAAGGTGATGATGCTCATCTCATACATAATTTTATTGTAGGGGCCTATGAAAATCTCTATGATACTGCTATCATCGTTAGTGGAGATGAGGACTTTGCTCCGATGATAAAAACAGCTCAACGATTAGGAAAGAAAGTAGAAAACGCATATTTCAGCTCAAGTTCATCATATGCATTACGAAGAGTATGTGATCAATCAATACATCTCAATAAGATTATCTCAAAAATCCTTAATTAGAAATATTAGGCCCAGCGTTGCCTGATGACCACACTGGGACAATTAACAATAGTACATGATTATTCTTATATATAAATTTTTGTTTTTTAAATTTTTAGCCGAGCAGTGCGAGGCAGTATGGGGTTTTTGGGCGAGGGATTAGACATAACATAAGTTTATTCATATTTATAAAATAATCGAGAAAATTCAAACTCTCACCCTCACATTCGTTCACAACTTTCTATATTCCTAAAGTCAAACACTCTCATTCAACGCCTCCTCAACTTTCCCCAAATTCTCAATAATATAAGAATGCAATTTATCTATAATTATCTTTTGTAATTCTTCCTTTAGTCTTCCATGGCAGGACTCTAAATCTTTCTCTGGATAGACGGCAACACCAATAGGATAATAACAATCCATCTCATATCCAATAAGATTATCTAATCCCAAATCTCCCTCTTTAGCTAATAACATAGCTACTCCTACTTTACATAGATTGTCTTCTTCACCCTTAATTTCATATCCCCACACAGCTTCTGACTGCTCATTTCTATATTCTGCTTTCTTGCATTTTTCCATAGAATCTCTAAAACATTCAAAACTCTCACATTTTTCAACATAAACAAACTGGATATAAGCTATAATCCCAAGCAATAATATAATTGATACAATTAATATTATCTCGATTTTTCCCAACCCACCCTTTTTTTTCATTATTAAATTAAATTTAAAGAATATTTAAATTTATACCTTGTTAGATTTCTTTACAGACTAATCAGATTAACCTTAACATCCTTTACGCTGCCAAAATTAATCGCCCCGATATACTTAATTCCCCTCTCTTCGCATAATTTAGCAAATGTTCCAGTTACAACTCCATCAAGAACAACAGCAAATATCTCTCTCCTCAAATTCTTCACTGCTTGAGAAACTTCCTTTACACCAATTTTTAAAATAACATCCAAATTAGAATCTAACAACAAAGCGGATTTTGTATCCTTTATGTCTTTATATACATTTCTTAACTTTTCTTTAACATTGTTCATATCCCCACCGCTTTTTTCAACTTGAGTTTCTTTTACTTCTTCAAAGCCATTTCCATTCAATTTTCTTAAAAATTCATTTACAGGAATTCTTTTTCTTAAGGCCATTAAAATTTCTTTTCCAGTTAATTCTTCAACTTCCTTTCCATCAGGAGCAACAGCAACATAAGTTATATTTGCATTACTAATAACATTTTTAGCAATTAATTTCCCACCTCTATCACCATCAATAAACAAGGTAATCTCTTTTTCCTTGCTTAATTTTATAATTTCACCAGGAAGTTTAGTCCCGTTCATGCCTATAGCATTATTAACTCTGTTTTTTAGCAAATTAACAACATCTGCTCTGCCTTCAACAACTATAATTTCCTTCTCCGAGATGTCTCCAACAGGCAATTTTTCTTCACCATATTCCTGTATTTTAGAAACTCTAGTGTCCTCTTTTAAAGTTCTTGAAAGCTCTCCAAATTCACCACCATCTAAGTTTTCCAAAAGTCTTTTAGCCCTATCCAAAATGTAGTCCCTTTTACTGCCTCTAACATCCTCTATTTTTTTTATATTTATTTCTGCCTCTGTAGGGCCTATTCTATCAATAGTTTCTAAAGCAGCAGCAATCAAAGTAGTTTCAGATTTATCCATTGCAGTAGGAATCTTGATCTCCCCTATAGTTTTACCATCAACTATTTCCAGATCTACTTCTATCCTCCCTATTCTCCCCTCTTTCTGCAATTCCCTCATTTCTAAATCACTTCCCAACAAACCCTCTGTCTGTCCGAATATTGCTCCTATTACATCAGGCCTTTCTAACGGCCCTTCTGCTTTAAATGAAGCATAAATCATATATTTAATCGATACCGGACTTATCTTTGCCATTTTAATTCTAAATACTATTTATTTTTACCAATAGAAAGAAACCATATGTCCAACACGGACGTGAACATGATAGCAAGTAACTAACTTAATAATAATTTACTTCTTCCTATCTTATTATAATTAAAAAATTCTAGCTATTTAAATCTTTCTGATGATTTTTTTTACATCCCTGCTTTTCAACAGCAAGATTTATATACTTTATGATTTAGTTAGATAAAAAGTTACAATGGTGGGAAAAGAGGTGAAAAACGAGATTTCTTTTAAAGAAGACGAAGAAGAAGTTGATATAGACGAGCTCTTCGCAGATCTAGCATCAAAAGATGATATATAATCTTTTTGCCTCCATTTGGAGGCAATTCTTTTTTTCTTACATAACTCTTTTCAAACTATAATAATCTCTTATCTTTCCCAATTTTTCATATAAATTAAGTAGTTTCTCCTGCGCTTCTTTTTTTTCATTAACTTCTAAATCTAAAGATAATAATCTTTCGTAAGCTTCGATAGCATGCTTTCTTTTATCATTCTTCAAATAAATTTCCGCCTGTTCTTTATAATTTTCTTTTTTAATTTGTTTAATCTCAATTTTTTGACTTGTATTCGCACAACTAATAGCCTTTTCAAATGCTAAATCAGTATTATTAAAATCTCCTGCCTTGATAAACAATCTTGCCGCGCCTAAGAAATCATTAACCTTGCCTTGAAAAGTAGTATTAATGTTCGCAGCGGCCAACATCATCTTCCCGGCGTCTAAAAACATCTTTCTATTTTTATACAAATCAGCTAGAGTGGTCAGTACAAATTTCCTCGTATCAAAATCAAGTTGTCTTTTCAAACAACTTTCTAGATAGTCTATCTTAACATAATCACCTAATCCTTTCAATTTTTCTTCAATCTCCCTCCTGTTATTCTCAGACACCCTCATGAATCTATTCATAAAGATGTATTTATAATGATTACTGTGCTAAAAACATGCTTTTATTTACCTAAATAAACAGTTTTATCTTCATTCAACCATCTATAGATCTTCAATAATTCCCTTGCTTCTTCTGGATCAACAAATCTAGAGTCTGAAGAATCATCAGAAAAATTATATCGCCCATAAAAAACAATTCCCAGATAAACATCTCTCTGATTTTTTTTAAAATCATCGTTTGTCCACTCTCGGTTATTCATCCATAATGGCATAGAAATTCCTTGTTCATACATCTCTCTTCTTTTTTCAGCCAATTCAAAATTCTTTTCATTAATACTAGAACACCCTCCAGCGAACAAATTTACCACAAGCAATATTCCGGCTGAATTTTTTAATGTCTTCATAATTCATTCAGACTAAATTTATTTTGCTTTTAGTTCAATACAGACTCCAGCCGCAACAGTAGCTCCCGCGTCTCTAATTGCAAATCTTGCCATATGGGGATTATCTTTCTGTGTTTCCAAAACTAAATTTCCTATAGGTTTAATTCTTACTTTAGCAACATCTCCATTTTTCAAAAAATCAGGATTGTTAGTCTTTACTCCTTCAGGGCTTGTTTTTTCAATTAATTCAATAAACTGGCAGGGAACCTGTGCGGTATGGACGTGGAAAACAGGAGTATATCCTTTGGCAATTACAGTAGGATGTGAAATAACAGCTACTTGAGCAACAAATTCTGAAACAACAGGCGCAGGCTTAGCTGCATCACAAATAACATCTCCTCTTGCAATATCCTTCTTTCCGACACCTCTTATGCTAACACCAACATTATCTCCAGCCTCTGCTTCCACTAGTTGTTCATGGTGCATTTCAACTGTTTTCACTTCTCCTTCTATTCCCTTGCCTGTTCTCCCAGGCAGTATAATTACTTTCATTCCAGCCTTCATTATCCCAGTTTCAATCTTTCCTACTGGAACAGTTCCAATTCCGGTAATCTCATAAACATCTTGTAACGGCATTCTTAATGGTAAATTTGTAGGTTTTTCTGGCTGTTTAAAATTATCAAATTGCTCCAATAACACAAGCCCTTTATACCAAGGCATTTTATCAGATCTCTTAGTTAAATTATCTCCTTTAAATCCAGAAATAGGGATAAATACAGTTTCTTCAGCTTTATAACCTGCCTGTTTCAATAAAGCAGAAACATCAGTCTTAATTTTGTTAAAATCCTCTTCCTTATAATTAACAACATCCATCTTATTTATTAATACCGCAACTTGTCCAACACCCATTGTTCTCAATAGCCAAACATGCTCTTTTGTCTGTGGCTGTACACCTGCTCCTTGTCCAGCAGCGACTACTAGGAAAGCTGCGTCTGCCTGCGAAGCGCCAGTAATCATATTCTTAACAAAGTCTCTGTGCCCAGGAGCATCAATTATTGTAACTTCATACTTTTGGGTAGGTAATTTTTCATAAGATAAGTCTATAGTAACTCCTCTTTCCCTCTCTTCCTTAAACTTATCCATAAAATAAGCAAATTCAAAACCAACTTTTCCATGCTTTTGCGCCTCTGCCTTTAATTTTTCAAGTTCTTGTGGAGTTAGCTTTCCAGACTGAAACATAAGGTGTCCTATAGTTGTCGATTTTCCGTGGTCGACATGCCCTACGAAAGCAACATTAATGACCGGTTTTTGCTTTGCCATTTTTAATCTATATGACTTTATTTTTATAGCTTTTTAAAGCTTTCTATTTTTTCAGAATTTTTCATAAAAATCTCCCATTCCAGTATTAATGATTAGTATTCTATCAACCAATTTTATTTTTCCTTCATCAAATCTTTGTAAATATAATGATAATCCAGTAGCTCCAGAAGGCTCTGTTTCACACAAAATATTGGAACATTTTAATATAATCACAACAAATTCTGTTGTAAGAGAATTAGAAGATTTTGCAAAACACGAAGATGAACTTGCAAATACAGCAAAATCAATTCTCAAATTAAAAGATAAATTTAGGTGATTAACGGAAAAACGGACCAATTTGCCTCCTTGCAATACATATATCAAACAGCAGTTTAAATATCTTTATTTACTCTTTTTGTTTTCCTTAAAATTCCAATAATTAAAATAAAATCCAAAAAATAGTTAAATTACAAATTCTTTCTAATAAAGAAAATAAAATGGCAAACATAAAATATTGTTATGTAAATTCTTATGAGAGAAAAGGAATAGAAAAATTATTAGATGGTAAAAAAGCAGAATTCTTCTCACACGAACAAATATTTATCTCTTCTGGATTAAAACAACCGTGTGATCTTTCTAAACAACAAATCCCAGAATTTAAGAGAGCAGAGCATTATAGAGTCTCTCAACTTTATTATTATCATCAACAACTCGAAAAATTGAAAATCAAAGAAGAAGAATTAACGACGGAATTATCCTTTAAAATAGAAAAGCAGTTTAGATGGCTTTATTATAATAAACATGTAAAAAGTAATTTTCAATAATTATTTCAGCAGCAGTGTCATCAGACGGAAATCCGGCAAAGATATTTGAACTGATTTTATCTGGAGTGATAAAAAATTTTATATCCTCTGAAATCATTAATGAAATAAAAGAAGTAATGGAGAGAGATAAAATAAGAAAGTTGGTAAGTTTTAAAGATAGGCAAAAGATAATAGGGAATTTTAAAATAAAATTCTTGCTAAATATTTGATAAATCCCAACAATTTATTTCTTTCCTATTTCAACTTTATCTCAATATATATGCATTCTTTAAATCTTCTTTAGCTCTTCTATCTAGAATCTGGAATATTTCCTCATCTCTTCTTTTTTCTTCTTCAGGAGTCATGGGGGTCGAAATAATTTTTCCGCCACTTAAGGGGCTGTCTACTTCAACCTCTCCATATCCAGGAAGTCTCATTTTTCGCATTCCATGATTTTCATAAATGTTTGTCTCTCCTAAACTTCTTAATATCGTAACTGTTACCCCATTAACTTCAAATCTTTCATAGACTCCTATTCTTTTCCTTTCTTTAGTATTTACATTTTCCTCTCTTTGAAAAAATTCACTTCTATTTTTACGATATAATTCAGCAGAACTCAATTCTCTATCCATATAATAAATAAAGAAGATTACTCTTTATATATTTTACTGATTCTCACTCAGCCCCTTTCTTTCTCTAATCTTCCTAACAACATTATCTTGTAATTCTCTTGGGAGTTTCTGGAATTCCTGATCCGCAAGAGAGGAAAATCCTCTTCCTTCTGTCGCAGAGCGCAAATCATTGCTCCATCCAATCATTTCAGCAACAGGAATCTTAGCAACTATTATAACATCCCCTCCTTCTTGCTGAACGTCTAATAAAATTCCTCTCTTGCTTCCAACTAATTGGGTTACAGATCCCATAAATGCGACAGGAACTTCTATTCTATGTGTCTGAACAGGTTCGAGAATAGCTGCCCCTGCTCTGGCCATGCCTTCATAAGCTCCTCTCCTAATAGCAGGATAAATCTGTGCAGGGCCTCTATGCATATGATCTACATGTAATTTAGCATCATGCAGAATCAATTTAGTCTTCATTAACGGTTCTTTAGACAATGGGCCCCCATCAACTACCAATTTCCAGCCATCCATAATAGAATCTATAACTTCCATTAACAAAACTATCCCTCTCGTTCTATCTTCGAATACGTTTCCTTTATAAATCTCTTTATATTGCCTTGATTCTTCATTAGAAATCCCTGCTTCAGATAATTTCTTCCAGACTTCTTCTGCCCTCTTCTTTAATCTTCCTTCAGAAATTTCTCCTCTTTCTATTGCATTATGGACTTCATCTTCCAAAGGTTCTATGCTAAAAAATAAAATATTATGGCCGTTTGGCGTTCTAACTTCAACTTCATCTCCTTGCTTTGTAACTGTTTCTCTATAAACAACTATAGGATTTCCAGTTTTAACTTCTAATCCTTTTTCATTTTTTATCCTTCCTTCAATAATCTCTAAATGTAGCTCACCCATTCCAGAAATTAAATTCTCTCCAGTCTCTTCATTAATTTCAATCTTTATACTTGGATCTTCTTTAGCAACTTTTCTCAAAATTTCAACTAACTTTGGCAAATCAGCAGACCTTAAAACTTCAATAGACTTTGTTATTACAGGTTGAAATATATGTCTTATTTCTTCAAATGGATTTTGTTCATTTAAAGTTATTGTTTCGCCAACTTCTAAATTCAGGCCGCTAACAGCTAAAACATTTCCAGCAGGAGCACTCTCAAGTTGCTCTGGCCTAATTCCATTATAAATCAAGACTTGCTGTATTTTTCCACTTTTTTTTGCGTTATTAGCATAAATCTCCATCCCATTAACAATTGTTCCCGAATACAATCTTCCAGCAGCCACTTCTTTTCCAGATCTACTATCAACTACAATCTTTGTAATAACAAAAGCAACCTCCCCATCTTTCCTGCATTGAATCAGGTCTTTTCCAAATTTACTTTCCAAATCACCTCTCCAGATTTTTGGAATCCTATATTTTTGAGCTTCAATTGGGTTTGGCAGATGTTTTACAGCCATATCTAAAATAACGTCATACAACGGAGCGTTCTTCCAAACCCACTCTTTTCTTTCATTTTCTTCCATCTCATAAATTTTCAAAATATCTTTAAAACTAACATTTTTCTTTCTCATAGATGGAAATGATAACGCCCAATTATCTCTAGCTGAACCAAAAGCCACGCTTCCATCCTGAACATTTACTTTCCATTTCTCCTTATATTCAGGCTCTGCAATTTGCATTATTAAATGATTAAATTCATCTATAATTTTTATTAACCTCTCCTGCATTTGCTCGGCATTTAATTTCAGTTCTTTAATTAATCTATCAACCTTATTTATAAACAAAACAGGTTTAACTCTTTCCCGCAATGCTTGTTTTAAAACAGTTTCTGTTTGAGGCATAATTCCCTCACAACCACAAACCAAGACAAAAGTCCCGTCAATTGCTCTCATTGCCCTTGTAACATTGCCTCCGAAGTCTACATGTCCAGGAGTATCAATCAAATTAATTAAATACTCTTCATTTTGATATGTATGAGCCATAGAAACATTTGCCGCATCAACGGTCATTAATCTTTCCTGCTCATCAGCATGTTGCCATGTTGCCATCCCTGCTTCTAAGTCACCAGCACTTTTCTCAGCCATAAGCCCTGCGGCAGCTAAGAGATTGTCTGTGAATGCGGTATTATGTATTACCATGCCTTCAGCGACAAAATTATTATTTTCTGGAATAGTAAAGTCATAAACAACTTCTTCAAAACAATAAGTTTTACCTACAACATCAACAAAAGCCAAGTCAGTATAAGAATTTTTCATCAACTGTATCATTTTTCCACTATTTATTTCAATATGTTCATAATCTTCTTTAACTACATTTTTTTCATTCCAAAAATAATCAGCATTTTTCATACATACTATCTTGTCTCCAATTCTCAAATCCTTAGCCTCGACATCAATAAATCCTTCTCTAAAAACAATGTATTTGTGTTCTGGTGTTGTCGTAATTTCAAAACCATTTCTTAATTTTAATTTTATTGTATTTCCTCCTTTTAATCTCCAAACATATTGTATATCTTTCTTTTCTATTTTTCCTTCAGATTTATTAAGTGAAAATATTGATATCTTTTCCTTAGGAATGTATATAGTATGGTCTTCATCTTCTTCATAAATCTCTCCCTCTTTAGAAACATCTTCAAAAATATCTTTAGCCAATCTTATACTTCCATCAGATAAAATTAATCTGGAGTTACCACTAATACACTTTCCATGATGTATATGTGCGCTCGTCGCTACATTCCTTATATTCTTCTGATTCTCTATCAATCTCTGAATCTTATGCAAACTTGTTTCTTTCTCTACCATTTTATAAATTTTACCTAAGACAATTTGTGATAAGAAAACATGTTTTTAAAACTTCTTATTCAACTAAAGTTAATTTTATATAAATTAGAATCTTATATTTTTAATGAGCGAAATTATAAGAAGAACGCCAAAAATAGTTGAATTATTTATCGATAGAGACAATCAACTAATAAAAGTCAGCTGTTATAAAGATACTTTCACAGGACCTGATTATTCACGATTTGCAACAGCCAAAGAAAATATAGTAACCTCTAGAGGAACATATAATAAAGAATCTGAAAGAGAAAAGGATGATATTAAAATTCTGATATATAGCAATGAAAACTCAAAACAACAAAATTTAAAAGAAGCATTATTTAGAGAAAGACTGGATAATATTTTAGATAGAATAAGTAAAGAACTTCCATCAAGAAGACAAAGATCGTGAAATCAACGCGCAGAATCAGCTTGCTTTTCAGCTTCATTTCTTTTACTAACAGCATAACTTTCCATATTTCCTTCTGATGATTTAATAATTTCATCAGCCAAAGATTCAGCCATTTTTTTCTTTTTCCCAAAAGATCTTTGATAGGCTCCTTGAACCATCCATCTTATTGCTAAATCAACCCTTCTTAACGGACTAGTATCTACCGCTTGCGGATACCTTGCTCCTGCATGCTCAATTACTGTAATCTCATCCCTTGGAGAACAATTTCCAATAGCAGTTACTAATAGCTGAACCGGATTTTTCTTTGTTTTTCTCTCTATTATTTCAAAAACTTGCAAAATAGTTTTCATATTTCTATTATATTTCCCAGAACTCCACGAAGTAATAATCTTATGTTTTTTCCCAATATGTCCTGGAACAGCAAGACGATTAGCCAGTCTCTCAACAACAGAAACTCTTGTTTTACCAAATTTAACTAAATTCCTTCCATAAGATTTAGTCAATAATCTGGGCTGTAAATTAATATAAGGCTTTAACGCAGGATCTTTTATTGTAATATCAGAGATCTCATATTTATCAAAAAGCTTGAATCCTTCCTCATTTCCCTGTTTTTGTTCCTGAATTTGCTCTGCCATTTTATCTTCTGCCCTTCTCAATCTCGCCTTTCCACAATCTTCTTAAAGGCTGATCGTTTACTTTTATTACCTGAAATCTAATTCCCGGAATATCCCCTTTTGATCTGCCCATCTTTCCCCCAATCCTTTCGATAATTACTTCATCGTGCTCATCTATATATCTCTGTGCAAGATTTCCTGGGATAAATGCTCCAACTTGAATGCCATTTTTAATCAACTGAACTTTGCAACATTTTCTCATTGCAGAGTTAGGCTGCTTGGCTTCTTTTTGGAATTTTCCTACAACAATTCCTCTTGCCTGACTGGATCTACCTCCTAGAGGGTCAGACTTTGCCTTCAAATTAAGCATCCTTGCCTTATATTCACGAGCCGCCCATCTAAATTTCTTTCTTTTTTTCATAAATTTATGTGCATTCATTAATCCCATAATCCTACCAATAAAATGGGGTTTTTAAAACTTTAGCCCTGATAAATTTCATTCTTAACAATCAGACAATTTTCAAATCTATATCAAAGATATTTTTAAGAATCTTTTGTAATTCATCATATCTTCTCTTATCTCTCCCGATTAAAGCAGCCCTTGCTTGATTGTTCCCAGCAGTTAGAATAAGATTATTATCTCTAATCTCAAGTTCCTTGAATTTATTTGGCGCAACTATATCCCTAATAAAGTCAGATGCTTCTTCTATTCCAGCAGGAGACTTTATAATCTTTATTTTTTTTCCGAGATCTTGTTGCATGCTTCTAACATATAATGCGCCAGGCCCAATAGCTTTTGAAACCAGCTTTCTTGGCACAGCAAAAAAAATCGTGTTATTATAAATAAAACATTGTCTTGTTTTGACTTTTGTAGTTTTATCTAATAAATTAATATATCTCATCATCTGCATATCAATTATTGCCATTTTCAGAATTTCTCAAGATTGCCTCTGTTGTAAATTTTTTCTATTCTTTTCTTTACATTCAAGTTTATAAATCTATCTCCCTCAAA
>CAYJSG010000005.1:0-25280 GCA_964372815.1 Candidatus Woesearchaeota archaeon
TCTTTTTCTCTATTAGATAAAAAACAGAACTTTATAAATCTTTCTTCCTATTGTTCTTCATTACTGACAAGCCTCTATAGCTCAGTTGGTTAAGAGCGCCAGTTTCGTAAACTGGAAGTCGAGGGTTCAAATCCCTCTAGAGGCTTTATGCGGTGTTACATGATTATTTTTCTACCGTCGAGGAAATAAAGTTCGTTTAGTATTTTATCATAGATAATTGTGAGAATCATGCAACACAGAAGGCTTTACAAAATCTTTTTAAAAGCTTTTTTCTTTTAATAAAAATGGGCAGTTGCATAGACTTAAGAAAATACCAAGACTCAGACAGTATTCAAGATGCCTTTTCAGCTCTAGTCTCCGGAAAAAAAGGCTATAAAACAGTTATAGAAAGAAAAAAAAATATTCCAAAATGTCCGGGCTGTTCATCAGCCCTTTCAGGCGAGGAAAAATTCTGCCCTAATTGCGGCTATAAAATAAATAAATAGTTTTATTAATTCTTATTTAGATATTATCTTCATGAAAAATATAATAATCAAGGCTTTATCAAAAACGTTAAATCTAGACGGGAAAGAAATAGAGGGCATAATTGAAATTCCTCCAAATTCAGAATTAGGTGATTATGCATTTCCCTGCTTTTCTCTGGCAAAATCTCAAAAAAAGAGTCCCGCCGAGATAGCAGGAGATTTAGCAAAAAAAATAATTTTGACAAAAGAAATAGAAAAAGTAGTTGCAGTTGGAAACTATCTTAACTTCTTTATCAATGGAAATTTTTTAACAGAGTCGACATTTAATAAAATATTAAAAGAAAAAGAAAACTACGGTTCGCAAAAAATAAAAGAAAAAGTAATGGTCGAGTTTTCCCAAGCAAATACACACAAAGCTTTTCATATAGGTCATGTGCGAGGAACATCTTTAGGAGAAAGCATATCAAGAATTTTAGAATTTTCAGGAAATAAAGTAATAAGAGCCAACTATCAAGGCGATACAGGAATGCATGTAGCAAAATGGATTTGGTGTTATAAAAACTATCATCAAAATAAAAAACTAAAAAAAGATGAAATATGGATTGCATCAATTTATGTCGAAGCAGTTAAAAGGCTGGAAGAAGATCCAGAACTCCAAAATGAGGTTAATACAATAAATAAAAAACTAGATACAAGAGAAGATAAAGAATTAAATAAGTTATGGAAGAAAACAAGAAAATTATCATTAGA
Source organism: Candidatus Woesearchaeota archaeon (assembly GCA_964372815.1). Classification (GTDB taxonomy): domain Archaea; phylum Nanobdellota; class Nanobdellia; order Pacearchaeales; family GW2011-AR1; genus JAUSIK01. Next base: position 1,215 of record CAYJSG010000005.1, read on the forward strand.
GTCATTCAAACCAATTTACAAAGAGTTAGACACAAAGTTTGATATCTTTTTTTTTGAGTCAGAAATAGAAAAGAGAGGAAAAGAAATTTCAAACGAATTACTAAAAAGGAAAATAGCAGAAGTTTCAGAAGGAGCAACAATAATAAATCTAAATAATTTAGGAGTATGGGTTTTACTAAGAAAAGATGGAACAGTCTTGTATTCAGCAAAAGATTTGGCATTGGCAGAAAAGAAATTTAAAAAATATAAAATTGATAAAGCAATTTACGTTGCAGGAAATGAACAAAAGCTTCATTTTACTCAACTATTCACAACACTAAAATTAATGAATTTCAAGCAAGCCGGAAAATGTAAACACGTTCCAGTTACAGAGGTAAGACTCCCCGAGGGCAAAATGTCCTCCAGAACAGGAACCAACATTTTATACTCACAATTTAAAAAAGAATTAATAGAACACACGAAACAAGAATTAGGGAAGAGATATAAGTTATCTGAAAAAGAATTAAATAAAAGAGCATTAGCAATTACAATAGCCTGCCTAAAATACGCCATGTTAAAACAAGATGTCGACAAAACAATTGTCTTTAAGAAAGAAGAAGCAATGCAATTTGAAGGCAACACAGGTGCATATTTGCTTTATACGCATGCGAGGGCAAAAAGCATTTTGAAAAAAGCAAAATCAACACGCAAAAACTATAAAATTCCCCAATTAACAAGAATAGAAAAAAACATTATCTTACAGCTCTCCTCATTTCCAGATATAGTTTTGAACGCCTATAGGAGTCTTGCTCCAAATATTATCGCAAATTATGCTTGCGAGCTTTGTCAATTATTTAATGAATTTTATCATTCCGAAAAAGTTATAGGCTCTAAAAATCAAGCTTTCCTTCTAACTCTTGTTGAAGCATTTTCAATAGTAATAAAAAATACTCTATTTTTAATTGGAATTAAGCCGTTGGAAAAAATGTAAGAAATCACGACAAAACTTAAATACGACAATTTTTCATTATTTAGATGAATGCCGAAATAATCTTACTGGTAAATGGTTTTTTTCTCTCTTTTCTTCTTTTAGTTTTACTAATCGTTCTCGCATCACAGACTAATCTTCCAAGAAAAAAAATAAGGGTAAGTGACGACCTTAGAAAAATCAAGGCACAAATAGACAAAAGCGACTAACATCCAAATAAAAAGTCTTATAAACTCTTTCTTCTAACCTTTAGATGTAGAGGAGCCGGCGCGCTAGCCCTGCGCCATTCGCAAACGGGCTTTGGCGGGCTTAAAGGAGGGCGTGATGCAGAGAGTTGACAGTCTCTTGCTCCACTATGAGGTACTGTCCTGTTCGATCATGCCTTCGTGAAACGGGTCAGGCCTTGACCGGAGCAGCTCTAAGCGAAATGTGTGGTGCTTACAGGGAAGCAGAACCGAGAAAAGCAAGAGGGCACTATCAATTCAAAGCCAAGCAAACTCCCTCTCTACATTACAATTCCAACGGAAACTATAAAAACTATCTTTTTCTAAATTAACAATGAATAAAAAAGGACAGGTGTATATTATAGCTGCTCTGATAATAGTAATTTTGATAGTTGGTCTAGGCACAATATACAATTATGCAAAAGCCCCTGCAAAAGAAACTTATGTATACGATTTGTCAAAAGAAATTGATTTTGAATCAAGCAAAGTCATTGAACAAGGTATAATAACGGCAGGCACAGATATACAGGCAAAGGTCCAGGAAATTATAGATCATTACCAAAAAACAATAGTCCCAAGAACAAAGACAGAGTTAATTGCAGTTCTTGTAGGTCGTCCTTCTACAGGAACCAAAATATACTATTATAGGCCGGTAGAATCTTCTATTGAGGTCAACACAGATTCAAGTGGTGCCGGCACAATAATTAGTCCAGTCACTGTTCTGAATAGAGCTAATTGTGTAACTTCCACCCGTACAGAAAGAACCATCACGGTTAGAATTAGGGGCAATCAAAACATTCCTTCTTGTGAAGATGAAGTAACAACACAATCAGCTCAACAGCCAAGCGAATTTATATTTGATCTTAAAGAAGGAGAGAATTTTTTTATAGTCTTAATTAAAGAAAAAGCAGGCGAAACGTTTGTAGCAAGGCAGGAGTAAATGAAAGAAAAAAAGGGAATAAGTGAAATAGTTAGTTATGTATTGTTAGTAATGATTGCTATAGCAATGAGTGTCTTAGTTTACGCGTTCTTAAAACTCTATGTTCCAAAAGAAAAACCAATATGTCCTGAAGGAATTAGTTTAACTATAGAAAGCGCCAACTGCAACCTTGCTCAAAGAACCTTGACTTTAACTTTGAGAAATCGTGGTTTATTTACAGTGCATAAGGCATTTGTCAGAATTGGCATTCCTGATAAAAAATTCAGAAGCAATATTCCTCAAAGCCCATTTACTTTACTAACAGAAGGCGAGACAGGCCTTAAACCACAAAGAGATTACACGCTAACTTCTCCCGGGCTTCCATCCCTTGTTAGTATAGCAGGCGACTACACTTTAGAAATTCAGCCAGCAGTATGCGGAGATAAGAAATGTGTTAATAAAGAAGATTTAGCATTATGCCCAACAATAAATCAGCTTATAAAATGCAATTAAGTTTCTTAATTTTTTCACTTTTATTTTCTAGAATCAACCTCAACAAACACAATAAACTATATATATCAATTCAATTCTCCCCATTTCATGAAATTCGCGCATCTTGCCGATTGCCATTTAGGGGGCTGGAGACAGCCGGAATTAAATGAGTTAAACTTCAAAAGTTTCCAGCAGGCATTAGATTCATGTATTAAAGAGAAGGTAGAATTCATTTTAATTGCAGGAGATTTATTTGATTCAGCCTATCCATCTATAGACACTTTAAAAGAAGCCTTTAAAGAATTTAGAAAACTTCATGATGCCGGAATTCCGGTCTTCTTGATAGCGGGAAGCCACGATTATTCAGTATCAGGAAAAACTTTTCTTGATGTATTGGAAAAGGCAGGTTTCTGCAAAAATGTTTTTAATTATGAAGAGAAGAATGGAAATATAATCTTACTTCCAACAATTTATAAAAATGTTGCATTATATGGCTATCCGGGAAAAAAATCAGGTCTTGAAATAGAGGAAATAGAAAAAATAAAACTTCAAGATTCTCCAGGACTATTCAAAATATTAATGCTTCATACAACTCTAAGGAGCGTGGCTTCAAATCCCAATATAAAAGCAGTAGATGATACTAAACTTCCGCAAGTAAATTATCTTGCTATGGGTCACTTGCATATAAGATATAATAAAAACGGCAAAGTATATGCAGGTCCAATATTTCCAAATAATATGCAGGAATTAGAAGAACTACAAGGAGGATCTTTTTACATATTTGAAAATGGCAGGATTGAAAGAAGAGAGATTAAACTAAAAAATATTTTAGTAATCAATCACGAAACATCTAATACTTTAAATGCAACAGATGAAATTTTATCTATATTAAAACAGGAATCATTAAAGGACAAAATAATAATATTAAAAATTTCAGGCATTTTAGAAAGGGGCAAAACAACAGACATAGATTTTTCCAAGATCGAAAAATATACAAAGGAAAAAAAAGCATTCATATTATTAAAAAATATATCAAAACTTCAGATGGCCGAGCCAGAATTACAGTTAGATCTATTAGATACTGAAGATATAGAATCAAAAATAATTAAAAAATTTGAAGAGTCGCATAAAAGCAGATTCAATTTTTTTATTGCCCCTTTAATAAGAATATTACAAACTGAAAAGCTAGATGATGAAAAATCTGCAGTTTTTGAAGAGCGTTTAATTTCAGAAACAAAAAAGATATTAGAGTTATGAAAATAAAAAAATTATACCTAAAAAACATAAGATCCTATAGGGAGGAGGACATAACGTTTCCTGATGGAACAATTTTATTAGCCGGAGACGTAGGAGCAGGAAAGACATCCCTTCTTTTAGCAATAGAATATGCTCTATTTGGCTTACAACCCGGTCAAAAGGGCTCCGCATTACTAAGAACTGATGCTTTTCAGGGGGAAGTTTCATTAGAGTTGGCAATATCTGGCAGAACAATTTTAATTGAAAGAAAACTTAAAAGAAATAATAAAAATGTAACAAACGAGTATTCATCCATAACAATAGATGGAGAAAAATTTGAAGCTTCATTAACAGAAATTAAGACAAAAATTCTAGAATTTCTAGGTTACCCTCAGGAATTCGTAAGAAAAAATAATCTCCTTTACAGATACACTGTTTATACTCCACAAGAACAAATGAAGCAGATAATTCTGGAAGATCCTGAAGTAAGGCTCAATATTTTACGCCATATATTAGGCCTAGAAAAATATAAAAGAATCAGGGAAAATTTAGTATCGATCCTAAATTATTTAAAAGAAGAGTCAAAAATATTACAAGGTGAAATAAAAAATTTAGACCAGGAAAAGTCAAAAGTCGAGATAAGAAAGCTCTTTCTAAAAGAATTGGATAAAGAAATTATAGAAAAGAAAAAAGTTTTCGATATCAAATTAAATGAAAGGAAAAAAAGAGAAATCGAATATACACAATTAGAGGAAAAAATAAAAGAAAAAGAATATTTAGAAAGAGAGGTTGAAAAAACAAAAATAATGTTGGTAAATAAATATGATAATCTATCAACAATAAATCTTGAAATATCTGAGATAGAAAGAACGATTGCAGAAGCAGGAGAGTTATTTAATGAAAAGGAATATCAGGAAATAATTAAAAAAATAACAGAGAAGAATAAGAAAATAGAAGAGCTGACAAATAATTACGGCTCTTTACTATCACAAATTAATTCGTTAGAGAAAAATAAACAAGAAACCTTGGAAAGAAGAAATAGAATATTTAGAATTGACTTTTGCCCTACTTGTCTTCAAGATGTTCCTGAAACACATAAGCACAATATTCTGAACGAAACAGAAAATACAATCTCTAATTGTCAAAGAGGCATAGTCTTAATTGAAAAAAAAATTATTGAAGTTACTTTATCATTGGAAAAAGAAAAAAAAGATAGAAATGCTTTAGAAGAAAACAAATCTCTAAAAGAAGCCCTGCGCGCAAAGTCAGAATACTTGGAAAAAACAAAAAAGAGAAAACACTCCTTGTCAAAACAGGCAGAAGCCTTGGAGAAAGACATTGAGTTATTAGGTAAACATATACAGGCTTTAAAGGAGAAGGCTTTAGAATTTTCAAAATTTGATAATCTAGCAAAATTAAAAAAAGACGAGCTAAATAGGAATTTGCAGGAGGAGAGACAGGCCGAAATCTCTTTAGCAGAAGTCAACAAAGAATTGGAATTAACAAAAAAAGAAATAATGAGTTTGGAAGCATCAATATCAGAAAAAGAAGAAGCAAAAAACAAACTTGCTAACCTTCTGGAACTACATGACTGGCTATCTTCAACTTTTCTTAGTCTTATAGAGTTTACAGAGCGAAACGTACTAATAAAAATCAGGCAGGAATTCTCAAAAGTATTTAAAAAGTGGTTTAGAATGTTAGTCCCGCAAGAATCTTTAACAGTCCGTTTAGACGAGTCTTTTTCTCCAATAATCCTCTTTAATGATTTTGAAATGGAATATTCATTCTTGTCAGGAGGAGAAAGAACAGCATCAGCTTTAGCTTACCGACTAGCTCTAAATCAGACAATTAACTCAATTTTAAGTGAAATAAAAACTAAAGAAATAGTGATTTTAGACGAACCTACAGACGGATTTTCAGATCAGCAGTTAGACAGGATTAGGGAGGTTCTACAGGAATTAAATGTTTCACAACTTATCATTGTAAGTCACGAGCAAAAAATAGAAAGTTTTGTGAACACTATAATAAAAGTCAAAAAAACAGAAGATGTCTCTTATATAGAGAGCACCCCATTATCAAGAGAAATCTTTCAGCATAAAGCTTAAATAGCTTACATTCCAGTTTTATTAATATTTTTAAGATGGACGTTCCAACAGAAATACAACATCAGGCAATGGGCTATGACAGAGCCGCAACCATGTTCTCTCCAGATGGGCATTTACTGCAGGTCGAATATGCAGAAAAAGTTGTACGATTTGGAAGCGCAAGTATGGGCCTTGTCTGTAAAGATGGCGTTTTGATTATAGCAGATAAGAGAATAAGAGATAAGTTAATAGCCGGAGAGTCAGCTCATAAAATATTTGAAATTGACGAGCATCTTATTGCATCTGCAGCAGGAATATTATCAGACGCAAGAATATTGATAGATTATGCACAAGTGTTAGCGCAACAAAACAAAGTAACTTATAATTCTCCTATCGAACCAATTGCAGTTATAAGAATGATTGCAGACAGGAAGCAGGTATTTACGCAATATGGGGGCGCGCGTCCCTTCGGCGTCGCAACAATGCTTGCAGGTATCAGCAAAGGAAAAGGCCATCTCTATACAACAGACGTAACAGGCAATTTCACAGCATATAGGGCGAATGCAATAGGAGAGCACGATGAAAAGCTCAAAGAAGCATTAAGATTAGATTACAAGGAGAGTATGATGATAGAGGATGGAATGAAATTTGCCTTAAAGATATTCAAGGAAATTTTAGAAAAGAATTTCGATTTAGATAGATTTGAAGTAGCCCATGTAAAATTAAAACAGCCCAAACTTGTAAGGCTGCAAGGTGATGAGTTGAAGAAATATGTGAAGTGAAATAAAAAATGGTAAACTGGCTGAAGATTAGTGCCTGGAGCGGAATTTTTATTTTGATCACAGTTTTAATTAGTTTTATTATCGGGCTCTTTTTACGAAATTTGACAGCCCTATAATAATTATATTGGGATTTGTTAATGTTGTATTTTCTGTTTTATAATCTACACTGTTACGATTTTTATTTTACTAAACTTATTTACGTCTAGAGAGGATTTCACAAAGGGAATTTTTCCAAATATAGATGAATTTCAAGAGAAGATTAAGAGATTAAATGAAAGTTATGGGGATATTAAAAATATTCCTAAAAATATTTTAGAGGAGGAGTTTCGGCCAGAGGCTGAATGGGCAGTCAATAAACTTCTAAAAATATTCCTAGTCTTGTATTTAGGACTTATATTGCTATATGGAATACCTAGCATTTTTAAAATTGGGCAAGAACGTAGAGTATTCTAATTTAGCCGGTATTCTGGAGATAGTTGGAGGAGCTACTGTTTTTATTGGCATAGGATTTTTAGTTTTAGTCGTTGCCTTTGTTTTTGAGATAATTATATTATTTAATGAAAGTAAGAAGAAAGGGGAATTAAGGCAATTTAAACATCTTTCTAAATAATATTGAGAAGATAATGCTTAGAATTATGTAAGCCCATAGCCACGAGTTTGATGAAAAAATTCCCAGAATTTTTACAGGTTCTTTTATCGTTGAAAAATAATCTGAAAACCATCTAAAAAATAATATTATCGGAATTGCAGTGTAGCTGAAAGATTTCATTGAGATTTTCATCATTTCTCCAGCCTTAGCAAGACTTTGTTGTTGAAGCTGCATCATCTTTTCAGGATTATCTTTAAACTTTTTTATCTCCTCTGTTAAACTCTTCTGTTCTTTTTTTAATTCACGCAAAGTTTCATTATCTATCGTATACTTCTGTATTAAAGTCATAGCAAAGCTTATTACAGCAGCCACAATTATCATTCCAAAATTGATATTTTTATTTAACAATGCTCCTGCGCTGGGATCTAGAATACTATGAATAATTTCCTTTACGGCAGGAATAGAATCCCAAAAGAAGGCTATTGCTAAAGATACGATCATCACAATAAACACAACTCTTAATGCACCCATCTTATCTTTTATTCAACCTCGTTTTTAAATATTACCCAATCATTTTTTTCAATGCAGGATGCATATCTAAAGCATGTTGCTGTGCTATATTACTATATAACTGATACATTATCATAACTGCCAATAATATAGCTGTTCCAGAAGTCAGTGCTCCAAGTAAATCAGCAATAGCAGATAATATTCCTACAGCCAGACCTCCCATAATAGTTAGAGGCATTATATATCTTTTTAAAATTGCCTCTAAAATCCTTGGATCTTGTCTAAATCCGGGAATTTGTAAACCAGAAGCAAGAATGTTTTTAGCTTGAGTAGATTCATCCATCCCAGAAGTTTTAACCCAAAATACAGCAAACAATGCAGATAGGCACATGTAAAAAATTAAGTGTGTCAAAGCCTGTAATAACAAAATGCTTTGGAAATTTCCCCTAATAAATGTTTCTACCAAATTCGTATTTCCTATCCAAAAAGCAAGTCCTGAAATTGGTTGCCCTTGAGAAAAACCTCCAAGGAATGTAGCCCTCCCAAGCCAATTTTCAAGTAACCCTCCGAATAGTTGAATATTAGCGGCCAGTGCAGAAACCAGTATAACTGGAATATTAGATGCATAAAAAAATTGTAAAGGCCATTTTATATTATATCCCCGTAATCTTTCATAAGACAGAGGAATTTCAACTTTAAGATTTTGAGCCCACACAATAACTATGAATACAACTACTGTAACGAGAATAGCTGCTACAGCAGAATACAATTCAGTTGGTGCGTTATTCAAAATAGATTGTATTATTACTAGCACTTTCCCGGCACAAGGGGTTTCTGAAAAATCAACCAAACAAATCTCTCCATTTACTCCAACAAACTGGAATAATCCTGTGAAAAGTCTCCAAGCCACACCAGCTACTATAAATAAGGATACTCCTGAACCCAAACCCCATTTTTGCGACACTTCATCAAGGAACATTATAACCAAGCCCCCCAGAACTAACTGAAATATAACTATCCCTGTAAATCCCGGAGCAGCCTGTATTCCTCCCATCAATACATATACTAAAGATTCAAAAACTATAAAGAATAAAACTCCTAATTTCTGTAATCCCTGAAAATATTTTTTACCTTCTGCAGTTTTTGTATCAATATTTAATATTCCAGAACCAACAAGTAACTGTAAAATTATAGAGGCCATAACTATCGGTCCTATTCCAAGACTAATTATGCTTCCAAAATCAGTTCCAAGAATAACTTCTAAAAACTCAAATCTATCCAGGAATCCTTTAGTAACTCCATAAAGGCTGATATTTGCAAGAACAAAAAAAGAAACTAAAACTATAATTGTCCATTTAAGCTTTGTATTAAACCCAAGCCTTTTTTCTATAGGCTTTTTAACCTCCGGCAGATTATACAAAATATTTTCTAATGCCATTTTATTTGACAATTATAATTTCACCACCAGCCTTTTTAACTTTGTCTATCGCACTTTGTGAAGCCGCACCAGCCCGGATAACAAGTTTTTTATTAATCTCACCCTCACCAAGAACTTTATATCCCCCCAGATTAATATTTATCTTATCCTTATCCTCAATAGCAATCTTTTTTTTAATATAAGAGCCAAGATTTTCAACAATGCTTCTTATGTTTACACTATCCAATTTTTTCTTAATTTCCTTCCTCAAAGCCCTATCTTTCCCAAAATATTCGTTTCCATATAAATTTATTACCAAGCTCTTTTTTTGGTCTGCCCTTTTTCCTGTTCCAGCCATTCCCTTCCCTCCTCGATGTCCTTTTCCTCTTGCCTTTTTCTTAAATCCTCTTCCATGAGTATGGCTTCCCCTATATCTTGTTTTATTTTTTCTTTTTTTAAGTTTCATTATCTTTTATCTCCCGAGCCATGCAAAACTCCGCGCTCTTTTCTTGAAGAGAGTTTCGCGATATTCTTTTCTGCGATATAGTTTAAATTAATATTAAGCTCTTTAGACAAGGCTGCAAGATACCACAAAACATCTCCCATTTCATTTGCTATATCTTCTTTTTTCTCTTCTATAATTATTCCATTTTCATCTCTTAATATTTTTTTTATTTTATCTAAGACCTCTCCCGTTTCACCTCCCAGACCTAACGCAGGGTATGAAATATTTTTTCCTTTCCTCGGGTATATTGCAGTTTCCCATGCTTTTTCTTGATATTCGTTAAAATTCATCATAACATCCTCCTTACTAATTCGTTTATTTTTTCTTTATTATCGCCCAAAACTCCCTTACCTTTACCAAAATGAATCTTTGAATCTATTCCTCCTCTTGGTGGATGCAGTCTAAAAAAGGGCTTGATCTCCCAATTTTTTACATCTCTTTTTTCTATTTGTTCTATAACTTTATCAATGTCAAGTTTTTTCTTCTTCATTTTTGCTATGCCTCTGGCTTTTATTAATTCTCTTACCGTTTCTAAGTTTATGCTTCCATAAGCAACATAATTTCTTATTCTTTTAAGTAGTTTTATATTCTCTAACTTGTTTTTTATTAAAACAGCAGCATATTTTCTTCTCAATCTTATTCTGAATAACATTTCTTCCACTCTGCTTGGCATATTTACATGTCCTGAAATTCTTATTACGATTATCATTTGGTCATTAATGTTGTTTTTTTAAGAGCATCAATACACGCTTGAGCCAGATTAAAAGTAGTCCTTGTTTGTCCTTTTGTCATGCTATAAACATCTTTTATTCCAGCCAATCTTAATATCTTTTTACACTCATCCGCAACCACTAATCCCGTGCCTCTCGGTGCAGGCAGCAGAGTTATTCTAGAACTCCCACATTTTCCTACAACTCTAAAAGGCACAGTGTGAGGTTCGCTTGATTTGTCTTTATTATCTTCAAAACCTCTATTAATCTTGATTATATTTAACTTGGCTCCCCTTAACGCCTTTTCTCGGGCAGGGAGTGTTTCCTTAGCTCTTCCATATCCTAATCCTACATGTCCATTTTTATCCCCAATCACAACCATTGAAGAAAAGGTTATTACATTTCCCTCCTGAGTTTTCTTTTGTGTCTGTCTCCATGCTCTTCTCTTTCCACCTCCGAATTTTCCCTTTGCCTGGCCTATAAGTAGCAAATCAGATTCTATGCCAAGCAGAGCATCTACAATTTCAGGCTCTAAAATCTTTTTGTCTTGTTCTAAAATTTTATCTATATCCCTTTCTTTACCAAATTTAACCAATTTTCCTAATTTTGTTTTTGGAATCCAGGATTCAAGGTTCTTTTTTCTACGCTCTTCTTTCTCAACTTCTAGGTCTAATTGTGCAAGCTTTATATCTACTTTGTTCAAATCTAAATTTATCTTCTCTTCATTTATATTATTTTCTTCTGTTAGTTCAGGCTTAATTTTATTATTCTCCATTTTTTAGCTTTTCTTTCATTTTATTTACTATAGTTCCAATTCTATTGTTTCTTTTTAAATCTTCATCTGAAGGCAAGGCTGCAGGATCATGCTTTATTTTTAATCCTGCCTCAATAGCTCCTTTTAAAACCCCATATATTCTAGATCCCTGAACATTTCTATACATTCCAATATCAAAAATGGCTTCTTTTATTCTTTTCTCTTTTGCTAATTTTCCTATAATTAATCCGATAAGGTATGCTGCCCCTAGACTCTTTAAACTTCCAGACCTTTCCTTAGGCCAGCCTTTTTCAAGTAAGTCCTTAGAATTAATTCCACATAAGATCTTGTCCTGTGAGACATTTGTCTCAACAACTTGCGCAATTATGTACTTATTAGTTTTTCTAACAACCAATCTGATCTTCTCTGATTTTAAAAGTCCAAATCTAGTCTTATAATCTGTTTTTCCCTTTAATCTTCTTTTTCTTACAGGCTTCATTTTTTTACTCCTTTTATCCTTGCTTTCAACTGAGCAATATTTTTAAATTTATTAGCCCTGATCTCTTTTCTTAGTGATGCACGTTCACTGCTAGAGGTTACCCCTTTTTTCTTTAACTGTCCAAGATATTTTCTCAATTTTCTTACAAGCTTACCATATCTATTTTTTTCTTTAATTTTTTTCTTTATTCTACCCTGGCCACGCCTTCTCTTTTTCTTTATGATTTTTCTTCTTCCTTTAATATCTCTGATTTTAATTGCACCATCTTTTATCAACACCCTTATATCTTGATGTGTCAAAGAATCCTTTATTTCATTTAAACGATTTACATTAAACACTATTCTGGCTTTTCCAATTCCCATGGCCCTGGCAACAAGTTCTTTTTTCTTATTTAATTTCATTTTTACCTTCCTTTGGTATATTAATAACTTCTATATTCATAACCTTTGCTTTTTCAATTATTTCTTTTCTTTTTTTAGCCCCGACACGAGCAATTATAATGGCAATATTTTTATCTACTTTTTCAAGCTCTTTTATATTATGAATAAGAGCTAACTTTTTTCCATTAAATCTTCCTCTTTCATTTCTTGGAGACCCGTATCCTACAGTTGGTAATTTAGGATATCCTCTTCTAGCTTGGCGCATTTTACTATGTCTGCCTTTTGGACTTCTCCATTTTTGAAGTTTTTTTCTTCTTTTTCCAAGTTTAGAATGTCGCATATAATCTTGACTTAGAAATTTCTTTACCATTATAAGTTGTGCCCCCCGAGCATTTCATCATATTTAGGATAATTTTTATTATCTTCTACATAAAACAATATTCCCGTTATCATTATTTATCCTCCGGTTTTTTAACCAAATAAATTCCATCTTGAAAAACTCTTCTATCTCTATTTTTAATTTTAGTCGCCTCTTCAAAGTTGGCCGCAGTTTGACCAGCTTCTTCTTTATCAAGAGCGCTAATTATAATCTCCTGTCCTTTTATTTTTACATCAACATTAGGCAAAATTTCAGCATATCTCGGAGTTTTTTCGCCTAGAAAATTATTAATCACTAACTTATTGCCCTCTATTTTCAAATTCATAGGAAAGTGAACATTACAAGCTTCTAAAATATAAGTATGTTTCTTTGTTAACCCATTAAACATATTTTTAATATGTGCCAGATAACTTTTAATAGTCTTTTTTTCAATCTTATTTCCTTTTTCACAACTAAGAATAATAAAATTCTTATTTATCTCTAAATTTATATTTGGAGAATAAAATGCTCTGTTTATTTCAAAAGAATCTTTTTTACACTTCAAAATATTATCAGAATATACACAAACTACTTCTGTAGGGATTTCAATTTTTTCAGTAAATTTCTGTTTCATTTTAATAAATATAAGCAATTAAGCAGCCTCCTGTATTTTTCTCTTTAGCAGTTTGATCAGTTATCAGACCTTTAGAACTGGACATTATCAGTATTCCAAAATCTTTCGCAGGAAGATATCTTCTTTGGTATTTTTCTATTTCATTAACAGTTACAGTATATCTTGGTTTTATTGCCTTGCACTCGTTAAGCTTTCCAAATTCAACTTGTAACTTTCCACTATCAAGGCCATAATCTTTAATATAGCCTTTTAATTTTGCAAGCGCTAAAACAGAGATTAAAAGTTTAGAGTATCTAGTCAGGACTACTTCTTTTTTTCTTGCCCTCTTGGCATTCATGATCTGGTTCAATCCATCCGCAACTATATCTTGAGACATTTTAGCTATATTTTTTAAAGCCGATTTCCTCCGCTATTTCCCGAAAACACTGTCGGCAAAGGTTTAGATTATATTGTTTAATATGGGCTCCAAATCTGCCACATCTTTCACATTTATATTTTGCAATACCTGTTTTTCTTTCTTTTGGCTTGCAATATTTTAAAAATCTTTGCATAATTACAGGTCTCGTTCTTAATTGTTTCAATAATTTGTTCCAATCGCTTGCAGTCATTTTAACTAAAAACTGTCTTGAAGCTCTCCTCCATGAATTTAATTATTTCATTATCTAAAACATGCTGTTTTTTTGGCAATTTTCCTCTTTTAATTTTTCTTCGTTTAACTCCAACTCCTGCCCTTATAAAATCAACTGTAACGTTAAGCCCTCTAATTCCAATATCTCTTTTATATTCAATTCCAGGGATTTCTATATACTCTTTTATTCCAAATGAAAAATGGTTATTAGAAATGCTTTCTTCAGCGATATTATTATTTATCGCAGCCAATAATCTGGCTAGCAGTTGCAATGCAGTTTCACCTCTTAATGTTACTCTCGTTCCAACCTCAAGTCCAGGCCTTACTCCAAAGGAAGGTATTCTTTTTCTCGAAGTTATCACCTGCGCTTTCATTCCAGAGATAAACTCAAGTAATTTCCTTGCCTTTTCCAGATCAGCGTCTTTAGCTCCACAGCTTAGCACGATTTTCTCAATCTTTATCTTTCGCATAGGGTTTTCAGTTATCTGTCTGAGCTCCAAATTTTCAGTTTTCATATTACAGCCACCTGCTGTTTACTTAAAACGGTCTTTTTTTCATTCTCCAAATTTATTTCAAGTTTATTCTTCTCCATACTTTCAATTTTGCCTTTCAAGCCTATATATTTCCCTGAAAAAACAAAGATATCTTTTCCTTTTTCCATAGTTAAATATTTGAGTAATTTCCCCTCAAAATCAAGATAGACAGAGTCGCCTACAGAAATTTTATCGTTTGTAATTATATTAGAACCATCATGCAAATTTAATTGTATTCTGCCGTTTTTTAAAACTATTTTATTAATAACCTTGCATAATCTTTTTTTATCTTTTGATTCTTCCAAAAAAAACCTGCCTGTTGGCAGTAAAGTTAAAACATAACTCTTTCCAGCTTCAAATATATTAAACAACCTAATGCCTTCCCTGTAATTTTTAACAACTCTCCCATTTAACTTTATAAGATTATCATTTAACATTTTCTTTACCTCTTTAGTAGTTCTGGCTAATTTTAACATATCCCTAATAGCAATCAAAACAGGAACAGAATTTTCAATATCAGACAAAGCTCTGACTACAAATTTAGTTCCTTTTCTTGGAATTGGCAGTTTAGTTGACGCCAACTGTCTTTTTAGGTGCATTCTCTTTCTCCTTCAATTTTTCTTTAATTTTATTTCTATTCAAAATATTTGTTCTTTCTTTATCATCTAAATTTAGGTTTTCTATTTGTAAAACGCTAGGATGGAAGTAAACATTTACCTTGGTTCCATCCTTTTTTGTTCTTTGTATATTCTCAAGAGTCACTTTCCCCTTCTTAAGATTTATAGAAGCAACTTTTACTCTCTTCTTTCTAAAATTTCCTCGCATAACAAGCACTTCATCCCCTTTCCTTAGAGGAAGATTTCTCTTGCCATGCTTTTTTCTCAATTCTTTAGATAAATGTGCACTTAAAAACTTATGCCTTGTATGTAATGGAGCATTAGCTAAATACTTTCTTTGTTTTCTTGGTTGCTTACTTGCTTTCCATAGGTTAGAAAATTTTTGTTTCATCTTATTCACAAAACAGACTGTGCTAGCTTAGCTACTGTGGGCCAGCGCTCCTGTACCTCCCTTGCTACAGGCCCCTTTATTTGTGTTCCTTTTGGATTTCCCTTATCATCTTTTAATAAAGAAACAGCATTATCTTCAAAACAAACTCTCTCTCCGGTTTTTCTTCTATAAGGTTTTTTTTGTCTAACAACAACTGCGTCAAAAACCTGCCCTCTCATATCTGGCTTTCCTGCTCTGACAGAAACTTTTACCCAGTCTCCTACTTTCGCATATTGTTGTCTTCCTTTTTTTGTTTTCCCATGCACGACTGAAACAATTCTAACAATTTTTGCTCCGCTATTATCAGCAGCCAATACCTTGCTTCCAATATTTAATCCCCTTGTAACTATCGCTCCTACTGCCTTCATTTTATTCCTCCAATAGACTTTATCTTTTCAATAACTATAAAATGAATTATTTTGCTCAATGGCCTACATTCCTGAATCTTTACATAATCTCCCACATTAATATCTATTTTATCCGGCAGTCTTGCATGTAGTCTGGTTTTCTTCTTAAAGTATCTTTCATACTTATGAACATACACTGTTCTTTCAAATTCAATAACAGCTCTTTTCAGAAATTTTTTTATTACATATCCTTGAAAAATTCTCCCTCTGGCTCCAACTAGACTTTTCATCCTATCTCCAACATCTTTTTCTGCCATTTTTTTCTATCTCTCCTTTCAGTTCTATACCTCCGAAGTGTTAGTCGCTTATGGATTCCTCAGGAAAACCAAGTTTAACCAAAACAGGTTTTACTCGTTTTTTGTGGTTTCCTTGCAGTTCAATGACACCATCCTTGATGGTGCCACCACAAGCAAGCTTTTCTTTCAGTGTTTTTGTTACAGCCTTCAGATCCACTTGCTTGCTAAATCCTCCAACAAGAGTTGTAATCTTTCCATACCTTCTCTTGTCAGTAGTTACTATGATGTGCTGCTCTCTTTTTGAGAGTTCTTCTAGCACATCAATCTCAGTCGGTATACCAAAGTTTGGATCTATGTCCATTGTTTAATTTTTTTTCAACGCCTCCTTAAAGGATTTGTTGATTGTTATTAAACGTGCAATTGCCCTTTTTATTTCTTTGGTTTTTGCACTTACCTTGTTAGCAGTAACATTTGCCTTAACCAATTCTAACTTTAATTCTTTCAATTTCTCTTCCCTATCTTTCTTATTCATCTTTCTTATATCATCAGATTTTAACAAAGCCATTATTTCTTCCTCTTATTTTTTATCTTTTTCTCTTCTTCATTTTCATTTTTTCCAATATTTTGCGCATTTACTTTTATTTTTGACCTTAACACATCATCCACCACAATTTTATCATGAATATAAGCATCCGGAGGCAGTATACTTACTTTTATCCCTATTACTCCCGACAAAGTTCTGGCCTGAGATTGAGCTCTATCAACAACTTTTGAAGGATCTCCGGTCTTTTTTAAATAACCTTGAGCAAATCTCCAGCTTTTTGCTCTATCACTAGGCAGTTTTCCTGACAAAACAATCTCTGCTCCTAATGCATGAGCTTTAATAATCTCCTGCAGCATTTTATAAGCAACAACCTTAAACTTTAATGAACCTTTTCTTTCAAGCAGCAATGCGATTTCATCAGCAACAAGTTGAGCATCTAACTTAGGTTCTTTTATTTCTTTTATTTCAATATGAGGATTATCTAAATTAAATTTCTTTTTCAAAATTCTAGTTAAAGATTCAACTTTCTCGCCCTTTCTTCCTATTATTAATCCAGGTCTGCTCGTAGAGATTACTATTTTTTCTCCTATAGGGGTATATTCTATTGAGATATTACTAATTCGGCCTTTCCCGAGTTCCTTTTTTACATACTCCTTAACACCAAATTCTTCTTTCTTGAAATTAACAAACTTTCTTGTCTCCATTATTCAACCTCCATGGCTTTTAATAAAACATTGGTTCTTTTTCCTAATCTTCCCTCACTTCTCATAGGTCTTGTCGCCCAGCTCGCATTAGCCATAACAATTTGAATTTTATCTAAATCCAAATTATTTACCATAGCATTTCCTCTTAACCCCTTTAATAATTTTATAAATAATTTTGCGGTTTTTATGGGATATCTTCCCGCCATAATGCCCTTACCCTTTCTATGAGGAATCTCGCCTTTAAAAGGCACAATCTTCTTGAATTTTGTTACTTCTATCAAATCATCTATAGCACGATCAATAGATTTATTTTTTATAAAACTACAGACATACATACTATGTTTTTTTGATGCATGCAAGCCCATTCCTCTTACAATAGCCTCATCTTTTTTTAATTTCTGCTTTTCTTCTTTTTTCTCTTCTTCAATTTTTTCCTTTTCTCCTAAATTTTCAGACTTTGTTTCACTAAGATTTTCTTCTTTTTTCTCTTCAATTTTATTACTTTTCTCTTCCATTTTACTTTTTCAAAGCTTTAGAGCCTTTGGTTGCACCAATGCCCGCAGTTCCATGCATAACTTTAGTTCTAGTCATCGCAAATTCACCTAACCTATGTCCTACCATTTCAGGAAGCATTACAACATCTTGAAAAGCTTTACCGTTATGAATCCCAATAGTCATACCAACTAATTTTGGAACAATAACCACATCTCTCAAGTGGGTTCTTATTTTCTTATTTCCTACAACTTGTTTTTCACATCTTATTAAGAAATTTTCTATCATATCAAAATTTCTTAATAAAGTTCTCCTGCTTCTAGAAGGCAGGAACTTGGCGAATTCCCTGACATCTAGAGTTTGCAGGTATTCAAGAGTCTGCCCTCTATACAAGCCGGTTCTTTTCACAATTTCAGGTTTCTTTTTTTTTGCCATTTTACTTCCTCTTCCCCGTTCTACTCGGCCTAATATGGCCTACTCTCTTTCCTGGAGGAGCATTTCTTTTTGCAATCTTGGATTTAATTCTTTTTCCTCTCCCAGATCCAAACGGATGATCGACAGCATTCATTTTAACTGCAGATGTCCTGGGCCATAACTTATTTCTGGATTTCATTTTATAGAATTTTCTTCCAGCTGTAACAAACGGCTTTAATATTTTTCCACCGCCGGCAATCTCTCCAATAGTTATTCTGCAATCCCCGCTTAAAATAACTGATTTTTTATTCGGCATAATAATCTCAAACTTGTTATGGGGATATTTTTTATGTACTGCTGCAGAGGTTCCTGCAGCGCGCATCATTTTACCTCCATCTCCAGGATTTTTTTCAATATTATATATTTTAGTCCCAGGAGGAGCATTTTTTAGCATTATAATATTTCCAATACTTGCATTATTTCCAATTGATATTTTTTGTCCAACATATGCCCCGTTAAAAGCAGGATTATAAAATATCTCTTTATCAATAATAATCTTCATTAAAGGTGCACTATGTCCCGCAGAGTGAATTATATCAATTATTTCAGCCTCACCAGATTGCATAGGATATTTTACTTTATACAAATAAGCCTTTCTCCTAACTCTATAAGTTAAGCTGCCCTTACCTCTGGCTTGAGAGATTATTCTCTTTCCCATTTTTTCTCCTCCTCTTTTTCATAATAATTAGATTCTGTCTCCCCTTCATAGTTTAAAATTCTAATATTTAATTCGTATCTCCCTTCCCTATTTCCCATTAGAGAAGTTTGAATAAATAGTTTTGCGAAATTTACAGCCTCTAAAACAGCAAGATTTCGCTCTTTCAAACTTCTCTTAGAGAACTTTGAGCAATTTTGCAAAGTTCTCATTACATCGCTCTCTCTTTCTAACACTAATTTTGAGATCATTGGAATTATCATATCATCCCCACCTTCGTCGCCACATCTATCGCAGGATTTTTTTTATTTAATTTAACATAAGCTAATTTCTTATTTTTTCTAATTAAAGATCTCACCTTTGCAACTTTCACATTAAATAATATTTCAACTTCTTTCTTTATATCTTCTTTTCTTTCTCTTCTCTCTACTTCAAATAACAAAGTATTATCTGTCTCGATCATCTTTACAGCCTTTTCCGATGTTACAGGTTTTAATATCATTTTAATTCCTCCAGTGCTTTTTTTGTAAAAACAGCTAATCTCCCCAAAGGATATAAATCAATAACAGAGATTTCATTCGCAGATTTAATATTAATTCCTTTCATCTTTACATTCTCGTCTTTAGATTTTATCAGTAAAATTCCAGCATTGCTTTTATATCTTCTCCCTCTTAATTTCCCCTTTCCCGCCCTGACTTTTTTATTTTTAATTATTAGCCTAAAAATATTCCCAAAAATCTTCTTCAAAAGTCCAATTAACTCTTTTGATTTTATTTTATTAATATATTCTATGACAACAGGCATTTTAACTTCCAATTTACCAAGAGTCGCATATCTTCTCTCAATATATTTCGCGCTTGCAGTTGCAGCCAATGCTGAATGAAATGCAATAATTTTCTCTTTTTTATTAAATTTTTTATTATTTTTGACAGCTCTCGGAGGATGTGCTCTTCTTCCTCCCCTGGTTCCGGAAACTTCTGCTCCGATCCAATAAAACTGTGTTCCTCTTCTCCACATTGTTTTTCGGGGTACTCTCGACATTCCTTTTCCATAATGTCCTTTCCAATCATGTCTTTGATGAGAAATTGTCCCAGAAGCAGAATGTCTCTTTCCCGATTCTGAATAATTTGCATAAACATGCTTCAAATTAAGCCTAATCACTTCATAATATTTTTGTACTATATCCTCTCTAATTTTTGAGTTGAATATTTTGGGCAATTCCATCTCTCCTTTCTTTTCTCCTTTTATATCATAAACTATAGTTTTCATATTGCAACCTCCAACATCTCATACTTTTTCTTTGACTGATGTTTCGTAGCTCTAAAAGCTGGCGTTAATAAAACCTGTCTTTTTGCAGGGCCCTGCACAGAGCCTTTAATAATGACATAATCTCCTTTTATCTCTCCATAATGCTTAAATCCCGCTTTTGGATTTATATTTTTCTTTTCAATATTATTAATTGCAATAATTTTCTGATTATAATGAATTCTGGAGAATAAGCCTAGCTGTCCCGCCATAGGTGTCCTAAAAGTTACTCTTGCAGGATGCCACGGTCCCAAACTTCCTGGCCTTCTTACACCTTTTTCTGATTTATGCTGTTTTAATCCTATTCCAAATCTTTTCACAGGCCCCTGTAACCCCTTTCCTTTTGTAAGCCCCCTAACATCAACTAGATCATATTTAAAAAATTCGGTTATGTTTATTTCTTTACCAATTAAACTTTTCACAAATTCCAGTTTATTATTTCCTTTTATTGCAATCTCAATTAAATCAGGCGTCTTCTTCAATGATGTCTGTTTTACAAGCGAATAAAATATGATTCTGATATTATCATGTTCTTTTGGTACTTCAGAATCAAAATTCTTTATAATTTTAGGAATCTTCAATTTCCTTTTTAATTCTTTATCGTTAGAAACAATGATTTCTTTTATAATTTTTCCATTTTTATAAAATCTTACTGAAAATGCCTTCATTCTAGGAGCTTCAAGAATTGTTGCAGGAACAACAATCCTTTTTCCACTTGTCATAGACTTATCACTAAAATCTTTAACAAAAATACTTCCCATTCCAACTTTATATACAATAAATCCAACTAAACCTTCGCCATTTACAGGCGCCCAGTTCACACTATGTAAAAATTTAGCAGCTCTCTTCCTCGGATAAAACTGCAAACTTCCAAATCTTGGTCTTGATAGTCTCGACATTTCCTAATTTAAATAACATTTTAAGGCGTAACTCTACCTTTAATTTATTTCCATGAACTCCAAATCAGACTTATTTTAAACCGTTTTAGAGGTTTTTAAACTTTGTCTATCTCTAAATTTCAAAGATATATTTATAAATTTACTTCTATAGAAGCATACGATGAAAAAGAGTGGCTTTAAGAATAGTTTTAGAAATTATCTAGCTAAATTCTTAATAATATTCTCTATCATTTTTATCTTTTTTATTTTAATTAATTCTTTTTTTCCTGATAAGAATTTATTTGCCGATTTTAGTGATATAATTAAAAAGACCAAGATTCCCTTTTTTGAGGAGGTTTTTTTGAATGGAGAAGAGCCGCTTTTACAGCCAATAGAAGAGAGCGGGGCTAATCCTCTTCCTCCTCTGAATTTTCCTCCTTCAAGAGCTTATTCTTCTGGAATGCTGTTTGATGGAGATATCTCATATTTCTGTGCAAAAGCCCGCGGTCAAACAAGGGTTCCTCTTCATATAACTTATACTCATATATCATCTAGGCAGACTTTTGACAGGGATTATTTCGTGTATGACGATGGTTTACATGATGACGGGGATGCGAGTGATGGATTTTATGGAAATTATTTTTCTGTTGAGAACTTTCCTGCTGGGGACTACTCCTGGAAATGGACTGCATCATGTCCTGATTGTCCTGAGAGATTTTGTATAGGAAATAATTGTTATGTTGGAGGTTGCCCAAGCGTTGAGAATACTAATGGAATAAACTATTATACTCCTGATCCTGACAATATCTTGAATACACACCCTTCTAATAGAGCCCTTACTATTCTTACTTCTTTTCCTCAGGAATGTAAAGCTCTTGTTTCTGGCGTCAATAATGTTCAGGACCCTAAGAAAATTAATATTGTTGGTTTTGGATTAAATACTGATCGTCAGACTTTTTTAAATCAATTTAGTTATATGCTTCATTTTGATAGTACTTTGTTTCCTAATAGGCAGAATCCTATTGCATTCTTCAATCATCCTCCTATGATAGACTATAAGGATTTTTTCAATGTGTGGTATATCGAACCTGCATCTTTAGGTTTCTCGCTTTTTAACGAGGATGGAGTACCTGATTATTCTTCATTAAATTCTTTAAGCAATTATATATCTCAAAGATGTTTTTCTCAAAATCAGAAATATTATTATGTAGTATATCAGAGTAATTGCTGTATTCGATATGGATTTAAAGGAATTACTCTGGGCAATTTTGTAGTTGTTGGAAGTGATATTGCTATTCAGCCTGGAGAGCCTAGGGCCACTCTTACTCATGAATTTGGACATAGTATTGCCCTTTTAGCTCATCCTGATACTTGTGTGCCTGCTGTTGGTTATCTTTCTAGAGATACTCCATCAACTATTCCTGAAGGAGAACAATTACTTTCTAATGTTTATTGGGCTTCTGAAAGCACGAATACTGTGGAGGCCTGTAAGGCAAATGCAGGATGGAGTTCTTTAGTCGATAGTTGTTTTTGGGTTGATGATACATCTGGAGTACCTCCTTATCAAACTCTTTTTGATTATAATTGTAGATCGCCTCATACGTCGAGACATGTTACTCTCGGGCCGCTTCCTAATGAGAAGGTAGGCTGTTTTGGCGGGTCGTATAGTTGTACTCAACAACCTAGATATACATGGAGGCCATCATGGAATACAATGATGGATGCGCAAAACATTCCACTCGATCCTACTAATGTCATTGATTTTTGCAAGGTATTTGAGCAGTGGACTGGAGAAAGGAAAGGGGTTTGCAGGCAGTTGTGTATTGAAGGGTGTCCAAAAGGATATCTTTGCCGCTCTTTTTGTCCATCGGGGGTTACTTGCATTGATCGAAACCCACAAGATCCTGCTGTTTGTGTTCCTCCTACTACCTGTCCTGATGATGATGGGGATGGGATATGCAATAATGCAGATAATTGTAAGGTAGCTGCGAATGCAAGACAGGATGATCTTGACAGTGATGGAGCTGGAGATGCATGTGATTGTGATGCAGATGGGGATGGATATAGCGTTACAAAGCAAGGCATCTGTACTGGAACCGGACAGGCTGACTGCGATGACTCGCGTCCAGAGGTTTTCCCTAGAGCAGGTGAGATATGTTCTAATAACAGGGATGATAATTGTAATGGGAAGACAGACAGTGATGATCCTCTATGTGCAGGATGTATTGATGAGGATGGGGATGGGTATGGGATTGGTTGTGATCTTGGACCAGAGAGTTGTGATAATGATCCTACAAGCAATCCTGGAAAAGAGGAGGTGTGTGACGGGATTGATAATAACTGTGATAGAGTTGTAGACGAGGTTACACGATTTTGCGGTGTTTTAACAGCTGGATGCAAAGGTGTTGAAAGATGTATTGATGCAAAGTGGAGTGGTGTTTGCGAAGGTGTAAGAACACCTCGCCCTGAATTTTGCGATACTGATGGAAATAGGAATAATGATATCGATGATAACTGTGATGGGGTAGTTGACTCTTGTGGCTGCGATATTGCAAATGCCCGATGGACTGATAATGCTGGCAATAAGATTGCAAGTATTCGAGAGGGAGATTATGCTATTTTGAAGTACGATCTTCCTCTTCCTTATTCAACATATTGCATAATTATTCAATCATTTGAGACTAATATTTACTATTTGGGAAGCAGTTTACCTGTTGAAGGCTCTCAATTTCTTAATTTGCCCCAGTATAATAATAAATATCAGCTTTGGAAAACCGAGGGAGATATTCATTGTGATCTTTCAACAAAAATGTGTTTTTCTGCGCAATATATTTTTAAAGCAAATAAGTTCCGTGATATTTTCGAGATTATTGAGTCAGAGCCTCTAACAGTCTTATGGGAATGTGATTCTGACGGAGATCTTTATCTAGATGAATCATGCAAAGATAATCTTCCTCTTGGTACGTACACTGATACACAACTGGATTGTAATGATAATAATCCTAATATTTATCCTGGGCGAGGATGTGAGGTTTGCACTCCCCAACAGGAGATTTGTGATAATGTTGATAATAATTGCGATGGAATAAAAGACAGTATAACT
>CAYJSG010000006.1:0-23344 GCA_964372815.1 Candidatus Woesearchaeota archaeon
CAATTAGTGTTAACAGCACAAGTAATGTTGGATTGAATAGAAGTGCTAATGTTAGTATTTATGGGAATGTTAGTCTGGGAAGAGCAGTTGATATTTTGAGAGATGGAGCAAGGTGTGAAGCAGGAATATGTTATAACTTTAGTGCTTTAACTGCTTCAACTACAATTGTGTTTAATGTTAGTTATTGGACTAATTATTCTATAGGAGATTTAACTGCTCCAAATGTAAGCATTTTATATCCTACTAATACAACTTACAATGCTAACATAACACAATTGAATTACAGCGTTGGAGATTTAGGATTGCAAGCATGCTGGTATAATGTTAATGGAACAACTAATGTAACTGTGACTTGTGGGAATAATGTTACTGGTATAACCTCAAATGAGGGAAGCAATACATGGAGAGCTTATGCGAATGATACTTGGGGAAATAGAAATGAAAGTATTATTAGTTTTGTTGTTGATACAGTTAGACCTAGAGCAACAATAAATAGCCCTGAATCAACTGGAACAGGAATAGCTTATACGACAAACAGCTACAATGTAAATATAACATTAAACGAAGAGGGATTATGTTTGTATAGTTTAAACAACGGCTCTAGTAACAATACCCTTACTAATGTAACAAATCTTATGTTTACTGCTTCAAGAACAGGAGAAGCCAATGGGAATTATATATTGAATGCTTATTGTAATGATACGGTAGGGAATAGTAATCTTACAGAGAGAGTAAACTTTACTATAAATGTGGTTTCTAGTGGAGGAACGAGTGGGGGTGGGGGTGGTGGAAGTGGAGGCGGAGCAACTACTACAACAAGCAAATTAAGAATAATTGTTACTGGGAGTGTTTCGATGAACACGAACGACAGTATTGTCGTTCCTGTTGTTTTGGAAAATACCGGAGGAAGATCTTATAGAGGAATTAGTTTAAATACTAATTCTAGCGACGATAATGTTAAGACAACATTAGATAAAATAAGTTTTGATGAGATAAAAGGAAATGAAAATAGGAGTTTGAACTTAATTATCCAAAGCGGGGATAATCAGGGAGAGTATGAAGTAAATATTAATTTGGAGAGTGAAGAGCCGAGATCGAAAGATAATGCAAAGATTTATGTTAAAACAAGCCAGGGATTTACAGAGGGAAGGCAGGGAATTGTTGAGAGAATAATTCACGTTACTGATTTGTTCAGAGAAAATCCTGCTTGTATCGAGTATAATGATTATTTGTTAGAAGCTAGGAAGAAATTAGATACGAATGAGATTGAAGAGGCTAGGAGATTAACACAAAAGGCAATTGATGGGTGTATTAGTATTGTCACATCTCAATATCCTTTAACCTCTCCTGGAAGAATTGCGGGGGTTGTTTGGTTTTATCCGGTAGTTATTAGTCTTATTTTTATTATTATTGTTTTGATAATAATTATGGTATGGGAAATAATGAGAAGGAAAAGGCAATTTGTTTTGAAGGAAAGAAGAGAGCAGAAACGAACTTGGAGTTTTTTTGGCTTGTTTAGAAGGAAAGAAAGAATTGTTAAGCAGGGGATAAAAAAAGATATTTTTGAGTAAAATCTTGTTATAAGTTTTTTCCGACGGGGAGGGAAAAATTTAAATATCCTAAGTTATATAACTTATATGTTAAAAGGAGGTGAAAATGGGAAAAGTTATTGCTAAAAATATCATAAAGAGAAAACCTGGTTATCTCTACTATGTTGACGGTAAAGGAAATGTATGTGAAGCTAAAATGGCTCGTGGTGGGCGTAAGAAAAAGAAGAGATAATTAAACTCGATTTTTTAATTTTTTATCTAATTTTTATTTTTATTTTTATCTGTTTAATACTTGTTTTACGATAATTTTTTGTATATAAAGTATAAGAGTTTTTGATAAAAGGCTAGCTTTTTTTAGGAGCTAGCCCTTATTGTGTTACTTTAACCCCTTATAAAGATCATGGTGTGATTTATGCTTTGAGCATTAAGGAAAATGGAAAAGAAGATAAACTATGAGGAATATTTTAATTAGAATATGTCAAAAAAATTACAAATCGGAGTTATGGGGAGCGCGGCTGACTTACATTATTCTAAAGAAGTAGAAAGAATCGCAGAGAAAGTAGGTGAATTAATTGCAGAATCAGGAAATATAGTTATTTATGGTGCTGAAAAGGATTATGATTCTTTGTCAACTGTAGCTGCAAAAGGAGCGAAAAAAGCAGGAGGCTTAACTGTGGGAGTTACTTACGGGAAAGGAAAGAATATTTTTGATAAAGAAAATACAGATGTTATAATTGCTAGTGGATTAGAAAGAGGAGGTGGCAGGGAGTTTGTTCTTGTAAACAGTTGTGATGCAATTATAGCGATAAGCGGCGGTTCTGGAACTTTGAATGAGCTTACTATCGCTTATCAAATAGATGTACCTATTGTAATTCTCAAAGGTTATGGTGGATGGGCTGACAAAGTCGCGGACAGTTATATTGATGAAAGAAAAAGAAGAAAAACTATTTCTGCGAGAACTCCTGAAGAGGCAGTAATTGTTGCTTTGGAAGAAGCAAAAAAGAATAGAGAAAAAGAAAATTTAAAATAAAGAAATTGCCTAAAAATTCGCTATCTCCGTAGCAAGCTGGCGGAGTATTTCCGTGAATTTTCTTTCGTTTCACGAAACCAGCAATTTCTAATCGTCAAGAAATTTTATTTCTTGAGCTCCATCAAGATTTTTCAAATCTTGAGGTTTCAAATTGGGTTACAATTTATCCATAGAAACAATAATATTTTTTTGATTAATAGGTTTTATAAACAGAATTATTATTAATTTTACATGATACTTGGAGTTGAATGCACGGCACACACATTTGGAGTTGGTATTGTTGATGAGGGAAAGATATTGGTTAATGTAAGAGATATGTATATAAATGAGAAGGGAGGGATTATACCAACGGAGAGTGCAAAACATCACAGAGAGGTTGCAGAAAGAGTTTATAAGGAAGCGTTGAAAGTTACTGGAATTAACGAGAAAGAAATAAATGCTATTGCTGTTTCTAATGCTCCTGGATTAGCTCCCTGCCTATACGCTGGAATGGAATTTGCTAAGAAGAAGGCTGAAGAATTAGGAGTTAAATTAATTGGAGTTAATCATTGTATTGCTCATTTGGAAATTGGGCAGAGTGTTGGAGCTAAAGATCCTGTTTTACTTTATGCTTCTGGAGCCAATACACAAATAATTGCTTATGCTGCTGGGAAGTATAGGGTTTTTGGAGAAACACTTGATATTGGCGTCGGGAATTTTATTGATAAATTTGCCCGTTATTGTGGGATTGGATTTCCTGGAGGGCCTCAAATTGAGAAAGAGGCTATTGGTGGCAGTTATATAGAATTGCCTTATTCAATAAAAGGAATGGATGTTTCTTTTTCTGGAATGCAGACTAAACTACAACAGCTTTTTTCTAACGGTGAGAAACTTAGAGATTTGGCATTTTCTTTACAAGAGACTGTATTTGCAATGCTTGTTGAAGCAGCTGAAAGGGCAATGGCACATACTTCTAAGAATGAATTAGTTTTAGGAGGGGGAGTTGGTTGCAATAAAAGATTGCAGGAAATGTGCAAGATAATGTGCGAGGAGAGAGGAGCTAAATTTTTTTGTCCTGCCAAGGAATTTCTCGTTGATAATGGGGCGATGATTGCTTTTGCTGGAGAAATAATGTTCAATGCCAAATCTGGGATTTTTGAGCCTGATAAAATTGAAATAAAGCCGAGGGAAAGGACAGATGATGTTGTTGTAGGATGGAAATGATTTTTTTCGTCGAGGAAACGAAAGGTATTTAAATGAGGATATATTTGTTTAGAGTAACATTTAGAATAAAGTTTAAATGAAATTAAAATGAAAAGAGTGGTGAATAGTGTTATATTGAAAATATCGGCTAATTTATTAATATTTTTAATTGTTTTTAGTGTTTTTTCTGTTAATACAATTGCGGTGTCTGGTGATGAAGATGTAATATTTGAAAGTATTGATACTGTTATTATAGTAAATAGTGGTGATATTAGCGGAATAGATGCTGCTATTGCCGGAGCTATTTCTCATGATCTTGGAATTCCCGTTTATTATACAGATCATGATGAAATTTCTTCTGAAGTTTTAGAAATATTAAAGAAAGATTATCCTGATTTAGATGAGGTAGTTATATTGGGGGGAGAAGCTGTTATTTCTTCTAGTGTAGAGCAAACTTTAGAAACTACAGGAGTAGTTAGTGCTAATTTTGATGTTATTAGAATTGGTGAACCAACAGCAACAGGAACAGCTGTTGAAGCAATTGAGTATTTATATGGTCCGGAAATGGTTAGCGAGGTGACTTTGGTCAGTTATGGAGGAGATAGTGATAGAACTTATGACGATATTTTACATTTAGCATCAGTGACTGATGGGGGACCTATTATTCCAGTTCCTGATGATGTTAGTGGTTTGCCTGCAGATGTTGTTGAAACTTTAGAAGTCGTTGGTATAGATAACATAAATATAATAGGAGATTTTGAACAAGAGACAGAAGTTAAGGCTGATTTAGACGAGGTTAATGTGGAAGTTGTTATTGAGGTAGATGGGGATGATGTTGAGGAATTGGAAGAAAAAGTAAAGGATTTGGTATTGGAGAATGTTCGAGCTGGAGAGAATGTCGAGATTATTTTGGTTGAGGAAGGAGATGTGCCTCCTGTTTCTACAGATGAGAATGATTTGATTGTATTTTATAATGACGAGGATAATAATGGGATTGACGATGAATCGGGCAAGGAGCTAGAGAATATAGGAAAAGAGATATATGATGAGATTAGCGCAGAGGGAGCTACGGTTGAGGGAATTAAGTTTACTGGTGATAATCAAGAGGTTTTGAATGAGTTTAAAGAAGGGATAGATGCACTTGGTTTGCCAATCCAAACTGAAGTTGGATTAGCCGATGATGTTATTAAGACAACTATTGAATTTAATGAGGATAATGAAGATGAGATTGAAAGGGAATTTAAAGAAGGGAAGGAAGAATGGGAGAATCTAGCAGAGGCACACAAGTTAGAATTTTCAGCTGCTTTGCCTTCTATGTTAGAGATATTTAAAGTATATTATGTGGAACTGAAAGACAAGGGTGAATTGTCGCTAGAGGCATTAGAGCTCGGAGCAAAGGTTATTGATGAGGCTAGTAAAGATGATCCTATTGCTGCATGGAGATTTATGCATGCTTTTGCGAGTGAAGAAAGACACGAAGAATATGTTGAGAATTGTTATGGTGTTGATTCTTGCAGAAACGAACAGACGGAATTAGAATATGCTGATATGGATGAGAAAATTGAGAAATTGGTTGGGACAGAAAGAGCAAGAGAGGTTGCTAATTTAGATATTGGGGAAAAGGTTGGTTTGTTAGAGGTAGTTGATTTTGTACTACCTGGACAAGAGGTTGAATTTAGAGCAGATATTAATGAGATTATAGCAGGAGGTGCGTCTCCTGCAGGCCTAGTTGAGAAATATGTTGATGCACAGAAGGAAGACGTTTATAAAGTTTATATAGATTCTCTGAAGAAAGAGCTTATTGCTTTAGGAAAGGTTGATGAGGCGTCTGCGTTAACGCTGGAGCAGACAAAAGCGAAGTTTGATGAAAGATTAAGAATAGAAAGTGTGGCTTATTTATCCGGAGCAGTTAAATATGATGAATTTATTGATCCTACAAAAAGAGCTGATGAAATGGCTAAGTTTGAAGCTATTGCAAAAGAATTTGAAGGAAAAGGAATTAAAGATCATTATTATATGACTCATGGAGATTGGAAGGCTTATTATGATAAATATTCTAAGGAGGGTGAGTTTGATGATGCAGACTTTAAGAAGGCAGAAGCGCTTACAACTACTTATAGGACATGGGAGAAGGAAAATCCTGGAACTTTAGAAGATCCTAGCTCAAGCTTTTATGATACTAAATCGGGGCAGTTTAGTTTTAGTGATCATGAAGGAAGAATTGTAACAGGAATATATAGTCCTGGCACAGGAAAAAGCAGCTACACAAATGAGGAAGGGAAATTAGTGCAAGGT
Source organism: Candidatus Woesearchaeota archaeon (assembly GCA_964372815.1). Taxonomy (GTDB): domain Archaea; phylum Nanobdellota; class Nanobdellia; order Pacearchaeales; family GW2011-AR1; genus JAUSIK01. Next base: position 6,058 of record CAYJSG010000006.1, read on the forward strand.
GATAAAGAAGGGCGAGTAACCGAATATACAAAAGAGCAATTACCTAGTGGATTTAAGTATGATGAGAAGACAGGGACTTACAACGATGGGAAAGTGACTTATATACCTCCTTCGCAGTATAATGCATTTACAGGGACTTATGATTTCAATCTTGAAGGAGTTCATAAAGAAGGAGAGATTGTGCAGTGTGGTTCTAAAGGATGTAGTGTAGGAATTTATACAGGGCCTGGTGCTAGCTTTGATCCTGCTGCAGCTGGTTGGAAGCAAAGTGAGGATGGGAAAAGTTGGATAGCTACGGATGGAGCCAGTTACTCGATAACTCAATATAGTAGTAGTGGAAATACACATACAGATGCGTCTGGAGTTGCATGGACACAAAGTTCTGATGGAGGTTGGGTAAGTTCAACTGGAGAAGCTCATTCTGGAGATGCATATTATTATACGCCGCCTTCTGGAACAACAAGTGGAACAACAAGCGGAGAAGGATCTGGTGGAGGAGCATATTCTGGAGGAACTAGCGGATATACTGCACCAAGTGGAGGTTATACCGGGACTACTAGTGGGACTGAGACAGGAGGACATACAAGCAGCTATTCTGGTAGTTATTCTGGTGGAACGACTTCTAGTGGAGGAGCGAGTGGTGGTGGAGGAACATATTCTGGAGGAGGAGACTCCGGTGGTGGAGGGTATTCTAGTGGGGGAGATAGTGGTGGGACAGGACATGTAATAGCAGGCTATTCAATATATGATATGCGATCAGGTGGAAGAGGCTTATTGACTAAATGGTTAAGATAAGAAAAAGAGTGGTGGATAGTGTTATATTGAAGATGTTTGCTAATTTTATAATAGTTATTTTAGTAATTAGCTTGTTTGGTTTTAATGTTGCTGCTCAAACGGATAATGGACAGACTGGAACCCAACAAGGAGCAATTACTTTTTCAGAAGCAGGGATTACGCCTAATAGTTGGTTTTATGGATTTGAGCGTTGGTGGGAGACTAGACAAATTAATGCTGCGGATACAGCAGAAGAGAAACTTGCATTGGAGACTGAATATCTAAAGGAGAGATATGCTGAAATGCATGAGTTGGTTTTAAGTGGGGATACAGATACTGAAACAGCGGCTGAAGAAGTTAGAAAGATTCATGAAAATATTGCTGTTCATATAGAAGAATATATAGATGAGAATTCTATTGATAAAAATCAGGTTGAGAATGGCGAGGGTGCGCTTCACGATTTGCTAAAAACAGAACAAGAATTAATTCAGATAGACAATAGTTTATTGCCTGAAATAAAGAGACTAGTGGAGGAGCAGGTTGATGCAGGAGTAATTGAGGAGAGTTTAGTTAGCAGGATTATTACTCCAGCTGAAGCAGGAGTAGCAACTGTTGGAGATATAATTTTTCAGGAGAAGGAACAAATTATTGATAAGCTTGTAGAAGAGATGCCTAAAATAGAAGCAGAGATTGTTGTTGCTAAAGTGGAGGAGGAGAAGGGTATTAATAATGTATATAAAGAAGTAGTAAACAAAGAGCATATTGAGGAATTAAGAGATAAGATTGAAGAATTAAATACCGAAGCTAGAGAATTAAAAGAAGCTGGCGAACTGGAAAAATCTATAGCTATAGATACGCTTTCTGCACATGCAGAACTTAATTTGCAAAAAGGGGAGTATGCATTGAAAAACGGAATTTATGGAAAAGCTTATGGACAATTAACTAGTGCAGAGCATTTAATTTATAATGTAGAGAGGAGAAGTAGAGAGGGAGGAATAAATCCTGAGTATGTTGAGGAAATTGTAGGAGGTGAACAGATTGAGATTATTAATGGGGAGATTGATGAAGAAGTAGAAAATAGTGTGGGAATTGTTAGATCTTATGATGATAAATCTTATAGAGACTATTTTGAAACTGAATATCCTGAATATAAAAATTATTATAAAGTCGAGTATGAGAGAGCAAAAAAATCTCAAGAGCTTACTGATAAATTAAGGGGAGAAGGAGTTATGGATAAATGGTTTGAGGAGTTAAGAGTAGAGGGTTTGAGTGAAGAACAGATAAGCGCTAAAATCGGCAAGAGATGGGATGAAGAATTTAAAAATGTTTATGGAGAGGAATATATTCCTCCTGGATTTATCAAACCAATTGAGGAAGATGATGAAGAGGCGCGTGAAGAAAGAGAGGAGAAAGCAAAAAAATCAGAAGAGTTTACTAATAAATTGAGGGATGAAGGAACAATGGATAAATGGATGGATGAGTTGAGAGCAGAAGGATTATTAGAATCAGAGATAAATGCTCAACTTGGCAAGAGATGGGATGAAGAGTACGAGAAAGTTTATAAGGAAAAGTGGGTACCTCCTGTTGGATCAGATATTATTTGGAAAGAGGAAGATGAGACATACAAGTTAATGCCAGTGTGGCCCCCTATCGAAGTAATTCCTATAGGCAGGATTGATGTAGAATTAGATCCTCAGACAGGCCAGAAAAAGATTAGAGGATGGTACGATGATGGAAAGCTACATGATAATATAGAATGGGGTGGAGGGGGTGTAAGAGGAGTTGAATATAAAGATCCTGCTACGGGCAATAGTTATTCATTCCAGGATGGAAGATATGTGTATACGACGCCTGCAGGCGTGACTTATGTTAAGACTTACCCTCTTCTTGGAGAAGAAGGAAAAGTTTTTGAAGCAACAAATAATTATAAAAGAGGGGATGAAGTTTATACTTATTATAATAGGGATTCTGATGGAAATATTATCGAATATATTTATTCTACTACAGGTTATGAAGCTGAAATTAAAAATATAGATAAAAAGACAGGTGAGCAGGAGGCGGGAGAGGTAAGTGGACAGGAGACGCAAGTAGCCGAAGGTGAAGCGCAGACAATAGAACAGATAGAAGCAGGAGGAGAGGAAAGAGTAGTTATAAGTTATCCTCCTGGAGTTTATCCTGTTGAAGGAGGAGGAAGAATTGAAGTTTCTCCTACTGATGTTGTTAGCATCAATGAAAACGGTCTAGTAAGAGAGTGGAATTATGATCCAAGATTTGAAGAATATATTAATCCGGAAACAGGCAAGGTTTTTATCCCTGAAGTTTCATATCATGTGAAGAATATAGTTTATGATAGTGCTACAAACTTGTATAAATATACTGGACCAGAGGGAGAATGGAAGACAGCTGGAGGAGATGGTAAATGGATAGCTCCTGATGGCAGCGAAGTACAAAAATCTTTTGTTCCGGCTCCTATAGGACGTGAATCTCAAGGAGAATATACCTTGCCTTCTGGAGAAAAGTGGGCCTATAATAAAGATGTTGGAGCTTGGGAAAAATTTGATTCTGGTGGAGCTAAAGTAGAAAGCTATGCTCCTCCACCTAATCATTATGTATATTTTGATGGTGGGAAAAGTAGATATGTAGACTATAGAGGAAATATTTATGGTTCAGACGCATTAAGCGAGAGCGGTTATACTGATCCTAGCGGAAATGCATGGACTTATAATACTGCAAAGGGAGTTTGGGAATCTGAAAGAGGGAAGGTAGTATATGATCCGGTAACAGGAACACAGGTAGGTGAGCAGACTAGTTATTATTATGGACGAGTTTATGATTCTACTGGAAAAGAAGTAAAAAATTATAATTATGACCATAGTACTGTTGTTTATAATCCAGATGGGACTATTTCTCGTTACTCATATAAAGATTATGTCCCTAGTGGAACTCAAGCTTATACTGATGCAACAGGAAGAATTTGGAATAGAAATATTGATGGAACCTGGAATTCTGGTAGTAATACTGGCGCGGGAGGCGGACTTGCAAAAGTAGGGATAACTTATACTGATCCTACTACTGGGAGTGTATATGTTGTAGATCCTGCTCTTGGTTGGGCGATTAAAGACGAAAAGACCGGTGAATTAAAAGCTGTTCCGCCTCCAACAGGACAGCCAAGTTCTGAAGTTGGAGCAGGAGGTTATTCCTCTAGAGGGTATAGTTATAGCGGAGGTCCTGGATATTATGCTTCTACGAATAGAAATTATAATTGGGTAGACAAGGAAGGAAAAGCTTATAATCTCCCTCCTGGAATTGACCCAAATAATCCAAATGTGAATAAAGAAAATTATAAAGTTGGTAATCCTTATGGATATGATCCTGCTTTTGGAACTAATTTTGGTGGGGCTACTGCATATTCTAGTGTGACTCCTAAAGAGGGGACATATTCTCCGTCTGGGAGTGGTAGTGGTCCTGGACATGTTTATGTAAATGGACAATGGAAACAGGTAGACTCTACTAATCCATCTGATACAGCTTTAGTAGAAGCAGCAAGGTCTTCTGGAAATGTTTATTATAGCGGTAGTTATAGTGGTGGGAGTGGAGGAAGTTATGGAGGATATTCAGGATATTCTGGTGGATATGGCGGTGGAGCCGCAGTTGGAACTACTACTAATTATGGTGGAGAAACTTATACTGTAACTGCCGATAAAGGATGGACTAATTCAAAAGGCGAAGCTGTTCCACCTCCTCCTGGACAGCCTAGTTCGGCAGTAGGAGGAGGTTATGGTGGATATTACGGCTCTGGATATTCCGGGAGCGGGAGTGGCGGCGGATATTATTATGGTTCTGGAGGAAGTGGAGCAGGGATAGGAGCAGGGCAACCATGGGCTCCAGGGACACCAGGGTATACTCCTGGATATGTGCCTCCTTCTGGAGGTTATTATAGTGGTGGTACGCCTTATAGTTCTTATCCTGGAGGATATTATGGGTCTAATGATCCTGCAGGTCCGAATTATGCAGGTCCTAGTGGTGGCGGAACTTATAGTGGTAGTGGAAGTTATTCAGGTGGAACATATTCTGGATCTGGGAGTTATTCAGGTGGAACATATTCTGGATCTGGAACATATAGCGGAGGGAGTTATTCCGGAGATAGCGGAGCATATTCCGGAGGCTCTGGTAGTTATAGTGGTAGTACAGGCAGCAGTACGACAAGTAGTTCTAGCACAAGTACTAGCAGTTCTGGTATAAGTACTAGCAGTTCTGGAGATTCTGGAGTGTCAACAAGCACAGGGTCTTTTGTAAGAGAATTTGAAGTTGAAGAGTATAGTTTTGGAGATGCAATTAGTTATATGTTTGGTAAGATATTCTAGGTGAAGTTATTAAATGTGAAACATTGGCAATATGATATAATATCTTTATAAAATTGTTGTTAATGATTTTACGGAAATTATAATAGTCATAATCTATTTTTATATACCCTGTTCTATGGACATGAACATAGTTAATATAGATTACTTCTAAAAAGATAAAAGAAATAAATACCTTATATTTGTAGATTGTTATAATTCACTTGCAATTAATTACCTTATTTTTTTGCTATCAATGAGAGATTTTCATTGATGTTGTTGAGAATTTCTCTTATTTCATCTAATGTACTAGTGACTTCTTCCAGTCTATTGTTTAGAATATCTTTAATTTCTTCTGTCGTTTCTATCATAGAATTAATTACAATGTTCTGTTTTTATATCTTTTGTTATAAAATTATTCTAGGTGATTAGTGGAAAATTGACTAAAAAATATCTAGATCGTTATATAATACTGACGATAATTAATGATAAAATACTTATCAAATATTAGTTGCAATTCAAAATAGTTGTTTATTTGATTATTAAGGGTGATAACAGCTAAAAAAAGTTAATTGTCATAATTTCCTATAAAACAAATGATATTTATTATTGGTATTGTCAATTAGCTGTAACATAATTATTTTGATATTTATAAAGATTAACAGATTAATTACATATATTGTATAAAAATATAAAATTTTTTAAGGTAAAGATTTATAAACTACATTTTTTAATTAGATATAATTAAACCAATGACGTTTAACGTCTGACGTTAACGGAGGTCAAAATGGTTGACTTCTATGAGATTGTTGAGAAAGCTAGAAAAACTGGGAAAATTGATAAGGGAACAAATGAAGTAACTAAGGCTATTGAGACAAAGACAGCTAAAGCAGTCTTTTATGCTCTTGATGTAGAGCCTAAAGAGATTGTTGCACATTTGCCAGTTTTATGTAAAGAAAAGAATATTCCATGCATAAAAGTTGATTCTAAACAGAAATTAGGAGCTGCTGCTGGAATTTTAGTTGGAGCATCTTCTGTAGCAGTAATAGACGCCGGAAGTGCATCAAAAGAAGTTAGCCAACTTAAATCTAATTAAATTAATATTATGGTAAGTAAACAACAAAAAGTTAGAGACAAGACTAAAAGTGAAGAGGGAACTATTGTTAGATTTTCTAGTGGTGAGGCTGTTAATGCATTAGTTGAAGAATTTATTGGAAGAACAGGGGCGAGGGGAGAAGTCAGTCAAGTAAAAGTTAAGATTTTAGAAGGAAGAAATAAAGGAAAAGCTATGAGGAGAAATATTAAAGGGCCTGTTAAGATAGGAGATTTAGTAACCTTGAGGGAAACTGAAATTGAAGCGAGAAGGATAAAAGGAAATTATGGGAGGAGTTTGTAGATGACAAAATGCGTTTTTTGTGGTAAAGAAGAGCACGCTTATAAAGGGATTCATTTTATTAAAAATGATAATACTGTTAATTATTATTGTTCTAAAAAATGCAGATTAAATGCTTTGAAATTGAAAAGAGATAAAAGGAAAGTTAAATGGACAGAAGCTTTTAGGCTGCAAAGAGCTAAGAGCAAAGCCAAGGATTTATTGAAGAATAAAATTTAAATACAATTGATTTAGTTTATCGACGACAAATCTGGGGAAAGGTTTTTAAAGCAGGTTTCATTTTTTGTTATTATAAAGATAGATATGGCAGACAAAAAAGATTATTCTGCAGAGAAGATAACTGTACTTGAAGGGTTGGAAGCAGTACGCAAGAGGCCTGCTATGTATATAGGTAGCACGAGTAAGACAGGATTGCATCATTTAGTTTGGGAAGTTGTTGATAACAGCGTTGACGAAGCTATGGTTGGTTTTTGCAATCAAATTGACATTATCTTGAATAAAGATGGAAGCGTAACTGTTATTGATAATGGCCGAGGTATTCCTGTTGATATTCATCCTGTTTACAAGAGGCCGGCTTTAGAAATAGTTGTTACCAAATTACATGCAGGAGGTAAGTTTGATAAGGGAAGTTATAGTGTTTCTGGTGGTTTACATGGTGTAGGAATTAGTGTTGTTGCTGCTTTGTCTAAACATATGAGTGTTATTGTTAAAAGAGGAGGAAAAAAGTATAAGCAGGAATATAAAATAGGGAAACCTTTAGATGATGTTAAAGTAGTTGGAGATATTGGAAAGGACGAGACTGGGACAGAAGTAACCTTTATGCCTGATGACACAATATTTTCTACAATTAGATTTGATTTTTCCATATTAGAGACAAGATTAAGAGAGATTGCGTTTTTGAATAAAGGACTTAAGATTAATTTAAAAGATGAAATTGACGATAAGAAAGAAACACTTTTTTATGAGGGAGGTTTAACTGAATTTGTAAAATGGGCAAATAAGTCAAAAGAAGCTTTGCATAAAGCTATTTATTATATAAAAGAGGAGAGCGAGGTTGCTGTCGAGGTGGCTGTACAGTATAATTTAGGGTATCAGGAAAATGTTTTAAGTTTTGTAAATACTATTAATACTGTTGAAGGAGGCACTCATGTAGTTGGTTTTAAGACTGCTTTGACTAGAGTGATAAATGATTATGCAAATAAAAATAATTTGTTAAAAGATGGTAATTTAACAGGGGATGATGTTAGAGAAGGTTTGACAGTTATTATTTCTACTAAAGTACCTGAACCACAGTTTGAAGGGCAGACTAAAACTAAATTGGGGAATAGTGAAATTAAGGGAATTGTTGAGAGTATTAGTTATTCTTCTCTTTCTGAATTTTTTGAAGAGAATCCTCCTATTGCTAAAAAAATTGTTACAAAAGCGCTTGAAGCGCAGAAAGCTCGCGCCGCTGCTAAAAAAGCTAAAGAATTGGTGAGAAGAAAGAGTGCTTTTGGTAGTTCTGGACTGCCAGGCAAATTAAGAGATTGCGCAAACAGAGGTTCTGAAAATACAGAGTTATTTATTGTCGAGGGTGTTTCTGCTGGAGGGTCGGCGACACAGGCAAGAAATAAAGATTATCAGGCAATATTGCCACTAAAGGGAAAAATTCTTAATGTTGAGAAAGCAAATCCTGTGAAAGTTTTTTCTAATGAGGAAATCTCAAATTTGATTACAGCAATAGGAACAGGAATTGCGGATCAATTCGACATTAGTAAAGCGAGATATTCAAAAATTGTGATTATGACTGATGCAGATAGTGTAACTCGAGATACTCCCATTTTGTTGTTTAATGATAAAGGGGAAATAGTCCATGACCATATAGGTGATTTTGTTGAGAATTGTCTGTATCCTGAAAAATATAAAATAAGCTCTTTTTCAGTTAATCCGGGCGAGCATAGGGTTAAAAATATATTTGATGTTATAAAACATCCTTTGAAAACAAGTTTGTATAAAATAAAAACGTATTTGGGATATGAAGTTACAGCAACTCCTTATCATAGTGTTTTTATTTATAATCAAGGTGGAGTAGATACAAAGGCGACTAATGATATCACAACAGACGACTATATTTTGATACCAAAGAATTTACCAAGAAATGATAAAGATATTATTATTGATCTAAAAGACATAGCTAGTGAGTATGATATTCGTGTTGAATTTGCAAAAAATGAATTAGAAGTAATTCCGGAAGATTCTTATGTTGATTTGAGTTTGGATGAATGGAAAAAATTAAAAGAGCATAGAATGAAGCGGGGAATTAGTAGGAATAAGTTGAGTAGTTTGTTGGGTATTTATCCTACTATTTTAGAACAATGGGAATTAAAGATAGATAATGTAATGCCGAGGCATTCACTGTTTAAGAAATATTTATCTAATATAAATTATGATAATGAAATTGATTTTGATTTACAAGTTTTGTTGAAAGATATTAAAAATCTTAATATTTCAGGTAGGAAATGTTATTTTAAAAATCACACAAGTGAAGTAAAGATAGAATTGTTATTAAATAATGATCTAGCTTATTTATTGGGTTGGTATATAGGTGACGGAAATAAATCTAAAGGGAAGAAAAACCCCTATAGATTTTCTTTATATATGGGGAAGGATAAGGAACATTATTTAAACGATGTTAAGAATGCTATAAGAAATTGTTTGGGTTGTGGTGTTATATTAGAAAAGAGAAAGAGCGATACAATGATGCATTTTAATTCTTTGGCATTTGATTTATTACTAAGAAGATTAGATTTGTATGGGAAAAAAGCATTTGAGAAATTTGTTCCTAATGTAATTTATAATGTTAAAAAAGAACAGCAGATATGTTTTTTAAAAGGGTTATTACAGAGCGATGGTTCTATTGTAATCGGTGGAAGTAGAGGAAAGAAAGATAAAGCTGTTTTGGATCACTCAACAACATCGAAAAGATTAATGGAGGGGATAGTATTCTTATATAGGCAATTAGGTATATTGCCTTCTATTGTCAGTTCAAAATCAAGAGACCACTATCTTAATGGAGTTTTAATAAAATCTAATTATAGAAAATATGGTATAATTATTGGTTCTATTAAACAATTGCTAAAGGCAAAGGAGATATGGGAACATCACAAGAATGCACACAAACTTATAGATTTTATTAATAATGCTGAAAGAGAATATGATAGAAGGCATGTTGTTGATGTTAATAAGGATTTTCAGGCAGTTAAGGTTTTGAAGGTTGAAGAGGTTAAGTCAGATGATAAATTTGTTTATGATATATCTGTTGATTTAAACAGGAGTTTTGTGGGTGGATTAGGAGGATTAACTCTACACAATACTGATGGTGCCCACATTCGAACTTTGTTATTAACATTCTTCTACAGGTTTATGCCTGAATTAATAAAACAAGGGCATATTTATATTGCTGTGCCTCCATTATACAGAATTAGAAAAAGAGGAGATCATTATGTTTACTCAGACGAAGAGTTGAATGATATGAGGAAGAAATTAGGAGAAAATATTGATGTGCAAAGATTTAAGGGTTTGGGGGAGATGAATCCAGATCAGTTATGGGAAACAACTATGAACCCCAAGACCAGACTTTTTAAAAAAGTTACAATTGAAGATGCGGCTTTAGCTGATGATGTCTTCTCTAGATTAATGGGTGAGGATGTCGAAGCAAGAAGGAAGTTTATTGCTGAACATGCTGCTGAAGCGGAGGTTGACGTTTAGGATGAGAGAGAATTGTGTGTTCTGTAAAATTGTGAATGGAGAATTATATTCTGCTAAAATCTGGGAAGATAATGACTTCTTAGCTATTTTAGATATAATGCCAAATACAAAAGGGATGACTTTAGTTTTAACTAAGGAACATTATGATTCTTATGCTTTCGATATGCCAGATAGGATTTATAGTAGATTTATGTTATCTGCTAAAAAGGTTTCTAAATTATTAGAGAAAGGATTAAAAGTTAAAAGAGTTGCCATGGTTATGGAGGGCATGGGAATTAATCATGTACATATCAAACTCTATCCTTTACATGGTTTAGATAATAAATTTGAAGAGATATGGGCGAAAGATAAAATATTTTTTGAGAAATATGAGGGCTTTATTTCAACGCAAACAGGAGAAAAAGTTGATATAAATGAGTTGAAAAAATTGGCGACGGAGATTGGAAATGATAACTAAAAAATTCTGCCCGAGATGTGGAAGCGATGATGTTGATATGATAGCTGGAGGGATAGTAGGGACATGGATGTGCAGGAACTGCGGCTATAGCGGGAGTATTTTTCCAGAAAGGGAGATTGTTGGAGGGGAGATGAGAAAAGATAAAATAAGGAGAAATAAAGTCTAGAGTCAGGTTACTTTTCAGAATTTATCTTAATTTTTCTTTATCCATTCTTATTAGATGAGCAATAAGCATAAATAGATCTTTATTTAGAATTTTAAATAGTAACTTTATCGTCGGCAAAATACAATTTTTGAGGGTAAAGATTTATAAAGCTAGTTTTCGTTTTTTCTAGGAAATTAAAAGAAAAGATGACACCAAAAACGCAAGACGAAGAAAAAATAGAAAAGGAAATTGAAGAAAAAGAAAGAGAAAGAAGGAAAAAAGATATTGTAGAGAATGGCGTGATTAATGTTGAGATAGTTGAGGAGATGGAAAAGTCTTACATTGACTATGCTATGTCTGTAATTGTTCAAAGAGCTTTGCCTTCTGTTGAGGATGGACTAAAGCCCGTACACAGAAGAATTTTGTACTCAATGTATCAGCTGGGATTAGATTCTTCTAAACCTACTGTTAAATCTGCTAGAATAGTGGGGGACGTAATCGGAAAATATCACCCACACGGAGATATCGCTGTTTATGATTCTTTAGTTAGATTAGCTCAGGATTTTTCTATGAGATATCCTCTTGTGAAGGGACAGGGAAATTTTGGTAGTGTTGATGGTGATAGTCCTGCTGCAATGAGATATACTGAGGCGCGTTTGAATAAAATTTCTGAACAATTATTAGAAGATATAGAAAAAGATACTGTAAAGATGAATCCAAATTTTGACAATTCTTTGAAAGAACCAGAGATATTACCTGCAAAATTGCCAAATTTATTACTAAATGGAACTACAGGCATAGCGGTCGGAATGGCAACAAATATTCCACCGCATAACTTAAATGAGATCTGTGATGCAATTGTTTCTTATATTGAAAATCCTGAAATTAGTATTGATGAGCTTATAGGTATTGTTAAAGGTCCTGATTTTCCAACAGGAGGCTTTGCAATGGGTTCTGGAATTGTTGATATGTATAAAACAGGGAAGGGAAAGATTATCATGAGGGCTAAAACAGGAACTGAAGAGAATAAGGGCAGACAATTCATTATTGTTAGTGAGATTCCGTATATGGTTAATAAAGCTGAATTAATAAAGAATATAGCCAGACTTGCTTCTGAAAAGAGATTGCCAGACATAGCTGATATTTGGGACGAATCTGCAAAGGGAAAAATAAGGATTGTTATAGAACTGAAGAGAGGAGTTGATTCCAAATACACTCTAAACAAATTATATAAACTAACAAATATGCAGACTAATTTTGATGCTAATATTCTTGCTTTAGTCGGGAAACAACCGAGGGTTTTGAATTTGAAGGATGTTTTTGTTGAGTATGTTAAATATAGGAAGTTGATGGTTACTAACAGAAGTAAATTTGAATTGAGGAAAGCTGAAGATAGATTAGAAATTGTTCTTGGATTACTAATTGCTTTGAAGAAAATTGATGAAATTGTTGATTTTATCAAGAAAAGCAATACAGTTAGTGATGCACATGAAGGTTTAATGAAGAAATTTGATTTGACTGACAGGCAAGCGAGAGCTGTTTTGGAGACAAGATTACAACAATTAACATCATTGGAACATGATAAGTTAAGAAATGAGGAAAAAAAGTTAAAAGAAACAATTGAATATTTAAAGAGCGTTTTGGGAAGTGAAAAAGAAATTTTGAAGATTATTAAGAAAGAAATTTTTGAAATTAAGAAGCAATATGGTGATGAAAGAAGAACAAAAATTGTTAAAAAAGTTGATGAGATTTCTGAAGAAGATATGATAGAGAAGAAAGACGTTGTTGTTATGTTAACTAGTTCAGGATATATAAAAAGAGTCGATGTTAAAACTTATAGAGAACAGAGAAGGGGCGGTGCTGGAGTAATCGGGACTGATTTGAAAGAAGCGGATTTTGTTAAAAAATTAATAACATGCTCTACTCATGATTATATTTTGTTCTTTACATCTAGGGGAAGAGTTTACTGGCTTAAATCGCATGATTTACCTTCTGCTGAGAGACAGAGCAAAGGAAGAGCTATCTCTAACCTATTAAACTTAAGAGACGAGGTAATTGCTAATGTTATTGCTTTGCAGAATTTTGAATCAGGTTACTTGATGTTTGCTACTAAATTGGGAATTGTTAAGAAATTGCCTTTAAAGGATGTTAGTAAACCGAGAAGCACAGGGGTTAGAATAATGAACTTGCCTGTTGATGGAAGTGATGAAATTATTAATGTTACTCGTGTGGAGGATAAACAGGAGGTTTTATTAGTAACAAAGAAAGGGCAGGCAATTAGATTTAACTCTGATAATGTTAGAGCAATGGGAAGAGCTAGTTATGGGGTTAAAGGAATTGAATTAACTAAGGCGGATTTAGTTGTATCACTTATGAGCATTCCTCTAGATAAGAAGACAACTGTTCTGACTGTGACTGAAAAAGGATTTGGAAAAAGGTCAGATATAGAAGATTATAGAAAGACTGCTCGTGGTGGGAAGGGTGTCATTAATTTGAAGGTTAGTGATAAAACCGGACAGGTTATTTCTTCTGTTTCTGTTAATGATAAAGATTCTGTGATAGTTACAACAACTTATGGTATTGTTATTAGAACTACTATGAAGGATTTGAGAGTTATGGGGAGAGCTACTCAGGGAGTGAGGGTTGTTAAATTAAAGGAGAAAGATAAGGCTGCTGATGTTGTAAAAGTGCCTATTGCGGAGATTAAGGAGAACTAGAACCTTAAACGAATTTTATGGGAAATGATTTAATTAATGTTAGGAACATAGCTATTAGTGCTGTTATTATCAAAATTATTGCAATCATGGATTTAGTTTTTTGTTTTGTCTCACAATTTTCCTGGCTAAGGCAGTTAGGATCACAAAAAGAATTTTCACAGAAGTTATCATCTTCCAAATTACAATCTTTTGGACAGGATATGTGATTCTCTGACTTATCGCAGAGGTTATTACCGCAAGTTCTGGTGAACATTTCTAACGATGTTTTAGTTAGAACATTTTCATTTTCTAAAATGTTAAATGAATCTGCATCTTCAAAATAGGGAATCAAGATAGGGAGTTCGAATTCTTGTTGCTGAATCGGGATTCCTATTAGATCTTGGATTGAATATTCTGTTGTTGGAAGATATAGTGGAGATTTGTATACTATATTTGATTTTTCTTTTATTTCTAATGTATAAGGTGTTTTTCTAAGTGGAAGAGTTGTTTTGATAGGCTTTAAAAATATTTTTTCTATATTTATATCTCCTTTATTATATCTTAGATTTATAAAATAACTCTTTTTGTTTTTTGATGCTATTGATTGATAATTATTAATAATTTTTTTTAATTGTAATTCGCTTACTTTGTTGAATTTTGGATATGAAGCCTCGCGCATTATTGAATTTTCTGATGGCCTATATAAATTAGATTCTGTACAACCCTGGAAACAGCCTTCTTCTATATTCCCCCATTTTTTACAACCCTTGATATCACAGTTAGGACTGTTAATTTTATTTTCTTCTTTTTTATATTCTGGATAGACTTCTGTATAAACATATTCATCTGCTAGATCTCCAAACGTATGACCTAATTCATGTGTCAAAATAAATCCGGAGAATTGATTTTTTGAACATATCTTCGCGTAATTTGAGGAGAGTCCACATATTTCTGAATTGTTGATCAGAACAATTATGTTGTCATAGTCGCACTGTGATGCTTCTTCCATAACTTTATTGTTGTTGCAGCATACTGATTGTGGGAAACCTTTACATCCAGTCTTACATTCCAGATCTTGTGTTGTATTTATTATTATGAAGTTGAATTTATCTATATTTGAACTGAATGGTTCAATTTCTAACAGAGAATTTTTTCCTTTAATTATTTTTATTGCGTCTTTTCTGAATTCATTGAAATTCTCATAATTGGATGGGAGAAATACGAAATTTATTTTATTATTATCAGAGGAACCTTCTATTATTTCGCATCCTGATTTATAAATAACTAACTCCGACAGTGTTTCTTTTTCATTTTTTATCTTGTATTTTCCTATTGGAGTGTTAACTGAATCAAACAAGCCAGAATATACTCCATCAGATGGTTTTTCATCTTGGTGTTTTCCATCATCATATAAAATTAATTGTTTTTCAAATGTTTCAGAGCTTAATGTTAAATAAAAATCCTGATTTTCTCTTAACTTTGAGGTTTTTACGGTTATTAAAAAGACTGTTCCCTGTTGTGAACTCTTCGGGGTAACTTCTAATATAATTTTTTCTTCCAGAGAAAATCTTTGTGGCAATTTTAAATTTTTTAATTCTGAAATTTGTATTAATAGAAAAGCTCCAACGACAATTGCTATAATTGAAATAGCGATTATCACTAAGCTTTTTATTGATAGGGAAAGGGCCATTTATTATTGTATAAAGACATATTTAATAAACTATTGATTTTTTATGTTTTAATACTATGCATAGATTATGCAGTTATTTTATCGAAGATATTTAATGTTCATCTGGTTTAGCATAAGTTTCTTTTGCTTTCATAAATACTAAATTAATCCAGTATTTATATATTTTAAAATTTTAGACTACTTTCTTTAAGTCCTTGGACTATGATACTAATATCTCCAGTTATAATAGCCCTTGCTGTCGTATCTTGGCATGTAGTAATAGGGTTTTGTGTAACTATCTTGACTATAATCGTAGTAGTTGTACTTTGGAAGAGCTCTGTAATAGGAATCTCCGTTATAGATAGTTGGGTTTGTCGGAATATTGTTGAAATTACTGGCTGAATTTGCTTTACTCTGTGATAAAGTGTTTTCTATTTGCACACCACCAATATATCTTTCACTTTCTGTTGCTGAAACTGTTCTTGTTACTCTGCCGGATTTTCCTATTTTTAGGAATTCATCGTATCTGGAATTTCTTTCAAATAAGCGGCCTTGGGAATTTCTATTATAAGATAATGAATTTTCGTTTGAAGATGATGTTCTTTCTGTTATTGTAGGAGCGTTGTAGTAATTTGAAGATTGATAATATTGTGGCGTTGGATAAAAATAAGTTCTTGTTGGATAATAATAGTTCCCTGCTGATACGGCAACTAAAGTTGTGATGACTAAAGAAACTGTTAATAATTGTAGCAATAATAGTTTTTTATTCATGGTATCTTTAAGAATATGTTTTATTTAAACTTTGCTTACTACTATTTTAGATGAAAATTTTAATGACAATCTGTTAGAAGAGTAAGTTTTAAAAATGTATTTCATCTCATAAAATATGCCCTAATAGTATAGTGGTTTAGTACATCGCCCTGTCACGGCGGAGACCCGAGTTCGATTCTCGGTTGGGGCGCTTTCTTTTTATTGATGTCAACTACCTCTGGTCACCGCTCCAATTGAAGTGGCTGTCGCTATAGACCAGAGGCATGAGGTAATCAATTGACGTAGACGTATTGTTGCTTCCTAATGTACTGCTTTATCTCATCTCTATCTCTTCCAATGTTGTCCAAAAAGTAGGCAGGATTCCAGAATCCGTTTCCATAAAAATATTTTTTCTTTATCTCCGGAAATTTCTTGAACAGCATCTTAGCAATTATTCCGCGAAATATTTTTGCTACTTCTGGCTTGCTTCTTATTCTTATGTCGATGTCAAAATGCACATGATTATCGCCAAAACCAACATCCTCAATTGGCATGTTATATCCAGCAGATATTTTGTGTAATAAATCATACACAAATATTCTAACTTCTTCTATCTCAAACACTTTATGGCAATATTTCACCTTGAATGTTGCATGACGCCAAGAGTTTCCAATGCATGAACTAGCTCTAGCCACCATTTTTTACACCTTCGTTAAATTTATTTAGTGAGACAAAGTAACAACTATATCAGTTAATTTTACAGGGAGCTGCAACAAGCTCTCCCTGTTTCATATTCCTTCTAGAATTTATGTTTAACCACTAGTCACAGACTAGTGGAATTCTTTCCGTATTAAAGAAATATATCGCGAACCACTTCTTTGATAATTGCAAACTACTCTAAGGCCATTACAATTTTTAGGTATTGAGGACAATATTCTATATCTACAATCTGCTTCAGTAGTTATGCTAACATTAGTATCTCTGTCTGAATTATTCAAAATTACCTTTGGAGAATATACTTGGACAAGCTCTGAGCTTTTTGGAGTAATCAGTCTTTCACTATAACATATAGTATTAGAGTAATTTTTATTGTCCAGTTGAAAAATTATGTTCTCTCCAGAAAAACACAATGTAGAATAAGCAGGCGTTTCAGCTTTGTTTGACAAATGTAGCTCATACTCTCCATCGATTGACCAACCATTAACCAAACAACTTGTCCATGGAAGATTAGGAGGATTAATATATAATATGGGGCTTGGAGTGGAAAGGAAATTATTAAAAATAACATTATTCTTTATGGAATAGAGAACTATTAC
>CAYJSG010000007.1:0-23158 GCA_964372815.1 Candidatus Woesearchaeota archaeon
AGCAAAAAATATCATGTAATTGTTTGTTTATCTTATTGCAGGCATTTTATTTATCCTTCTAATTATTTTTTTTCTAACATACAGAAAAACAAAATCAGCCTCTAATCCTATTCCAAAGAAGCTGGCAGAAGCAGAAAAGAAATTTAAAACAGATTTACCTTAATTTCTTCTTAAGCTTATTTTTTAGAGTTTTTTCAGATTTTTTATTTTCTCCCAATATTTCCTGCAAAACATCAGGAGCAATTTTCTGAAGCTTTTCAATTATTATATTTTTTTCTACCATTGCTCTTTTTGTAATTGCATCATATTCATGCAACCGCTGAATAAGTTTGTTCCCCAAATCATTTAAATCAAAATTAGTCAAGGGTATTTTTTCCGGATGCACGATTTCTATATGTGAAGGCATATAACCAAACAACAATCCAAAATAATTGTACAAATTATCCAATTCTAAAGTTGCCTCACTAAAAGAAGTAAAAAGATCATTAGATTCCTTAACTTGTATAGGTTCATGAATAGTTTTTTTTATGATCTTTATCCCATTTTCACCACCAAGTTTTTCAAGTAATGAATTCAATGCTTCTACAACATGCTCTTTAGGCCTGCCCAAAATTTCTATTACGATATTTACCTGCAATTTTTCCATAAAAATATATATATAAACCACGTTTATAAATTTGCTTGCAAATTTATAATTAAATATAGTTTTCTAAGTAATCTATCAGGTAGTTCTAATATCCCTAAAAATATCATTTCACAAGCAATTTTGGGAAGAATTCAAGATTCTTTTAAATCAAAAGAATCAAAAGCAATAAATAAAAATTTAAATAGATTATTACAATAGGATTTTATGATAAATAAGTTAAAATCAAGATTAGGAATAATACTTGCTTCAATCTACCTTATATTTACAATTATTATAGTTATCTACTCTTTTATTTGTAACGGCATATACTGTGGATCATGGAATATTTTTCCAGTAATAAATTGGATTTTCTTAGAAGGCTTAATTTCAGACTCTATATTTACATATACCCTGCTTGTTATTTTGAATGTTGTCATATTTTATTTCCTAGGATCATTGTTACAATTTATTTTTAAAAAAATAAAATCTTAAATTTTAATCTTCTATATCTTCTTCAAAGCCAGCAGAATAATCAAGAATACACAAAAAGCCAAAAAAGAATAAACAATATATTCTTGTCTTTTTCCATAATTGGTTAAAAAAACACCATCATTTTCATTTTTCAAATTGCGGTTTAAAATTATCTTCTCTATTTTTTCCTCTTTCAATTCTTTTCTTTCTTCAATATTCTCCTTTTTAAGATTTAGATTTTCAACGCTCTGAACAACTTGTTTAGTTTCTTTTTCTTCCTTTTTCTTCTCTTCCACTCCATTTTTATCCTGATTATCTACCTTATCTTTTTCATCAGTATTTTCCTCATTTATTTTTTCTGTCTCAACATTTATTTTATTACATTTTTCATCAAAAGCAGTTTTTCCGCTTTTTCTTAATCTAGCGCAAATCTCAAAGTTCCCTTCTTCCAAAATCTTAATATTAAATTCCCTTTTCCCAGGAAAAACCTCCCGGATATAATATCTAGAATTTTTCCATCCATCATTATATATTTGAGAAACAATTTTATCATTATTACTAACAAAAATTTTAACATCATAAATTTCAGAATTTTCTGCTTCCTCTAAAATTCTGACTGCAAATTCTTCACTATTAGTGACTTTTTCAGGACTATCCATGCTAAAATCAATACTACTGGCTAAATTAATCAATATCAAAAACAATAAAAAAAATCTAGTACCCATAGCTTTCATAATAGGCTATCCCTCCATCTTTATCAAAAATATATAAACTGTCCCTACCATCATTCCAGATATTATTCTTTAAGTTCCAAAAAATATCGCTTTTACTATCTTCTCCAATATAACTATGCAATGTGACCTTCCCAATTTCCAAATTCCCAAAGACATAATATTTTCTACTTTCATCTCTTAAAATCCAGTTGTTTATGTTAATTTTATTGCATTTATTCTTAATCTCTACTTTTTCCTCCACGCTATTTATATCAGCATCAAAACATCCAAAATAAGGAGACTTCCTCCACATTCCTTTTTCATTTTCAATTGCATCTTCTTCAGAGATAGAAAACCTGCTCAATTCATTATTATCTACTAAAAATTTAACAGCAAATCCTTTTTCAACGAGTTCTAAATTTAAATAATCAGGCCCATAAACGCGAGCCAATATTCTATTATATTTATCGCTTCCTTTAATCTCAATTTCAACATCTTTTCCCTCATAATTTTTTAAAAATTCAATCGCAAGTTCGTATCCCGCCCTTCCTTTTTCAGGCGTATTGATATTCAACAATCTTATTTTTCTACCGTCTTTCAATTCAAAAGTATCACCGTCTATAACCCTGGCAATTTTTACTTTCTCCCTTATTGGCGAGAAATTAATTTTTATAAAATAAAAATTAATAACCACTATTAAAACAATCAAAATTGCGAAGAAAAAAGCATATTTCTTTTCCATTTTACAATTTAATAATTTCTTTTCTGGTATTAACAGAATTATAGAATTTTTCAATATTATGGTGGTCTAAAACAATAGTAGAAGTATTGATATTAGGATGAAAACCAGCAAGTTTAGCTTCCCATAATTCTTTATCAATAATAAGAAACACGCTATCAGAATAAATCATTCCAAAAATAGAAACGCTTCCAGGGGTTAAATTTAATTTTCTCTTCAATTCCTCTGGACTTGCAAATCTTAAATCTCTAATACCAAGTTTCTTTTTCACTAATTTCATGTCTAGCCTCTTTTCAGCAGGCAAGGCTATAAGATAGAATATATCTTTCTTATCTTTAAGGAAAAGGCATTTTGTGTGTTTTCCTGGGATTTTTTGTTTTATTGATTTTGATTCTGCTACTGTAAACACTGCTGGATGCTTATAAAGTCTATATCTGATATTATATTTTTCTAAATATTGCTTAAGATATTCATCCATATTTGATCTAATAATCTTGTATTAATATATACATTCCCGTTAATTATATTACTAAAAAACGGGAATGTATAGACCGAGATTCCCTAACAAAAGATAACACAATCATAGGGAATCTCTGTAAATGATATCATAAAACATTCAACCAAATAATTTATATAACCTTTATCCTTTCTCCATAATATGGCTAAAAAAATACTCCTCTACGGAACCTCAACATGCATTTGGTGTGAAAGGACAAGAGAGTTTTTTAAAGAGCATAAAATAAAATATAAAGAAATCGACGTAGGCAAAGACCGTAAAGCTGCCCAAACAATGCTAAAGAAATCAGGCCAGTTAGGTGTTCCTGTAATAGACATAAATGGCGAGATAATAGTGGGATTTGATGAATCTAGGTTAAGAGAACTTCTTAACATAAAAAATTAAGATGGAAAAAAGAACAAAAGAAAAAAGAGAGGTTAGTGAATATGACTTTATTATTATTGGAGCAGGAGTTACAGGCCTGGCTGCGGCCATGTATGGCGCAAGACTCGGATTAAAGACTTTATGTTTTGGAGCCACACACGGAACTGAATTCCCTATTGGAGGAGTTATTACAACTACAAATATAGTAGAAAATTATCCTGGTTTTATTCGCCTTACCGGAGAAGAGTTAGCGAGCAAGATTAAAGAACACGCTCTTTCATATGATTTAGTTGCAATTAAAGAGGAAAAAGTAGAAAACGTTGAAAAAAAGAAAGATTATTTTATAATAAAAACAAATAAATCAGGATACAAGGGAAAGACACTTTTATTTGCAACAGGGACTAAATGGAAGAAACTGGAAATTCCAGGAAGCAAAGAATTTGAGAATCGCGGTATAGCTTACTGCGCCCTATGCGATGCAGTATTATATAAAAACAAAATTGTTGCATTGGTCGGCGGTTCAGACTCGGCAGCAAAAGACGCCCTTGTTTTAGCAGAACATGTAAAAAAAGTTTATATAATATACAGGGGCGAGCAAATCCATCCAGAGCCAATTAACATGAAAAGAATTTTAGCAACTAAAAATATAGAAATAATTAATGAAACTAATATAATGGAAATTAAAGGAGATAAATTTGTCAAATCTATAATATTAGACAAGCCATATCATGGATCAAAAGAACTTGCTGTAGAAGGAGTTTTTGTTGCAATAGGCCATATTGCCTTATCAGAGCGGGCCAAACTCCTGGGTATAAAATTAAATGAAAAAGGAGAGATTATAATTAATCATAAAACTTCTGCAACAAATATTCCAGGAGTTTATGCAGCTGGAGACGTTGCTGATAAACCCTTCAAGCAGGCAATTACAGGAGTTGCAGAAGGCTGCACAGCAGCTTATTCAGCTTTTGAATATATCACAAAGGGTAAGGTCCAGCCATCCTGACTAAATAAGTTTTTAAATAACAAATTATTATTAAGTTCATGAAAAAACATCTGAAAAGAGGTTTATCCCCTGTAATCGCCACAGTTTTACTGATTTCTTTGGCTTTAATATTAGCAGCCATAGTATTTCTTTGGGCAAGAGGTTTTATTGAAGAAAAAATACAAAAATTCGACGAACCAATTGAGCGCGCTTGTGAAGATGTTTTATTTAGCGCAGACATAGATTCATCCAGTAAGAAAATAAAGCTTACCAACATAGGAACAGTTCCTTTATATGGCGTCGAAATAAGGAAAAAAAGCAGCCTAGGCATAATATCAAAAGTTGGCACAGCATCTTTTGATGAGCAAGGCACAGGAATTCCAAAAGGCGCAGAAGAAACTTCAGATATAACTTTTGAAGGTTCTGCAACTATAAGCCGTGGAGATATTGCCCTCATAATCCCAATATTATTGGGAGAAACAGAAGAATTCAAAAAATCCTATGTATGTGATGAAAAATTTGGAGAAGAGGTTATAGTGTTATAATGATAAATAAAAGAGGTTTATCAGCAGTTTTGGCAACGGTATTTATCATTCTTCTTACAGTCACCGCTGTTGTTATTGTATCCCAATTTGCAATTCCCTTTGTTAGAGATTCTTTAGAAGGAACTAGTTGCTTTAAATATAGAGACTATTTCAAATTTGATGAGGAATTTTCTTTTAATTGTTATAAACCAGGTAATCCAAAGGAATACAAGCTCTCTCTAAAAACTAATCCAGATAATGTAGATACGTCAAAAGTAATAGGGTTTGATTTCAGATTCTTAGAAGAAGGAACAGCAACAAGTGTAGGCACGGCAAAGAGTGTTCATATTAGAAATAAGGCCATCCAAAGTTCAGAAATATATATGTTTCATAATCCAAATCCAACTGCAAATTTTAATATTCCTTTAGCAGAGGGAACATATTCCACAATAACCTACATATACAAAACAAATACCTTATATGGTAAAGTAGAAGTATATCCAGTATTAGAAGAAGAAAAATTATGCGACCCATCTGATTCAATTAAATTAATACAATGTCCTTAAAATGTTAAAAAACAAAAAAGCCCAAATATGGATAGAAACAGTGATATATATTTTAATAGGCATTGCTCTAATAGCCCTTGTTCTGGCTTTTGTTGTGCCAAAAATTAATTCTGAAAAAGAAAGAATTATAATAGATCAGACAATATCTTCATTAAGCCTGATTGATGACAAGATAAATGAGGTTATCACAACGGGAATAGATAATAGGAGGATCATAGAGTTTACTTTAAACAAAGGCGAATTAGTGTTTAATTTAGAAGGCGATAAGATTATTTTCAAATTAGATGATTTGGCAAAACCCTACAGCGAACCAGATGTAGAAATCCAGAATGGCAGAGTAGTTATAAAGACAAGTCCAACACAAAAAACTTATAGTGTCGAATTAACTCTTAATTATGGTCCCGGTGTAGATATTAAATTTGGAGACCTTACCCGAAAAAAATTCACCTTCTCTCCAATACCTTACAAGTTCTATGTAACCTATAAAGGACCAAGGCCCCAAGGAGGCGATACAATCCAAGTGGTAGACATAGGAACATTATAACTAAATTCATTCTAAGGCAAGTTTTATATATCAAAGATTATTGTTTAATTAATGGCAGTAACAATCGATCTAAATCCACCCATACCTTCGCTTCCAAGAATAAAAGATAAGAAAAAAATTGATATCCGTTATGTTTTAATTGCCCCATTTGCTTCAGTGCATATTCACTGGGACGATAAACTAGGAGAAGTAATTTACGAATTAGAAGAGCCTCTCCTGCAGGATTATGAAAAGGAAGCTTTAAATCAATTAGAAAATGCTATGTTAGAATTAATTAATGTCAATGTAGCATTAGAAAAAACAATAGAAGCAACAACCGAGTATATAGACAAAACTGCAAGATTATTAATAGACGAATTAAATATGAAAATAAGTCAGGAGACTTATAACAAAATATTCTATTACTTATTTAGAGATTTCATCGGTTTAAATGAAATTGAACCGTTGTTAAGAGATTATTTCATCGAAGATATTGAATGCAATGGTGCTGATGCTCCAATCTATCTTATCCATAGAATTTATAGAAATCTAAGAACAAATATAATTTATAAAGACATAGACAAACTAGCAAGTTTTGTTGAGAAACTCGCACAAAGAGCAGGAAGATATGTTTCATATGCGCAACCCCTCCTCGATGGAACTCTTCCTGACGGGACGCGTGTTAATGCCACATACACAAAAGATATAACCTCCAGAGGTCCAACTTTCACACTAAGAAAATTTACTAAAACTCCGTGGACTCCAACTCAACTAATATCAATGGGCACAGTCAGCCCGGAAATGTTGGCTTATTTCTGGATAATTCTAGAAAACAAGGCAAATATAATAATCGCTGGCAGCACAGCAAGCGGCAAAACTACATTCCTAAATGCTGTCGCTTTTTTTATTCCTCCAGAAGCGAGAATAGTAAGTATTGAAGACACTAGAGAAATTGCTCTTCCCAAAGAAAATTGGCTCCCGGCAGTTGCACGAACATCTATAGGAATAGGAAAAGTGGGAGAGGTAGATTTATTCTCTTTATTAAAAAGCTCTTTCAGGCAAAATCCAGATTATTTAATCGTAGGAGAAGTTAGAGGTAAAGAAGCCTATGTTCTTTTTCAAGGCATGGCTAGCGGCCACAGCTCTTTGAGTACAATTCATGCAGATTCAGTAGACACACTAATCAGAAGATTACAAACACCTCCAATCGAGTTGTCTCCAACATTAGTAAATTCTCTCGACTGTGTTACAATCGCAACTCACGCCACAGTTAAAAAGCAGGAAACTAGGCGCATTAGAGAAATAGTGGAAATAATTAATGTAAGTCGTGATGGCACAGCATTAATTAACACTCCATTTATTTGGAATCCGGCAGACGATCTTTTCTATTCAAAAAAACAGAGCAAGGTCTTTGAAAAAATATCAGTTAGAAAAGGCATCCCTCTGGATAAATTACAGCAAGAATTGATTTTAAGAGCAAAACTTTTATATGTTTTACATCAAAGAAAAATTTATGGCTTTGACGAAGTTGGAAAAATCATAAATGATTATTATAAAAATCCCCTGGAAGTCCTAACAAAGTATAATATTCAATAATGAATTTCATAGGTATAGGAAATTCCAATAATGAAAAATATATAAATCATTATTATTCTATTTATACATGAAAAAAGAGGAAATTAATCTAATAGCACAGCTTCTAACAAGCATGAAAGATGCTTTAGACAAATTAGAAGAGGCAGAAAAAAAGCAAGATACAGAAAAGCTGGTATTCGCAAAAAAAGAGATACTTAATATTCAGCAGCAAATTGCAAAACTACTATGATAGAAGACATAAGAAAAAACACAAATACAGAAATTGGAATGCTAAGGGAAATAGCCCAATATACTAGAAGACTGGACTTTGCAGGTCCAACAGAAACAAGGTTATTAACATTAACAATAAAAGCATTAAGAGAGAGTATAGTTATAGTCAATAACTCTATCCCACAATTAATTTCGGAAATTTTAATAGTAAAAAAATTACCCTCATCAAAAACCCCCCCCATCAGGCCAAAACTTGAAAATCTAACCTATCGAAGAGGCGAATCCGAATTTAGAGTAACTATCTCTTCTAAAGACAAAGATAAGCTTCTCAATGAATTAAAAATAAGCGAAACCAATATTAAAAAACTTAAAAAAAGAGAATCCCAATTTAAAGAAGAGTATCTTGAATTTAAAGCAGCCCGCGGTTACTTAAAATTAGCAAATAAATACTTTTTGGATTACGCAAATAAATTGATTAAAAAGGGTTATTTCCAAAAAATCTCAAAAGAATTAAGAAAAGCTAATATAGACATGTTATTTCCAGCCTATATAGCAATGATGTTTCTAACAACATTTTTATCAATTTTTGTCGGCATTTTTATCCTTATTTTTCTGCTTATATTTGATTTAGGCATAACATTCCCATTTATTAATATTTATAAAGGAAATTATCTAATAAGGCTTCTGCAATTATTCTGGATTCCAATAATCACCCCCCCACTAGTAGCTCTTGCAATTTATTATTATCCTTCAACAGAGAAGCAGACATTAAAGAAAAAAATTAATCAGGAATTGCCCTTTGCAGTAATTCATATGAGTGCCATTTCAGGGTCAGGAATTCAACCAAGTGAAATATTTAGAATAATTGGTTTAAGTCAGGAATATCCATATTTAAGGAAAGAGATAAGAAAAGTATTAAATCAGATAAATCTCTATGGTTACGATTTAGTAACTGCCCTAATTAACACTGCAGGTACAACTTCAAGTGATAAATTAGCAGAGTTGCTTTCAGGCTTAGCAACAACAATAACAACAGGAGGAGATTTATCAGAATTTTTTGATAAGAGATCAGAAACTTTGTTGGCAGGATATCGTCTAGAAAGAGAGAAATACATCAAAACTGCAGAGACTTTTATGGATATTTATATCAGCGTAGTCATCGCTGCTCCGATGATATTAATGCTCCTTTTAGTAATACTCACAGTAGGCCAATTTGATATCCCATTTACAACATCTCAATTAACAATATTAATCTTATCAGCAATATCTATATTAAATATAGGCTTTCTCGCATTCCTTCACATAAATCAACCAATCTTTTAAAATGAGACTAAAGAGAATGCACTGGTTTGGAATCATCGCTTCCTTGATATTAGCTCTAGCCAGTTTTGTTTATTATCTAATTAGTAAGACAAAAAACATAAATTTATTGCTTTTTTTGTTAGGAATATCAATTGTTATTTTAGCATTGCCGTTTGTTATGGCTCTTATTCTTGAAAATAAAAGAGAAGATGAGATATCAGAAATGTTTCTTGAATTTGCCAGAAATCTTGCAGAAAGCGTTGCAACAGGGACACCTGTAAGCAAGAGCATAGTTAACATGAAAAACAAAAATTATGGTTCTTTAACTCCTTACATAGAAAAATTAGCCAACCAAATATCTTTAGGGATTCCAGTCGGAACTGCATTTGAAACTTTTGCTTTTGATATAGGAAGCAAAGTAGTAGCAAGAGCAGTCGCGCTAATAAGAGAAGCTGAAAGAGCAGGAGGCGAAATAGACTATATTTTAGAATCTGTTGCAAAATCTATTGCAGAAACAGATAAATTAAAAAAAGAAAGAAAAGCAGCAGTTTACAGTTTTGTTGTTCAGGGCTATATAATCTTCTTCATTTTTATAGGGATTATGATAGTAATGCAATTTCAAATACTTCCATTAACTGCAAGCGCAGGCTCTTTTGGAAAATTCATTGGGGGAGATATAGGGTCAATAACAGATTCAACAACTACGACAGAATCATCCCCAGATGTACAAACATTAGGAAGGCCATTTCTATTTCTTCTTTTAATTCAAGGGCTGTTTGCCGGGCTTACAATAGGCAAGCTCTCAGAAGGTTCGCTCAAATCAGGAATAAAACACTCATTTATTTTAACAACAACTGCATTTTTAGTATCAACAGGGGCAAATCTATTCCTTAGCTGATATCATATAAAAGAGCTCATTATTAGAATTAAAAATTTTATAACTTAAATTTAATTTCTTTAATATTCTTTCCAACCATATTCTTCGCATAAATTTCATCTGCTTTCCCGATAAAGTCTTTGTTGCAAAACTTATTAAAATATGTTTAGATTGAAGCTCTTTAAGAATTTTTTCACTAATTTCCTTTTTATTAGGAAGAAT
The DNA here is from genome assembly GCA_964372815.1 of Candidatus Woesearchaeota archaeon. GTDB lineage: Archaea > Nanobdellota > Nanobdellia > Pacearchaeales > GW2011-AR1 > JAUSIK01. The sequence goes on from CAYJSG010000007.1 coordinate 10,231, forward strand.
GTCCAACACTTTAAGAATGAGGCACAAGTCAATTTTAAATTTCTTTAGATTAATATCACTTATGTCAGAAATAACTACTTTTCCATTAACCTTATTTTTGCTAAAATAATCCTTGACAATTTCTAATTCATCCTCTCTTACATCAACGGCATAATATTGAATTCTTAAATCAACTAAAGCTAAAGGATTTAATCCACATCCTAAATCCAATATACTTTCAACTTTCAACTTTTCAATTAATTTTTTTAATTCTGGATAAAATTCTAGTCTTTCTGCTGTTGACCTATGAGTCTTAAGTAAATTCTCAATATCTTCCTCATTAAGAATTTCTTTTCTTTTATAATTAATTATCTGAAATCTCCCACTTAACTTTCTTAGTTCTGCTCTGGCATCCTTAATAATAATCCGAATATCTCTATTATTTGTTATATTTAAATCAATGTTGTGTCTCTTTAGATATCCCTCAATAACCTTATTAATCAATAAATCTGTCAATCCTTTTAGTTCTTTTTTCTTTTTTATCTCCTTAATTAATTCATTTTTCTCTATTTTCATGCCTTAAAATTAATGATAATCTATTTAAATCTATATTACAATACAATTGCATGAACAAAAGAGGAATAACCCATATAGAAATACTTTTATCATTTTTAATATTTGTAGGATTTGTAATCTTTGCGCTATACTTTTTCAGCCCACTCCAAAATTCAAGATTTATCGAATCGTCTTTGTCTTATACTATAAGAGAAATAGATAATGATGCAAAAGTAAATTTAAGAACATATTCTGTTAAACTACCAGAAAATAAACCGCCAGAAGATTATGCCTCTGTTAAGATTCCTGAAGGCATAACAAACAGCGAGAGTGTAAGAGTTGAAGACTATCTAGGCAAGGAAGTAAAATCTGGAAAATCAGCGTCAGATAAAGTGTTCTTTGAATTGGATAAATTTTATCAAGGAAATAATGCTCAAATCGCATATATTAAAATAAGTGATGGCTTTACTTTCACAGATTCACTAAATTCTCCACCTGATCCAGGAGATGTAATAGAACCACAAATAATCTCATCAAACGAAATTGACCTAATTTCTGAAGATAAAATGAAAGAATTAGTGAATTCTTATGATAATAACTATGAGGATCTTAAAACACGATTCAAGCTACCAAGAATAAATTTTGTCTTTTATTTAGTGCTTAGTGATTTCACAATAGTACCAGTCAATAAAAAAACTGCTCCAGAAGACATCGATATTTATTCTAAAGAAGAAAGAGTAGACGTTTTACGTTCAGATGGCAGAACAGGATTCGCGGATTTGAAAGTTACAATATGGTAAACAAAAGAGGTTTATTTAGAATAATTGAAGCAGTTATCTCAATACTTTTAATACTAGCCGTAATCTTAGTTGTAGCTTCACGTAAATCTCCTCCTTTAGAAAAAGAAGACATAACAAGAAAACTTAGGCAAATACTGGACGAAGTAGCTAAAGATGGAGAATTAAGAGCTAAAATTGTTAAAGGGCAATCGGCAGAACGCGACATAGAAGATAAGATCAAAGATAGACTTCCCTCACTAAAAAAGGAAGCTAAAATTTGTAATCTAAATGAACTTTGCACATTAGGAAGGTATCCAAATAATGCACAAGGCCCAATTTATTCAGAAGAAAGAATAATAGGAACTGCCGTAAATGTCCCAAATCCAACACCAAAGCTTGTAAAAATCTTTGTCTGGGAAGAGTCACATTAATCAATTCAAAATCTTTATAAACTTCTTTTCTCTCAATTGAATATGAAAAGAGGCATCCAATTCATTTTAGTATTTATAGTAATAATTGTATTATTATCTATAAATTCAAGCTTTGTAATCGCGCAGGTACCAGAATGTGGGAACGATAGATTTGTAATTTTAAGACTCTCAAGTTCAACAAACGCTCACGCAGAGTTAGCAACACAAATCGCCTATAAAAGCACTGGACAACCAATTTGTTTTAATGAACTCTTTCCAAGTTCTAGTTACGTGCCTGATGTAAACAGTCACACATGTAATGCGAACAATTTAGTTCTAAAACTAAGCTCCTCAACAAACGCCAACGCAGAAGATCCATCTAGAACAGCATATACAACAAATGTTTGTTATAGTGGCCTTAAAGAATGCGAATTAGCAACAACATCATCCTGCCCGGCAGGAAAAACCTCAGTAGTCCGGCTTTCTTTTTCAACAAATGCCCATTTAGAAAAAGCTGCCCCTCCTCTTATCTATACAAATATAATCTGCTGTAAAGCAGTTACAGTTAGTCCTCCAATTTCACCTACAGTAACCGAAGCTTATTGGGCAAACGAGGTAGGTTCAAATATAGAAGGTCAAACAGTAGAAATAAGTAACAAGGTAAAATTAATTGCCAAAGTAGCAGGTCTTCCTCCAGGATCACTGCCGGGAGCACAAATTAGATTTGAAATTTACGAGAAAGATCTTGGAGGAAATAGTCTAATAGCAAAGCCAGCAGAAGTTGTTCCTGCAGATGCCACTGGCGTTGCATCAGTAATTTGGACAATATCAGAATCAGATTTTATAGGAGGCGATTCAACAGAATTAAATGACCAAAATGATCGAATATTGGAATTAATATTTAAAGCATCAATTCAGTCTCTTCCTTCAGCAAATCGTTTTAGTGGAGAATTAAAAGTCACAAAAATCGCAGTACAGCCACCACAATACACAGGTTGCAAGGCCTACAATCAAGATGATTATATACTCAGCCTTAACAGCTATAATGCCGAACAAAACGAGAAGGCATGTAACGAAGATACATCTAGTGGCCGGAAGCGATATAAAGAAGAGGGAGAATACAATGCAGTATATTGTAATCAGCCAGGAACAACTTGCTCTTGCAAATGGAATAATAATCTAGGCTGTGCTTTCGATAGAACAGATACTGTTAATCCTCCAGGAGGTTCAGCTTGCAGCTATTCCTGCCAAACTGGTTATCAGTATGGAGAATGTTCTAATGATCAGCAGACATTAGATTCTAAGAGGGTCTTTTCAGAGAATCCTTCTAATTGTATAAACGCCCTGCCTAATGGAGAAGAAAAAGATAGGGCAATTGCAGAAAGAACTAAATGTGTAAATGAACAAACACAAATATTCTGCGGCGCGCCGACAATAATTCTGCCTTTATTTGGAACAATACAATTTTTAATTAGTATGACGACCCTTGCGTTAATTTACATTATATTATTAATCAGGAATATCAAAACAAAAAAGTCGTCAGATTTTTAAACATCATTTCTCTTATATATTAATGAAAAAAAGAGGAATCATAATAATATCCTTGCTAATAGCTCTGTCTATAACTTTAAGTCTAGTAAATGCCAGATACGAAAAAAACGATTATAAAATTCAAAAATTTTATAGGGCTGGAGAAACAATAAAAGGATACATAAATCTAACCCTTTTTAATGAACCAGCAAGTTCTTTATTCAGCTCTAATTTTCTCGGCAATATCACTTTAATCAATCTGCTTAAAGCAAACAATCTTAATTCAGATAAAGATTTTCAATGCACAACTAACAATTGCACGCAGCAATATACTCTAGGATCTGGTTTATCAGATTTTAATCTTGAAGATTCAAAAGTTTTGGGATTGCAAATATCAGGAGGGGACATAGAAGAAATTAGCTCTCTAAAATTTAAAATAGAATCAGACCTCACAGAATCTTGCAGCACCCCCTTGATAATTAATTTCTTAAATTCGGAGCAGAATTTACTAACAAGTACAACTTATAAAGATGAAACCTGTGCATCGAAATCCACCGGCTGTTTTAATTCATCCTTAGCAGAATATACAGAGGTCATAATAGAAAATTTTGAGCTATGCGAAGATATAACTATCAATCCTGCTCCAGCATATAGAATAGGAGCAAGAATCAGGAACAGCACAAAGGGCTCTGGAATGTTAGAAATGAAATTATATGCAAAAGAGAATACTTTTTCCTGTGTCCTGCCAAATATGACAGCACAGGAACAGGATTTAGATTGCATTATTAAATACAGTTCTCCAATCAAAACAAACTTCACTGTCTGTATAACTTCCAGGAATTATGCTTCAAACGGTCCAGACTTCCAAATAAGAGCAGAAAATAAAAATCCAATTTGCGGCAACCCATCTAGAGATTTTGAAATTTTTGCAAAGCCGTTAAAATATGACAAAACATCAATGGAAATAAATTCTACCTTATTTGACTCTTTATTCAGCATAACGTTAGAAGATTATATTTATGAATACTTAACAGAAAAGTATCCAAAGTCTGAAAATGGAGTAAAATGCGATCCAAAATGTTTAATACCAATTTCAATAACAGGTCCTGCTCAAAAAATTAAAATTTCAGATATAGACCTTAGATTTAGAGATGGCGGACTTTCCGTCGCAGGAGGACAATATCGGCAGATTTATGAATTAACGCGGGCGCCAATAGAAATAACATCCAATGCATTAAAATTGGATTTAGCCAATGCAAAATTTACTATACCATTAACATCAAAGGAGAACATGTTTAGATTGCTCTTTAACAATCGTCTCTTATTTGAGGAAAGAATAAATGTTTCAGAAAGCTTCGATTTCGATATTAATCCAAAACTAGCTCTTATTGGTTTAAATACAATTTTCGAAGTAATAACCTCTTACAATGTTACTTCTTCAACCTGGAATTTCGGCGACGGAAAAACAGAAGAAGCAGCAGGAAAAAGAATTTCACACACATATCCCTCCCAAGGCACATTTAACCTAGAAGTCACATTGAAGCGCAAAGATGGAATAATCGCAATTAAGAAATTTACAATAATAGTAGGAAATCCAAAAGAGTCAGCAGACTTAACAATTAAAGAATACAACTCACGACTAGTTAATATTACTAATCAACTTAAAAACTTCCAGCCATGGATAGCAGATAAAATATTAGAAAAATTAAATATTCAGGAAATAAATGAATCATTTAAAAAACTAGAATCTAATTTTTCATTATCCAATACCGATGAAGAATTTGTTTATATAATTAATGAATTGTTAAAATTAAAGATTCCCAAAAGAATTACAATAACAAAAGAGGGAAAACTGCCCCTGGCAGTTGGATTTGAGAATATTAATGTAAACTTTTTAGAAGAAATATCTAAACATGAAATTGAGGACGAAGAAGGGTTAAGAAAGAGAATAATATCTTGGATGAGCGAAAACTATGACGCTGATGCAGAATTTAAGCATATTTCAGCAGTTTCAGATAATAGCGTAGACAACTTGGCCACCACATTCACATTAAATATTAATAAAAAAAGCACTATTTCTGATCAGGCATATCTCTTTATAAATTACCCTTTTGAAGGCATTATCTTCGAGACCAATCAATCACAACAGCCAGTTTCAGATGGTTCAGGCGCATATATTGATTTGTCTGACGTCAAAAAATTTACCATATTAATAGAAGATGAAATAGAACTGGAATCCTTAGGAGCATATATCTCTCCAGATATATCTGTTTTTTCAATTATAGATGATGGAAAAGAATTCTGCCCCCCAGATGATCCAAAATGCAAGCCGGGATTTCCAGGAGGAAAATTACTTTTCTGGTTAGCCATAGTTTTCGCTTTTTTCTTGATCTCTTATTTAATTTTACAGGAGTGGTATAAAAGAAATTACGAAAGTCATTTATTTAAAAATAGAGAGGACTTGCATAATTTAATCAATTTTATATATAATTCCAGAGCAGCAGAACTTTCAGATTCAGAGATTAAAAATAAGCTTAAAAACGCGGGTTGGAAAAAAGAACAGATTATATACGCTATAAGAAAGCTGGAAGGAAAACGTACCGGAATGTGGGAAATCCCCATATTCAAACCATTTGAAAACTTAAAAATTAAAAGGGAACTTGAAAAAAGACAATATCTACCTTTAAACGCAAAATTTATTAAACGCCCAAACCTATAAGATACATGATAAAAATACTAAAAAATTTTTCGAAGAGAATACTTAGAGCAGTATTTAGAAGAAAAGATAATATTAAACTAGGTTTTTATGGGCCTCCAAATAGCGGCAAAACAAGTTTAGCGAATAGGATCTGTAAAGATTGGACAGGCACAGAAATAGGGACTGTAAGCAAAATACCTCATGAAACAAGAGATGTTCAATTTAAGGAAAGAGTTGAGATTAAATATAAGGGAAAATTATTAACCTTCAAAATTGTCGATACACCTGGAATAGCAACAAAAATTGATTATGAAGACTTTCTAAACTATGGGCTCAAAAGAACAGAGGCTAAAAAACGTGCCAAAGAAGCAACCCAAGGGATAATAGAATCAATAAAATGGCTTGACGATATGGACGCAGTGGTAATTGTTTTAGATTCATCAGAAAATCCTTACTCTCAAGTAAACATAACAATTATAGGAAATCTAGTAGCCAGAAAAATTCCCGTGTTAATAGTAGCAAATAAGATAGATTTAAAAAAAGCAAATATTAAGAAGATAGAGGCAGCATTCCCAGAATATGATGTTGTCGGCATTTCAGCAAAAGAGGGAACAAACATGGATGAATTTTATGAATCACTTTTCACTTTAACAAAAAAGATCTAAGAAAATGACAAAAAACTTAAAAATGAGAGGATTAAGAATTCAGGTCTTGCCATTTACAGAGGTTAAAGATTTATCTATTTCAGAAAGAGTTAGAAAAATATTAAACCTCATCTTAAGTAATAAGATTGTAATTCTGCATGGAAGATTAAGAGCCGAAGAAGAATCGAGGCTGATATAAGATACAATGGTTATGGTAGACCATATAAGAAGTTTCAAGGGAATAGAATTAGCGGTAATTGAGCCAAATACCAAAGAACAGAGCATTTTTGTAAAATTCAAATATGGCATTGCAAAGCGTTTGGTAGGAGACAATAGCGCCCTGACAGTTATAGGACCCGCATCAATTATAAAGGAAATAAAAAAAGACCCTAGAAAAATTGAATTACTCTTGAGTTAATATTTTTCATATAAATATTTATTAACTAATAATCTTATTATTCTTCATGCCCTACAAATGTGTCCATTGCACTAAATTATATGACGACGGAGCGCAGGAAATAATAAATGGCTGTTCTGAATGTAAAAGCAAATTTTTCTTCTATATTAAAAAAGAAAAGATAGCTCAAATACAAGAAGAAACCATTCTTACAGAAGAAGAAAAAAAGCAAATTGAGCGGGATGTTCGTGAAATAGCAGGTATAGAGGATGAAGAAACACCAATATTTCTCGATTTCGAGAGTGTAAAAGTTATAAAAGAAGGAAAATATCTTATAGATTTGTCAAAATTATTTTCAGCAAAGCCTCAAGTTTATCAACTAGAAGACGGAAAATATATAATAGACCTTACAAGTTCGCTTCCTGAAAAAAACAAAGAAAGAAATAACAACAATTAAAAACAAATATCCCCTTCTAAGATAATGAGCATAAAGCAAATCATAAAAGAGCAAAAAAAAGAATCAGTTCTAGATAAGAAAACTCTAGATTACTTAAAAAAAGAAACAAAAGTTATTATGCAAAACTTAAATGAAGAAATTAAAGAGCAAAAAATCAATGCATCTCCTTTTATAGGGGGCAGCTTTGCAAAGGGAACAATTTTTAAAAAAGATGAATATGACATAGATATATTTATCAGATTTGATTGGAAAATTCAGGATATTTCATCAATTTTAGAAAAAATAGTCAGTAATATAGCAAATAAATTATTTCTCACATTTATTAAAATTCATGGTAGTAGAGATTATTTTAGATTATCAAAATCAAATGTTCTTTTTGAACTCATACCAGTTTACAAAATTAAAAAGCCTAAAACTGCTAGAAATGTTACTGATTTAAGTTACTTTCATGTAAATTACGTAAAGAATAAGATCAACAAAAAATTAGCAGAAGAAATAATACTGGCTAAAAAATTCTGTCAATCTCAAGGAGTTTACGGTGCTGAAAGCTACATTCAGGGCTTTTCTGGATACGCATTAGAATGTTTAATTATTTATTATAAATCTTTCGAAAAAATGCTTAAATCTCTGGCTTTTATTAAAGAAAGAATTATAATAGACATAGAAAAAAAATACAAGAAAAGATCTGACATTTTATTTGAAATGAACGAGTCCAAATTACGCAGCCCGATTGTTTTAGTAGACCCAACATTTAAAGAAAGGAATATCCTTGCTGCACTGTCTAAAGAAACATTCGAAAAATTTCAGGAAAGATCTGGAAAATTTATAAAGGCTCCATCTTTAAAATTCTTTCAGACAGTTAGGATAAATGAAGAGAAGCTCAAAAGATTAGCAAAAACAAGAAAAGCCGAATTGTTATATATTAAACTCTATACAGATAAACAGCCAGGCGATATAGCAGGAACTAAAATGAAGAAATTTTCTAAGTTCTTAGAAAGAGAATTAGGAAATTATTTTTTTATCTTTAATAAAGAGTTTGAATATCTTAATGGGCAGGAAAGTAATTTTTATATTGTCTTAAAAGCTAAAAAAGAAGTTGTAAAATTAGGCCCTCCAATTAAAATGGAAAAAAATTCTTTGGAATTCAAAAAAAGAAATAAAAATGTTTTTGTAAAAAACGGCTATTTTCATGCCAGAATGAAAATTAATTTTACTGCCAGATTGTTTTTGCAAAGATGGATGATAAAGAATAGAAGAAAAATGAATGAAATGGGGATTTTAGGCTTTGAAGTTAAAGATGATTGGTTTAAATAGACTGCCACTAATACTTTTTTTCTTATCCAGAAATAAGTTAAGATCTGCAGTAGAGCAGAATCTTATGAGAAAACTAAACAAGAAATAAAAGAAAAAAATAAATAAAAGAAACAATTATCCAAACAAAAATTCTACAAGTTTTGCCAAAAAGCCCTTTACAGGTTTGTCTTGATTTTTCTGTTTTTCAGGCTGGATTGGTTCAAGAATAATTTGTTTATTAACAAGATTTTGTTCTTTAGGTTGTTTAACTTGCTTAACTTGCTTAACCATTTCGACAGGTGCCGGACCTCCTTTGAACAAGTAATTTAAGAGATAATCTCTATCTTGTTCTGTAATTTGGCCATCTGCGTTTAAATCTGCTTTATTAGGACATTGCAATTCCTTCTCACCTAATAGATACAGGTTTATTGTAACAGCATCTGAAATATCTGTTTTTCCATCTGTATTAGCATCTCCTAGATTGAAATTGCAGTTTTCCTGTTCGATATTATTTTTGATAACTTGCTTCTGATTTGTTGCTTCTGGTTTATCTGCGAAAGATGCAGGACTGACAACTAGATAATCTGTAGTCAGCTCGACTTTCCATGTTCCAGAAAGTTCAGTTGATGTAAATAACAAGTTTCCTGTCCAGAGTGTTAGGCTGTTCAAATCTGCTTTTTTTATTAGGCTTAATTTTCCTATATCTTGTCCATTTTCTTCAACTAGAAATTCAAAGTTGTTTTCTGTTCTTTCGTTTAAGATTAAGTCAAAAACTCTGATATCTCCAATATTAAGTTTTCCAAATGCTTTTTCTTCTACCTTTTTATTATCGAAGAATTTTTGTAATGTCCAGAAAGCAGAGATTCTATAGCCAGAATTTTCATTTGTTATCTGGCCAAAACCATCATACGTTTTTGTAAAACCGACTTTTTTTTCTTCAAAAGATTTTATTTTATCTAAAGTCTTATCTTTTTCGACTTTATTGATTTTTATTTCTCCTATTTCTTTTTCTTTAAGTTCCGGCTTGTTTATCAGAAATTGCTGTTTTTCTTCAGCCTTTATTATTTTTTGTTCTTGTTCTTTAGGCTGCTTGACTTGCTTAACCATTTCGACAGGTGCCGGACCGCCTTTGAACAAGTAATTTAAGAGATAATCTCTGTCTTGTTCTGTAATTTGGCCATCTGCGTTTAAGTCTGCATTATTAGGGCATTCAATTTTTGCTTCTCCCTTAAGATGCATGTTAATAAAGACAGAGTCAGAAATATCAATCTTTCCGTCGTTGTTCGCATCTCCCTTAAGAACTTTGCAGATTGTTTTAGCTTTTATTTCGCTTAATTTATCTATCTTGCCTAAAGCAAGAGAACTTGCAAAGATGCTCGCTATGAGCAGAGTTATAATTAAGATTTGTGCTTTCATTCTATTATACCTCCTTTTGGTTGCTTCATTGCGTCGTGCTCCTTTCTGTTTTTCATGATCTTTTCTAGAAAAAAGAGTATTTTTAAGTTAGGTGGAACGAAAATGGAACTTTAGATGGAACTTCATCTTTCTAATAACTCAACAAATTTATTCCTGCCTTCGCCTGAACGCTTTATTAGGAATTTCTTTTCTAAATTGTGGATGTAGCGAGAGAAAGAAGCCTTTGGGAGTTGTGTTAGATTTCTTAAATAAGAAGACTTTATTTTTCCTGCCTTTTTTAAATTTTCCAGAATTAAATTTTCTCTTTTTGATAATATTTGTTTTATTATTTCTAGTTTATCCTGTCCTTTATAGTTTTTCTTGTTTATTTTTATTAGATAATATGTAGAAGATAATATGATTATCAATAGTGCTATTATTGGTATTAATAAAGGAAAGGAGAGGTTATTATCTTCCTTTATTGTATAAGTTATCTCTATATTGTCTTTTGAGTATATCGAGATTTGATCTTTTTCTATTGATATTTCTGCATTGAGATTTGAGATTGATTTTAAAATTACATTTTTTGGGAGAATTAGATTTATATCTGCACTTTTTAAAGTGTAGGAAAAATTCCATAACTCTCCTTGTTTATTTGTCAATAATTGAGTTGAACCTTTAATAATTCCTTGTTCTATAGAAATATTTTCAGGGAGTTGTAAACTTTCAGATGTTTCTCCTAGAAATGTAGCTATACCGTTTTCTTCGATATAAATATTAAGATAAGTGTATGCTGATGCTTGTTGTAATAAGACTATTGTTAGTAAGAAGAAAATTAACCTTTTCATCTTTTTGTGAAGGTTACAAGTCTCTTGCTTGTAATGTCCTTCTGCCATTTAGTTTGGCTCTTTTTGCTGCTTGTTCTAACAGTTCAAGGATTTTTTTATTTAAGGCATCTGCTACTTCACTTGCTACATTTAAGTCAGGAACAGCAGACTTTATCTTGCTTTTTATTATTAAGCTTATATCCACAGTCATATTATTATACCTCTTTTTTTTCTTTTAAATCTATCTATTTGTCCGGTTTCATAAAAGGGAATAGAATTACATCTCGGATTGATTCCTGGCCTGTTAAAAGCATTACCATTCTGTCAATGCCCAAGCCTAAACCACCTGTCGGCGGCATTCCAACTTCTAATGCTTCTACAAATTCTTTATCATAAGGATGCGCTTCTTCTTGGCCCGCGGATAACAATTTTTGCTGTTTTTCTAATAAATTTTTTTGTAAAATTGGATCATTTAATTCTGAATACGCATTGCCTAATTCTGTTCCCATACAAAATGGCTCAAATCTCTCAATTGTCCGGCATAATCTATCATTTCTATGGATTTTACATAACGGAGTTGATTCTAGTGGATGATCTAAAATAAAGGTTGGTTGCTCTAAATTTTTTTCGCAGAAATGCTCAAATATTGCTTGAACATACAGCCCCCAACTATCTCCTCCTGTTTCTATTTTATTTTTTTCTACAAAATCTTTTAACTCTTTTTCTGAAATTTTATCTACATCTATTTTTGCATATTTTTTTATTGCTTCTCTCATTGTAAGCCTTATCCAAGGCTTTTTGAAGTCTAGCTCTTTATCTTTAAATTTTATTTTTGTTTTATTATATAACTTTTTTATTACGTAAAAATAAATATCTTCAAATAAATCCATCATATCATTATAATCTGCGTAGGCTTGATAGATTTCCATCATTGTAAATTCAGGATTGTGCCAGCGGTCAATTCCTTCGTTTCTAAAATTTCTTGCAATTGTAAAAATTTTTTCATAGCCTCCAATTATTAATCTTTTTAGATATAATTCTGGGGAAATAGCCAAGTACAAATTAATATCTAGAGCATTGAGATGTGTTTTAAACGGTTTTGCATTAGCTCCACCATAAATTGTCTGCAAGTAAGGAGTGTCAACTTCGTGAAAACTTTTCGTTTTTAAAAATTCTCTTATATAATCTATAATTTTTTCTCTTTTTAGGAAAACTTCCTTAACTTCCGGTGTTATGATTAAGTCTAAATGGCGTTTTCTGTATCTCTCTTCCTTGTCCTGTAATCCATGCCATTTTTCCGGCAATGGAAGAAGAGATTTAGAGAGAAGAGTTAGACTTTTTGTCAATATGGATAATTCTCCTCGTTTCGTTCTAAATACTGTTCCCTCAACTCCTATAAAGTCGCCTGAATCTATGTATTTTTTATAAAAATCCATCGTATTTTGGGGAGTTTCTTTTTCTTGCAAGACAATTTGGATATTTCCCGTGCTATCCTGTATTGTTCCAAATATTATTCTTCCCAAATCTCTCGTTGTTAACAATCTTCCAGCTGTTTTTATTTTTTCTTTTTTATATTGTTCTTTTTTCAGAGAGCGATATTTTTCTTGCAGTTCTTGAGCTGAATGCCTCTTTTCGTAATGATATGGATAAGGATTTATACCTTGCTCTTTTAATTCCTTTAATTTTCTTAATCTTTCTGTTATTATTTGTTCTTGCCTGCTCATTTTTATATTAGACAGAAATGGTTTAAATAGTTAGTGGATGACTTTGATATCTTCAATCTCTAGAAAATCTTTATCAAATGTTGCGAGGCTATTTATTATATTCTCTCTCATGATGGCAAGAATAGTACAGTCGGTAAAGCTGAATTTGGTTTGTTTTTGATCTTTAAACAGGTTCCATGCTTCTTCTAAGATCTCTGGTTCTAAATTTATAATTTCTAAAGAATTTCTAAGATTTTCCCC
>CAYJSG010000008.1:0-22925 GCA_964372815.1 Candidatus Woesearchaeota archaeon
TTTCTTATTCAAAAGATGAAAAAGGGCGTTATATTTTTGATTGTGATTAGTTTTGTTATTGTCTTAGTTATTGGAGTATTTTTCTTAAAAAATGTAAATACTGATAAGAAACTATCGCAACAAACTTCTGCCAATCTTGAGAGACAACAGCAAGATTTTGCAAAAGAACAACGGGAAAAAAATCAAGAAAATATATCCGATTCTTCTGATTCATATCCTCATAAGGAAACCAATGATAGGCAAAGACCGCAATATCGGAAAGCTGTTGAAATTCCTATGGAAAGTGAAAGAGCTAACCTTCCAGATTGCACAACTGTTTTATATACGGAGACTTATATTGATCCTGTCAAAATTAGAGAGATTACACCTTTAGGAAATGTTGATCCTCCAGGCCATACTATTCCAACAAATCATCTTTACACTCATCTTAATCTTCCAAGAGAAAGCACACAAACTCTTCCTTTATATCTTCCAGCAGATGCATGGATAACCCATATTACTGTTGCACACGGTTTTACACAAGATCCTGAAGATGATACAATTTATTTTGCAGTTTGCAAGGATGTAATTGGTTATTTCAATCATGTAAAAAAATTATCTCCTGAAATACAAAAAATTGTTGATAATTATAAATGTCCAAGTGGAACTAGCACAAATAATAACTGTCTCGTTCAAGTATTAGAACCTTTTAAGAAAGGAACATATATGGGAGAAGTCGGAAGATTACAAGGAAACTTTGATTTTGGAACTATAGACTTACGTACAGAACACAATTTTGTTAATAAAGAGAGATATGCTGAGAGAACATTACATATTCAATGTCCGTTTGATTATTATACCCCTGAATTGAAAGCCAAATATTATTCATTATTACAAGGAGATAGCAAAAATTGTGGCAAAATATATTATGATATTCCTGGAACATTGCAGGGAAATTGGTTTTATGGAGATTCTAGAGAGTACTATGGAGGAGATTGGGTAAAGCACGCATTTTTTGGATATGATAATGTCAAGCCAGAAAGAGCTGTGCTCTCTATTGGAGGAGTAATTGTTCCAGAAACTGGCCTAAGATGGAAATTCATTCCTGCAAATTCTGGAATAATAAATAGAAAATTTGAGGATGTCAAAGCCGATGGAAATGTTTATTGTTATGATGCTAATAATCAGGACCAGTTCAATAAAGTTCCAAGTGGAAGAATCTTAGTAAAAATGGAGAATGAAAAACAAGTGAAACTAGAATACCAAACAGGAGGCTGTACTGAAAGTTTGAGTTTCAGTAATAATGCTAAAATTTATGAAAGGTGAATAAAATTGAGCAACAGACCTAATTTTTCGCGGCGCGCCGTTGCACGCTCGTGCGCGACGGACGTACCCCGAGCCCAGTATAGGAGTTAGATGGACCCCTGCCGCAGCTAAGCCACGCCCCATCGGAAACCGCGTAGAACCACGCGACAGCACAGTCAACTGGAGGGTAATAATAAATATTTTCTCCAAATTTATATTTTTGTATTGTGGATTTTCTTGTTGGCATTCCTTGCCTGTTGAAACTTGCTAAATCAACATAGCAACTTTCCTTCACATAGTGCTCTAAAGGTTCTGTAACTTCCTGCCACTTTCCGCCTTTGAATACAGGGTAAATAATATTAAGTGTGCCTCTTACATCCTTAAACTTATTACTTGTCCATTCTGACCTCCCGGGATCTCTTTTTCCTAGCATTTCATCGAGGATACTTTCTATATCAGATTTACTTACCCTTGCTGTATTCCCGTCAAGTACATTTCCTGATTTTAATAATAGAAATAAATCAATGTACTGGCGTTGCGTAAGTGTGATATTCCCTAATGCTTCATTAATATCTAGAGATTGTTTATGATTTATCGAACCAATATAATCATGTCCATCTTTTTCTTTTGCGGTATTTTGTACTGTTAAATTGAGTTTCTTCGCAATTTCTTCTACGTCCTTGTTAAACCCTAGTCTTTTTTTAGATACCCATGTGTTTGGGTATGAATAACTTCCATGAGTTCTTTCTGGAAGAAAAATATATGAAGCAGGATTTTTAAGAGTTGGAGGTGTTACACTATTTTGGGTTTCCTTATCGGTTTTTACAGGTGAAAGCAATTCATTAGCTAATGCTTCAAGTCCTTTTAAATTTACAGGAATTAATGGTTTTGGGTCTGTCATTTTTTACCTCCATTAATTTTTTGCGCAGCGCCTTCGGCGCATAAAAATACCCCGAGCCAAGCAACGGAGCCAGACGGATCCCCGTCGCAGTAAAGCCAAGCCCAAACGGAACCCGTGACGAACCACGCGATAGCGTCTTTCCTTGGATGGAAAAAGTAGATATTTTGATTAACTTTATAATTCTGGTCTGCTGATTTTTGTTGTGCAGTTGGCAAATATTGTTTATTAAATTTATCTTGTATAAGATCAACATAAACGTCTTCCCAAACGCATTCTTCTAAAGGTACTTGCTGGAAAGTAAGATTTCCACTTGCATCGACTCTATGATTAGTTTGAAGATCGAGTTTCTTAAATCCTTTGCCTTTTACAAACTTTGCATCCAGCCATGTCCAACATCCCCCTTCAAAAGCTGTAGTAAAATAATTATAAAGATTGGTTGATTCTTCTCTTTTGAGGGGTTTTCCTCTTCCATCATACAATGGTTTCTTACCTTGAGCAGCTTCTCTCACATTAAAGAAATGCGTCATAAATTCTGGTATATTGGGCATATGATATGCGCCTCGGCTTGCAAGAGCCCTTATAGTTGGTTCCCATTGGAGATTTTTATCTGATTCCTTTTTTGCAATTACTCTTTTCAATTGAGGAATTCCAATGTAATTTTCTGGATCTCTAATAAATGAAGGTGCAAGAATTACTCCCTTTTCTGGAGATGCTTCAACTACTGTTGTTGGCGTCAATAATTCTTCTGCAAGTTCTTCAAGTCCTTTTAAATTTACAGGAATTAATGGTTTTGGGTCTGTCATTTTACATACACCTCGTCTGCTTTTCCTATAACTTTTTTGAAAATATCTGTAGATGTACCGTAAATCACTTCTGCTCCTGCACTTCTTAGTTGTTCCCCATTTGCACTTTGGTGTATAGCATAAATAGTAACTTTATTTTTAGGATTTCTTTTTCTTAATTCACTTATTGCTTGTGCAGTATTTTCAGTATTTCCTAAGAATGTATCAGTAATAATAATAGCTTGTTTAGGATCAGATACTTCAAGAAGAGCCTCGGTAGGGAAAACCGTCCCCCCATTAAAATAAGTAACTAATTTTTTAAATATAGAATAAAGTTCACGAGTCATTTTTTGAGTTTCAAATTGTCCTTCCCCACTAAAATTTGTTGCTCTGATTTTCGCTCCCTTGCGATGAGCTTTCTTTGCGACAACAAAACCTGATAAAACAGGAAGACTTATTTCTTCAACGGGATTGGGCATAGTTCCTGAACTATCAATATAAATATCTAAATTAGGAATAATTTCTTCTAGTCCGTAAGTTTCTCTTCTTCTGTTATTCCACGCATATGTATTAACACCAGGAATGAGTCTTCCTCCTTCTTGTAAAGAATGATAAATATCTAATTGTTCTATACTCATAGAAGGATACCATTTAGTAGGCTGAAAGGGACTTAGTTTTTGTTTTCCAAATGGACGAGTGGCAAAACTTACTTCATACGCATTTGAAAGCATATCATAAAATTCAATGCTAGCTTTTACAGGATCGCCTTGTTCAAATCCAGCCATCATTTCTTTGTACTCTTTCATTCCTTGTGGATTTTTAGGCAATCCATTACTCCCAATCTCTGCAAGTCTTTTTGCAAGTTCTCTTTTTGTTCTTTCATCAAGAGTCTTAGGGATATTCGAAGTCATATCATCAAAGCCTGTTGATGGTCTCCCTGTACCTTGCCCTTTGCCTTTTCCCTTTCCTCTTTTTTTAGGAGGTTCTTCTAAGAAAGGACTCATAATTTGTGCATACTGTTCTATTCCATATTTCCATGCAGTTTTATCAAAGAAACTGCTCTCAAATAATTTACTTAAAGCTTCTGCGGTTTGTATCTCTTGTTGATTAAGCGAAGTATTCTGTGGAAGAATCTCTTTTTTCCATGCTAATTCCATGCTCTTTCCATATACTTTCCAAAAACGACTCTCTGTTTTATCCTTACTCAACTGTTGGTATGCCCAAGGAATATCCTGATCACCTTGTTGTACAAGTAGGGTGTTAAGGCACATATCTGTATAAAGATTCATAACTGTATGCGCTTGTGCTTTAGGTTCTTTCACTTTGCCCTCTAAGGCTTTAGTTACTGTATGATTTAAAATCAACATAGTGACTATATCATAAGGACAAAAGCGATGTCCTGCTTCGTGCTTCATAATTGCATCTAAACCACGTTGAGGATTTTCTTGTAATGAGCTTACAATATTTTCTAAATTTGCATAGGTCTGAAATTCAGGATATTTCATGAATGCAAGTTGCCCTTGTAATATTGCACCTATTTCTCCTAACTGTTCCATTTCTTCTGCTTTTGGAACGATAACTTGAGGAATAGCAGGATGATTCCAACTCGCAAGAGCTTTCTTCCATGATGTTCCTATATTTATTTTATCTTTTAAAGTTTTCATAGTTATCTCCTAAATTTTCGTGCGCGCCGTTGCACGCTCGTGCGCGACGGACGTACCCCGAGCCCAGTATAGGAGTTAGATGGACCCCTGCCGCAGCTAAGCCACGCCCCATCGGAAACCGCGTAGAACCACGCGACAGCACAGTCAACTGGAGGGTAATAATAAATATTTTCTCCAAATTTATATTTTTGTATTGTGGATTTTCTTGTTGGCATTCCTTGCCTGTTGAAACTTGCTAAATCAACATAGCAACTTTCCTTCACATAGTGCTCTAAAGGTTCTGTAACTTCCTGCCACTTTCCGCCTTTGAATACAGGGTAAATAATATTAAGTGTGCCTCTTACATCCTTAAACTTATTACTTGTCCATTCTGACCTCCCGGGATCTCTTTTTCCTAGCATTTCATCGAGGATACTTTCTATATCAGATTTACTTACCCTTGCTGTATTCCCGTCAAGTACATTTCCTGATTTTAATAATAGAAATAAATCAATGTACTGGCGTTGCGTAAGTGTGATATTCCCTAATGCTTCATTAATATCTAGAGATTGTTTATGATTTATCGAACCAATATAATCATGTCCATCTTTTTCTTTTGCGGTATTTTGTACTGTTAAATTGAGTTTCTTCGCAATTTCTTCTACGTCCTTGTTAAACCCTAGTCTTTTTTTAGATACCCATGTGTTTGGGTATGAATAACTTCCATGAGTTCTTTCTGGAAGAAAAATATATGAAGCAGGATTTTTAAGAGTTGGAGGTGTTACACTATTTTGGGTTTCCTTATCGGTTTTTACAGGTGAAAGCAATTCATTAGCTAATGCTTCAAGTCCTTTTAAATTTACAGGAATTAATGGTTTTGGGTCTGTCATTTTTTACCTCCATTAATTTTTTGCGCAGCGCCTTCGGCGCATAAAAATACCCCGAGCCAAGCAACGGAGCCAGACGGATCCCCGTCGCAGTAAAGCCAAGCCCAAACGGAACCCGTGACGAACCACGCGATAGCGTCTTTCCTTGGATGGAAAAAGTAGATATTTTGATTAACTTTATAATTCTGGTCTGCTGATTTTTGTTGTGCAGTTGGCAAATATTGTTTATTAAATTTATCTTGTATAAGATCAACATAAACGTCTTCCCAAACGCATTCTTCTAAAGGTACTTGCTGGAAAGTAAGATTTCCACTTGCATCGACTCTATGATTAGTTTGAAGATCGAGTTTCTTAAATCCTTTGCCTTTTACAAACTTTGCATCCAGCCATGTCCAACATCCCCCTTCAAAAGCTGTAGTAAAATAATTATAAAGATTGGTTGATTCTTCTCTTTTGAGGGGTTTTCCTCTTCCATCATACAATGGTTTCTTACCTTGAGCAGCTTCTCTCACATTAAAGAAATGCGTCATAAATTCTGGTATATTGGGCATATGATATGCGCCTCGGCTTGCAAGAGCCCTTATAGTTGGTTCCCATTGGAGATTTTTATCTGATTCCTTTTTTGCAATTACTCTTTTCAATTGAGGAATTCCAATGTAATTTTCTGGATCTCTAATAAATGAAGGTGCAAGAATTACTCCCTTTTCTGGAGATGCTTCAACTACTGTTGTTGGCGTCAATAATTCTTCTGCAAGTTCTTCAAGTCCTTTTAAATTTACAGGAATTAATGGTTTTGGGTCTGTCATTATTTCTCCTTCCTTTGAGATTCCATAATGTATGAATTATATTCACTTGCTAAATGGCTCGCAAGACTGAGAGCATAGGGCTTATCAACATTCCCTATTTTTGTAATAGCATTTCTCACTACAGTCCTTAATTGATTACTCTTTAAATCTTTATCGTTCAACTTTCTTGTACGAATAGTTTCCAAACCAATTGCATAAAACTTCAGTTCCTCACTTCCTACTAAAGTACTATACTCATTTTCAATTTTTTGAATTAATCCTTCAACAAAAGCAATCCTGTCATTGGCATATTTAGGATTTTCAACTAACGCCTTTGAGCTTGGTTGTATTTTATGCCATAATAAATAAGGTAAAACATTTTTAAGATCATCAAGCTCTACTTTATCCTTGCCATTAAACCAAGCAAAAGCTTTAGCATATCGGTTCATGCTTTTGACGCTTCTGATAGTTTCTTCATTAACTGTGTAAGTAAAAGGGTCATCAGTGAAATGTCCTGCAGGTGCCCTGTCTTGATTTATTTGCCAAGCATTTCCTTTAGTAGCCCTAGCAAGATTGTCACTTGCGGCTTCTGAAAATCTTAAACTACCATAAACAAAATCAGCAAAAGAACTAACAACGCCTAAACCGTAGTGTGTTTCTTCTGGAAGACTATCTATTCTCTTTCTAATTCTCTTAAAATCTTCATTACTTAATTTAGCGTGGTTTGGAATCACTAAGAGTCTTTCAAGATTTCCATTAAGTTTTTCATCTCCTCTTTCTCTAATTTTTTTCAAGTCCCATGCTGGAGGGCTTGTAACCATGACAGCAACATCAAATCGATCCAAAAAAGGCGGTGTCAATTGAAAAGTTCCTTCATCAGCATAATTGGCAGTTGCGAAAAGAACACCTGGAGGACTTTCAAGCAGAACACCTTGATAAACTGCCTTTCCAGTATCTACTAACTTCATTGCTGAAGAAAGCATATCAGGGGGCGTTCTATTAATTTCATCCCAAATCTTTACAGGACATTTTAAAAATTTAGTAGGAAGAACTTCTTTTTCTCCTTTATGTACCATTTTCACAGTATCAAGATTTCCTATAACATCTTCTGTTTTCAATTGAGGATTTCCAATTAGTTCTGCTTCAAGAATATCTGATAAAGGCACAGATGTAAAGAAATGACCTGCAAATTCTGCCCCTGTAGTTTTTCCGATACCTGGTGCACCTGTAATAATCATAGTTCCATGATTTAAAAGAGAAGTTAAAGTAGTAAACAAAAGTGGAGAAGCATAAGCTTTACTTCCTTCTTGAATTAAAGATACTTTATAACCTGGATTGAGAGCAACCTCTTCTGGTTTTTGAGTAAAAACATCATAATTGGTATTAACATAAAGCCCTCTTTGTCCTATCAAATCATAAAGCATCTTGACTTTATCTTGTTCAGTTAATGTTTTTTCCATGTTCTTCTTCATCCGCCTCATTTATAACATTAATTCTTATGTCAACAATAGCCCTTGGCTTCAGTTCAGAAGCCAAAAATTGAGGTATAACCATACCTGACTGTTTACTGTACTTGGTTATTTTTTTTGTTAATGTGAATGTTTTTTTGTCTGACATTGTGTATATTCTCGTGGTATATTATGTATAATTACCTAAATTTCAGAAAATATTCTAATATTTAAATCTTTCTCTTATTGTAACTATGAAGTAAATACAAAATATTATTCTAAAATTAAATAATATTTTTAAAGCATATAATATGTATTAAAAAGTCCTAGTAGTGTCGGGAGATTTGCCCAAACAAATCAATGAAAGGTGCTAACTTGGGCTACAGGCAGGATCATAGTGTTCAGAAATTTTATTCCTGAACCATAAAATGCAACCTTGATGTAATATAAACTTTAACCACCAATTATTTCTAGTGGAAAATATAAGGAGGGTTTATGATAAAAGCCCCTCCAAGATACTCTGTTAGGAGTATTCTCATTGATAATAACAACTGGGAAATATATAAGCTTATTGTTAAAAATTCCGAAGAGTTGCCGGGCCAATCTAAATATTACATTAAGCGAGGCAATTGGATATATCTTATATTTCTTTTCCCTTTTCAAAGAAGCGAACAATATTAATACAAAAAGCCAATTAAACGAAAGATTTATAAATACTGTCTACTATTAGTTTACATATTTGATATAAAAATGTCTATTAAGGACAAACAAAATTTAAAAATGTACAAAAGAAAACTATTCGGTCAATTAATAAGAAAAATAGAAGATAAAGAAATTGTAGTAGTAACAGGTATGAGAAGAGTGGGAAAAACTACTCTGTTTAAAATGATATTTGACATTATAGAAAGCAAAAATAAAGTCTTTCTCGATATAGAAAACCCTCTTAATCAGAAAATCTTCGAGGAGGAAGATTATAATAATATTTGGCAAAATCTAAGGTTTTTTGGAATAGATAATAAACAAAAAGCATATATATTTATTGATGAGATTCAGGCAAAGCCAGATATAACAAAAACAGTGAAATATTTATATGATCATTATAATGTAAAATTCTTCCTTACAGGATCAAGCAGTTTTTATCTAAAAAACTTATTTCCAGAGAGTTTAGCTGGAAGAAAAATAATATTTGAACTTTATCCCTTGGATTTTGAAGAATTTTTGATATTTAAAGAGCAAAAAAAGGAGTTTTATAAAACTTTAAAAGAAAAAGATGAAAATAAAAATAAAATAGAGTATGAGAAATTAAAGAAGTTTTATGAAGAATATCTTGAATTTGGAGGTTTTCCCCAGGTTGTTTTAGCAGAATCAATTGAGAAAAAACAAGAGTTGCTTATTGATATATTCAAATCCTATTTTGAGAAAGATGTTCAAAATTTAGCAGATTTCAGAGAAATAAATACATTTAGAGATCTTCTGCTTCTTTTATTAAAGAGAATAGGAGCAAAATTAGATATCTCAAAACTAGCATCAGAAATGGGCATCTCAAGAGCAACAATATATTCTTATCTTTCTTTTTTAGAAAAAACATACTTTATCAGCTTTATCTCACCATTTACAAGAAGTGTTGATAGGGAAGTAAGCGGCACAAAAAAGGTATATATTTGCGATAATGGGATGGCAAAATATATAGGGAAGTGTGATGAAGGGAAGCTATTAGAAAATTCCATTTTTCACAATTTAAGAAAATATGGCGAAATAAAATATTATCAAAAAAGAAGTGGTGCAGAAATAGATTTTATTCTAAACGAACAAAATACTGCGTTAGAAGTTAAGCATAAAGGAAGCGAAAGAGATTATCAAAAACTTAAAAAAACAGCAGAAAAGCTTAATTTTAAGGAATATCATATAATAACAAAAGAATTCATTAATAAAAAGGGTTTTATTATAGCATTAGATATTTAATAAGAACATAATTCTAAACCATAATTATCCTCAAATATTTTACCATATAAATATTGTCCCAATTAATAACCTGAATTCCGCAAATTGATATAATTCTATATTTTTTGACTAAGAGCCTGTCTATGTGGATAGGTTCTTAAGGGTTTTGAAAAACAAACATTTAATAATCCAGAATAATTAAATAAAATAAAGGAGGTGAAAAATGGCTTTAGAAAGCGCTACGATGGCGGCAGGCGGACCAATTTTACTCGGCGTGCTTATTGGTTTAGGCACATTCTTAAAATGGCCTAATTGGACAAACTATCTCTGGGCAGTTGTAGCAATCCTTTGGGGTATCATAGCTTTAGTATAGATTCTTATCGCAAAATAAGCTCAGAACTAACTGCTTTAAATACTCCTAATTATTTTTTCAATTATGATATCTACACTATTCTACTCAATTTTAAGTGTTTTACTAGTCAGCTTAATCTCATTCATAGGTGTCTTTACAATATCAATGAATACAAAAAAACTTAACAAAATTCTTCTTTATCTAGTCAGTTTTTCTGCGGGAGCATTATTAGGAGATGCATTTATTCATCTTCTCCCAGAAATTACAGAAAAAACTTCTCTAAACCTAAATACCTCAATTTACATTCTTTCAGGAATAATAATTTTCTTCATCTTAGAAAAATTCATAAACTGGCAACACTGTCATGCTCCACTAAACCAAAAAAATCATATCCATCCCTTTGCTTATCTTAACCTATTAGGCGACGCTGTCCACAACTTCATAGATGGCTTAATCATTACATCCTCATACTTGATCTCTTTTCCAGCAGGCATAGCAACAACTCTAGCAGTTATTTTGCATGAAATCCCTCAAGAAATTGGAGACTTCGCAGTCTTGATCCATGGAGGCTTCACAAAATCTAAAGCTCTTCTACTAAATTTCCTAACAGCCCTTACAGCCCTAGTTGGGGCATTAATGGCGGGCTACATAAATTCCATAACACAAAACATTGAACTTTTTCTCGTTCCATTAGCAATTGGAGGTTTTATTTACATTGCAGGCTCTGACTTAATCCCAGAATTACATAAACATTCTGATAAACTCTCAGAATCTATTCTTCAACTCATTGCCTTCATGATAGGTATTGTCCTCATGGCTCTTCTTTTAGTAATAGAATAATAAATGAGCCTAAGGGGATTTGAACCTCTGACCCTTGATGTAATATAATCTTTAACCGCTAATTATTTCTAGTGGATATATTATTATTAGGAACTATATCAATTTGCGGAATTCAGGTATTTTATTACAATGAATGTATTGAATGTTACAAGAGATTATAGTATATCTAAAATAGGCAAGATTAGTAGACATACAACAAAAGCAAAAGGCAGGAGTTATACAAGGGGCAAGATATACCTGCCAGATGCTAATTTATCGATAAGACTTATTTTATGGTGGAATTGGATGAAATTACATATAATAATCCTAGTTTACCAAAGCGTAGGGGATATTTGATAATATAATCATATTGTCTAGTCTTTTATCAATATCTTACTAACACTAAACTTTTTAATCTGGAAATTATTACCAAACTAATGACATTTACATTATTCTCCCTAAAAAATTTCCCAGACGAATTAACAGCAACAATTTTCTCAATCTTATTTGTAATTATTTTATTAATCGAACTTAGAATTTTATTAAGATACTCAAACAATAAAGAGGATAAAGGCTCTTTGTGGTTTATCATCTTAGGAATATTAATCCCCTTAATAATAACTATCGCTTTATCCTATACAAATATTGGACAAATTAGCATATCAATAAATTATTTAGGTCTAACAATTCTCTTGGCAGGTTTTCTGCTAAGACAATATTCAATTTTTATTCTAGGAAAATTTTTTACACCAATTGTAGAAAAACAAAAAAATCATAAAATAATTCAACATGGCCCATATAGATACATTCGCCATCCTTCATATACAGGCCTCCTTCTAGAATTGTCTGGCTTCGCTCTAGCTCTTTCAAATATCTTAGCATTAATAATAACTTTAATTTTCTTCATTCCAGCAATTAATTATAGAATAAAAGTTGAAGAAGAATTTCTATCAAAACAATTTAAAGAATATAAGAATTATAAAAAACAAACAAGAAAATTAATCCCCTTTATTTACTAAAACTTTATAATCTCTTCTCTCCCTCAATAAAAAGGGCCTGTCGTACAATGGTTAATATGTATCCATGGCATGGATGAGATCCGGGTTCAATTCCCGGCAGGTCCATGTTACAACAATTGGATCTGATAGTACTGATGCCAATTTTTCAACCTGCAGGTTAATAATCAGGGCCCGTAGTCTAGTGGTAAAACGTGACATTCGCAATGTCGAGTCCCGAGTTCAATTCTCGGCGGGTCCATGTCCATCTTCTAAAATTCGTTATCATAAAGCTCCCTCTAAAAACCAATAGCAAATAATATAAACCCTAAACTCTAAATTTACTCATGCCAAAAACAATAGGCATAATAGCCATAAAAGGAGGTGTAGGAAAAACAACGATCTCTGCTGCACTCGCCACAGATCTTGTAAATCACTACAAAAAAAAGGTTCTTTTAATAGACGCTAATTTTTCAGCTCCAAATCTTGGCCTTCATATGGATATTCTGCAACCAAATAAAACAATCCACGATGCAATGATCAACAAAGTGCATCTTTCATCGGCAGTTCATAATAGATTCGGTGTAGATGTTATTCCTGGAAGCTATATTTTCAACATTCCTCTAAACCCATTAAAACTAAGAGATAAAATTAGAAAAATAAAAAACGAATACGATTTCATTATTCTAGATTCTTCTCCATCATTAAACGAAGAAGTTTTATCAACTATATTGGCATCTGATATTCTATTTATAGTCTCAACCCCTGATTTTCCTACCCTTTCATCAACAATAAAAGCAGCAAAACTAGCCAGACAAAGAGGCAGGCCTATCGCAGGCATAATAATCAACAAAATACGCGATCCGTATTATGAGCTAACATTAAAAGAAATCGAAAAAATAACAGAAATCCCTGTAATAGCAAAAATTTCAGACGAAAAAATGGCTGTCCGTTCATTGTTCACAAGGATTCCAATTCCACTCTACAAAAAAAGCTCAAAATTCTCAAAAGAAATCTCAGCGTTAAGTGCTGCCCTAACAAACAAAAAAGAAAAGCGCTCAATTCTCAATTTATTATTTCCAAAAATAAAAAAAGAACAAGTAAACAGACAAATACTAAAACAAAGTTTTTATACTTCTGGATTTAAATAATAATGCAAAAATCTGCCATACTACAAAATAACATGACATCTAAAGAATCAAATAACTGCATTTTTTGTAAAATCGCAAAAAAAGAAATTAAATCAGACATAATAGTAGAAACTAACAATTTCATAGCTATTCTTGATGTTCACCCAAAAACAGAAGGACATACTCTAATTATTCCAAAAAAACATATGGTTACAATTTTAGACATCCAAAATAATCTGGCAGAGGAACTTTTACAACTGATTAAAAAGATCGCCTCTCAAATACTGGAAACAAAACAAGGTGACGGCTTCAATATTATCATGAACAACCTCCCTCCGGCAGGCCAGGTAATCATGCATGCGCATATTCATGTAATTCCCAGAAAAGAATCAGATGGTTTACGAATAATTGCCTAGAATATCTAGTAAACTACCATAATCCTGTCTTTCTGAAAAATGGCTGCAGGGAGAATTGAACTCCCGATCTCGGCCTTATGAGAGCCGCGCTTTGACCGACTAAGCTATGCAGCCAATTTTACAAATCTCAAATACTTTTTAAACTCTATTATCTTATCAATAAGATGCCAACAACAGAACCATTACAACAATTTGTTGATGTAACAACAGCAACATTAACTGAAATAACAAAAAATCTAGGCCAACTAGCCATCTGGC
Organism: Candidatus Woesearchaeota archaeon; assembly: GCA_964372815.1. Lineage (GTDB taxonomy): Archaea > Nanobdellota > Nanobdellia > Pacearchaeales > GW2011-AR1 > JAUSIK01. The sequence goes on from CAYJSG010000008.1 coordinate 13,642, forward strand.
TTCAGGCAATAGGCATATTAATAATCCTTTGGGTTGTCTTCAATATTATATCTCTCATAAATCAAAGAATGAAAAGAAAAAAGTTGTCAATAATAGAAAAAAGGTTAGAAACAATAGAACAAAAATTAGATAAATTAATCAAAAAATAAAGTCTAAATCTGCTTGGTTTTCTGCGCCCTAATAAGCCTAGCTATATAGCCTGCAATTTTATTTCTTATCGGTTTTGAAGGCATTAAATTTCCTAATAATTTCTTGTTATGCTCAAAACTATCAGTAAAATCATGCTCTCTTGCAAGTAACTGTTTTGCAGCCCTCTTTACCATAATTAATTTTATTCTTCCCATAATCTCTTCTCATTTCAAAGCTTTATAAAAGTTTCTAAATTTTTATTCTTTCTATCTTTATTAGACTCTTCCAATCCTTCAAATGCTCTTCAGCTTTTTTATTCAGTTTACCGTTAGAAACAAATAACAAAGGCATTCTACTTGTTTGTGCCTGCTGTAATCCCAAGGCCATATCTGCTTCATTAATCATTCTTTTATCCTTAGCGACCATAAAAAATTCCTGTTTTCCAAAAATCATATCAGTCCTAATTTTAGCATAAAATTCTTTTTTACTTTCAAAAATCGATTCTAATATTTCGATATCTTTAGCCAATAAATAGTCCCTGACTCTCTTAGCAAAAACACTCTCCTTAACCTTGGCTTTATTTTTCTCTTTTTTTATTTCCTTTCTAACATCATCTTTCTTCTCATCACTTTCCTTTTTCATAATTTCCAATTCAACAACTTTTTCCTTACTATCCTCAATTTTCTCAATTTTTTTCTCAACTTCTTCTTTCTTAATATCAACACGAGGCACTAACAATTTTTCTACTTCAGAGATTGCTTCTTTTTCATTTAACGGGAAGTACCTCCAAAAAATTTTCATATCTTCCTCAACTCTGACTCTAAAAGGAATTGCAAAATCCTTCATGGCTCGCAAAGCAACCCTCATAACCGGACTTTGTTTCTCATCCTCTAAAACCCCTCCCTTTTTTAAGGCTGAAAATGCCTCTCTCTCCCTAATATTCAAATGCTCAATAAAACTCTCTAACATTCCCTCCTGTCCCTCCAAATAATAAAGCGGAGAACCTCCAACTCTCATATTGCTCATTCTAACTTTCTTTTCGTTATATAATTCAGAAAGAAAAGCCCCTGCAAAAAGAAGTGATGTGTTAATGGCCTTTGCAACCTGTACAGGCAAAGAAGGTCCTTTTAATCTCAAAAAGCTCAAGATTCTCTCTCTTTGCTGAATTATATTACTTCCCATCATGGTTCATGAAAACTAGTGCTTGTTATAAATCTTGTTGTGATATAATTACATTCTCATCCAAACAATTTCATAATAACTAACATCTCCTTCTTCATCCACAATTCCTAGTAATAATTTTTTCTTAGTAGAATGCGCAACCCTGTTTTTTGCTGCAAAATCATGCCATTTTAATTGTTCATTTTCTTTAACAACGAACAAAACCCATAAGGCATGATCTTCTCCAGGCTTAACGCCTTTTTCATAAACTCTAAAATCAGCCCCAAATTTCAAAGCAGTTTTAACAATATATCCTCTCTTCCTCAAATCTTTAAATGCGACAAATTTATTTTCAACCCTCTTATCTTTTCTCTTAACCCTGTTCATTAAGTCATCAAAATTAATTTCTTTATTACCAAAAAAGACCATCATTTTTCCCTCCCTAACTAAATAAAGAGACTCAACAAAACTATATTCCATCCTATCTTCAACTTTTTCCCCAAATCTACTTTTCTCATATAAACTAAAAGCTTCGCTAGAATTAGAAAATACTTTCTCCCCGCTAAATTGTGCTTGTATCATTATTCTATAAAATAGAAAGAATATTTAAATCTAACAGATATTCGCAGTAGATGAGTTCATTTTACTCGGAAAAGCTCATCTACTGAATAATACACAAAAACCCTTAAAAACCCTCTTCTCTAGTCTTAGTCTCATGGATAAAGACAAATTTGGCGATTTTGAAGAAATAATATCAGAAGAACAATCAGAAAGCCAAGAAGGACAAGAAATTCCAGTAAGAATCAGACTTCCAAGACAAAAAGAGTTTATAGGCAAGGTTGTACAAAGACTAGGAGGCAATAGAATGGAAATAAAGTCAACAGACGGCAAAACAAGAAATTGTCGTGTCCCTGGTAGATTCAAAAGAAGATTTTGGCTTCGCCCAGGAGATATGGTTATAATTACTCCCTGGCCAGACAACGATGGAAAAGGCGACATAATTTACCAATATAATAAAAGTGTTTCTTATCAGCTGAAAAAACGTGGTCTTTTAAGAAATCTCGATGAAGGTTTTTAACCTTGGGTTTTAAATTCCTCTTCTTTAATCTCTTTTTTATGCACAAGCTCGATAAAAGAATCCCATAATTTCCTAATCCTATAATCGTTATTAACTTTATTAATCAATACTTCATAATCTTTTTTTGAATTATAGAATTCAATTAACAATACTTCGACTAAATCATTACTCTTTTTGTATAAAGTAACCGGTTCTTTACCCATTCCGTAACTGGCATAAATTAGGTCTGCATCTTTACTAATTCTCTGCGATTCCTCAAAATCAGATTCTTTGACTTTGTATCTGTAAACTTTAACAAACATATAAAAATATAGAATAAAGAGCTTTATATAAATATCTTAGAAACCTTTAAATCCCTTTTCTTCTATTAACTCTTATGAAAAAAACAAGTTCAATAAAACTGCAAAAACCAATCAACTATAAAGAAATAGAAAAAAAATGGCAAAAAATCTGGAAGCAAAAAAAAGCCTTCCAAGTCAAAGAAAATCCAAAAAAGAAAAAATACTATGTCTTAGAAATGTATCCCTATCCTAGCTCTAACGGGTTGCATATGGGTCATGCATTTAACTATATAATAGCGGATATATATGCTCGCTTTAAAAAAATGCAAGGATTCAATGTATTACATCCTATTGGCTATGACTCTTTCGGTTTGCCTGCAGAAAATGCTGCAATTAAAGAAAAATCTCATCCGAAAATATTTACAAATAAAGCTATAAAAAACTTTGTTAAACAACAAAAATTACTAGGCCTTTCTTACGATTGGTCTCGTGTTTTACAAAGTCATGATCCAAAATACTATAAGTGGAATCAATATTTCTTCCTTCAATTTTACAAGAATGGTCTTGCATACAGAAAAAAAGCAAATGTTAACTGGTGCTCAAGATGCACTACCGCCCTAGCAAATGAACAAGTTCACAACGGGAAATGCTGGAGACATTCTGATACAGAAGTAGAAATAAAACAATTAGAGCAATGGTTCGTCAACATTACTAAATACGCTGACGAACTCTTAAAAAATATTGAAAAACTAGACTGGCCTGAAAGAATAAAGACCATGCAAAAAAATTGGATTGGAAAAAGTGAAGGAACAGAGATTGTCTTTAAAATAAACAACGAACCCTGGCCGGTTTTCACAACGCGCCCAGATACATTGTTCGGTGTAACTTTCTTAGTTATATCGGCTCAACATCCAAAGTTAATGGACATAGTTGTAGAAAACAAAAAAAAAGAAGTTGAAGATTTTATGAAAAAAATTAGAACAACTAAACAAGAAGATATAGAAAAACTAGATAAAGAAGGAGTCTTCACAGGAGCATATGCAAAACATCCGCTAACTAATCAAGATATACCAGTTTTGGCAGGTAATTTCGTCCTAGCAGAATACGGCTCTGGTATGGTAATGGCCGTGCCTGCTCACGATTCTAGAGACTACCAATTCGCAAAGAAATATAATCTTCCTATAAAATTAGTTATTCAACCAAATGATAAAAAAATAGATGAGAAAGCAATAAAAGAAGCTTATGAAGGTCTAGGAATTCTAGTTAATTCAGAAGCATTCAACGACCTTTTTTCAGAAGAAGCGAAAATACATATCACAAAAACGTTGGAAGAAAAAGGTTTAGGAAAACCAACTGTTCAATACAAACTAAGGGACTGGTTAATCTCAAGACAAAGATATTGGGGTACTCCAATTCCAATAATTTATTGTGAAAAGTGCGGTATTGTCCCTGTTCCTGAAAATGATCTCCCTGTTAAACTGCCGGAAAAAGTGAAATTTGGAAAAGGAAATCCTTTGGAGACAAATAAGAATTTTATAAATACTCTCTGCCCGAAATGCAGGAAAAAAGCAAAAAGAGAAACAGATACAATGGACACATTCTTCGACAGCAGTTGGTATTATCTTCGCTACATTGATAGCAAAAATAATAATCTTCCCTTCGACAAACAAAAAGTAGAGTATTGGATGCCTGTTGATTTTTATACAGGAGGGGCAGAGCACGCATGTATGCATCTAATCTATGCAAGATTCTTTACAAAAGCCATCAGAGACATGGGTCTTCTCAAAATAGACGAGCCATTTACACGCTTATTCAACCAAGGGATGGTTCATGGAGAGGATGGTTACGTTATGTCAAAATCAAGAGGAAATGTTGTAGATCCAATACAAATAACAGAAAAATATAGCACAGACACATTGCGCTTATTTTTAATGTCGATAGGTTCACCTGAAAAAGACTCTTTATGGAATTCAACTGGAATAGAAAGCAGTTGGAGATTTTTAAATAAAATTTTCAATTATCTAAAAAAACTTAAACCAATAAATTCCTCGGAAAAATTAGAGCATAAAATAAATAAAACAATAAAAGAAATCACTCACGACATTGAAAATTTAAGATATAACTTTGCTGTTATTAAAATAAGAGAATTGTTTGAAACAATAGAAGAAGAAAACCAAATAAGCAAAAAAGATTTAGAATCTTTCATAAAACTACTCGCTCCGATTTGCCCCCACATATCAGAAGAACTCTGGCACAAACTAAGCAATTCTTCCTTAATTTCATTAGAATCCTGGCCAACAGCAGATGAATCAAAAATTAATCCGGAAATAGAGAAGCAAGAGGAAATAGTTGAAAAAACAATATCAGATATTAATAACATAATAAAATTAGTAAAAGAAAAAAAGTCTATTATTCCAAATAAAATATATCTTTATACTCTTCCTTACGAATTAAATATTTACAATCAACACTATTTAGAAAAAAAACTAAATCTCCAAATTAAAATCTTCACAGTTAATGATAAAAATAAATTCGACCCAGAAAATAAATCGCAGAAAGCCAGACCAGGAAAACCTGGAATTTATGTAGAATAAACTGGAGCAAATGAATAATCTAATCGTAAAAAAAAACAATAAATGGAAAAGGAGTCTTTAGTTTAACAAATTTTATAAAAAGGGAGAAGATTATACAATATACAGGAAAAATTTTTAGAAGTAATGAATTGCCAAATCCTTATAAAGAAGTAGAGGATCATTATATTCAAATAGGAAAAAATTTGTACATGGGACCATCTGGAAAATTAGACGATTACATCAATCATTCTTGTAATCCAAATTCGGGACTTATAATAAAAAATGAAAAAGTAAATTTAATAGCAATAAAAAACATTAAAAATGGAAAAGAGATAACTTATGATTATTCTACAACAATAAATGAAGATAACTGGAAAATGAGGTGTAATTGTGGAAGTAAAATTTGTAGAAAAATAATTAAAGATTTTAAGTATCTCCCTAAAAATATCAAAAAAATATAGAGAGTTTTGAAAAACCCTATCTTAAGGGCAGATTTCCGATAAATTGTTAGGAGGTATCGTCGATAAAATTTCTGTTTCACTTCTAGATAAACTCAAAAACAAAGCGTTTATATACTCTTTCTTACTTATCTTATTATTAAGGAGACTTAAAATGCAAGAAGAAATCAAAGAAATACGAACAGTAAAAATAACAAGTAAGGGGCAAATAAGCATTCCTTCGGCAGTTAGAGCAAGAGCAGGTTTTAAAGAAGGAACAAAAATTAGTGTTGTTGCTTACGATGACAGAGTTGAGTTAAGACCAATGAAAAAAGAAAAAATAAGTGATGCTATGATGGCAATGTTGGTAAGTGAGCGAGTTTTAGCGAAAAACTGGCTTTCAAAAGAGGATGAAGAAGCATGGAAAGATTTGTAAAAGGAGATGTTGTTGTTTTACCGTTTCCTTACACAGATTTATCTACAACTAAAAAAAGACCTGCTTTAGTCATTGCGACGCTTAGAGGACAAAATATTATTTTAGCACAAATTACAACAGTCAAAAGGACAGATGAAGATTTGATCTCTCTAACTAAAAAAGATTTTGAAACTGGTTTCTTGAAACAAGATAGTTTTATAATGCTCTCAATTATTTCTACTGCTGAAAGCTCAACAGTTTCTTACAAAGTTGGAAAGGTCAAACAGGAAAAAATAAAGGAAGTTGAAAAGAAGTTATATGAAATATTTACAAGATAAAACTACATCAAAATCTTAAACTTCTTTTTAAAAAAAGAAGCAAAAAATCGGCAAACCCTCTTTATTAAAACTGATGGTGTTCCCACCATCCGCACTGCCCTGCGACTTTCTCATTAACATTCGAACCACATTACATTCTCGCCTTCGGCTCGGGTCGGACAACAGACATTTACAGGTTCGAGGGTTGCGCCCTCTCGGCCCAAATCGCTCACTTATTTTATAATTCTAATTTTGGTGAGCGACTTCTGTAAATGTCGTACGTTCAACTCAATAAGTGCAGATTTGTAAATCCCACGACCACCCACCACTAGATAGAGAGGGTTTGCCTTAGTGCTTTGCACAATTAGTCGCTTTCAGCGAGATAAAAACAGAAAAATACTTTTTTTATCGGACCAAAAAAACTCCAACGAAATTTTAACAAATTTCGTCTAACAAACGATAAAAGATTCGCTTCGCTCACCCAAATATTTTTCTTATTTTTATTGGTGCTTTTCTAAGAATAAACTTTTTCTAAAAAATCTTTTATCTTTTTTTTCTAAAACCTTTGGTATCTTTGCTGATATGGTAATTTCAGTCATAAGTATATTATGTATACATAGTTTATAAAGTTTAGACCTTTTATAAGATAGGTATATAAAATCTAAACAAAAAATCTAAAAACTCTTGCCTTCTTAAACACTTATGCCAACTATCCAACAAGCTATAAATCTTCTTCACGAGAATGTAAAATCCCCCTCGTTAATAAGACATTGCGGAGCAGTTGGCTTTGCAATGCGAGCCTATGCCAAATATTTTAATCTTTCAAAAGAAGAACAAGAGAAATGGGAAATAACAGGAATCTTGCACGACTTTGACTATGAAAAATTCCCCTCTTTAGACAAACATCCATATGAAGGAATTAAAATTCTAAAACAATTAAATTATTCAGAAGAAATAATAAGAGCAATTCTTTCACATGGCAATCACACAAATACACCAAGACAAACAATAATGGAAAAAACTCTCTTTGCAGTTGATGAACTTTGTGGTTTCGTTTTAGCCCTCGCCTACGTTCGTCCCAATAACTTAAATGGAATGTCCCCCGCATCAATCAAAAAAGCCCTGAAAAAGAAAGGCTTCGCAGAAAAAATCAATCGCGATGACATTGAAAAAGGAATAAAAGAATTGGAAATAGATCTAAACACACATTTTGAAATAGTCATAAAAGCTCTAACCACTAATGCGCAAGAACTAGGCTTCTAGAAAATATTTTTACAAAATTTTTATTACTAAAAAATACAAACTAGAATATATAGATAACAAACGGCATTATAAAAAATGGAATAATATAATAATCTGTCACAACACCACCATCTAGTTACTCTATATTTCCCTCACTACCAAGTTAGTCACTATATAAAAAAGATTGTTTCAAAAAGCATATTATCGAAACTAATAGTATATTTAAATAAACACTGACTCTATTAAATATGGTACAACAAAATTTAGCAATGCCTGCAGTCTGTATAAAGTGTGGCGAATTGTTTGACATGACTTATGACTTAAAAAAGTACTTTCGAGATATAGAAGAAATGCAATTGTTCTCAAAGAAAAGCAAAAAATTAGCAAATCTCTGCTGGGAATGCCGTGTTTATTAATTTAATTTTCCTTTTTTTTCTTTAATTATATTTATTATTCATAATTATCCTGAATAATCTCTTGTCAGCTATACAATAATCTTATCAATTAAACCCAATTAACTTTATTAACCTCTCTCCAAATTCAGAGTTATGTCAGAATTATTGAAAGCTATAATAATGGCAGTAATCCAAGGTATTACAGAATGGCTCCCTGTTTCGAGTTCAGGCCATCTAATTCTTGCTGAAACTCTTCTAAATTATCGTTCTGATCTAACATTCAATGTAGCATTGCATTTTGGCACATTGATGTCTGTTTTCGTTTATTTCGGCAAGGACATAACAAATATTCTGCAGGACTTCTTAGAACTAAAATTTAATACACAAAACGCCAAATTAGGCCTCCTAATAATTATAGCAACGATCCCTGCAGCTATTATCGGCTTTCTTTTCAAGAATATTTTTGAATCAATTTTCTCAAATCTGACAATTATAGCTTTAGGATTAGGCATCACTGGTCTCCTCCTCATAATAACCTCACTAAATATTAAAATAATCCGTTCGCATATAAATACAAAAAATTCAATAATCATAGGTTTAGTTCAAGTCCTATCAATCTTTCCAGGCATATCAAGATCAGGCACAACTATTTCAACTGGAATCCTATCTGGTTTGAATGAAAAAACAGCGATGAAATTTTCTTTTCTGATCTCTATCCCAATAATATTTGGTGCAAACATCTTAACAATTGGCAATCAGACTCTTCCTCCAGAACTAATTTGGGCAACACTAATTTCTTTTATCACAGGTCTTCTAGTCCTTCATCTTTTATATAAATTTATCCTAACAAAAAAATCTCTTCGTTATTTTGGAATTTATGCCCTTTTACTAGCCCTAATAATTGGGATCTTCATTTTATCTTGATATTCACACTTATTTTCATAATTCAAAAATCCTATTCATCAAATAAATTAAAGAAGTCTCATAAACTTTTAGCTTCTATACTTTTCATTGTCTTCATAATAATTGCAATAATATCTTTAATTGTAAGCATCTTTTTCTTCCAGTATCAAGATACAAGTGTCATCTTAAGAATCTTATTTGGAATTGTCTTCCTATTTATCTTTCTAGTCTCACTAATAATTTCTATAGTGACCTTTTTCTTAATTGTAAAAAAATAATTTACTCCACAACCGCTTTTATCCTCCTAATTCCTGCAGCAACACTTTCTTCCTTAATAATCTTAAATTTTCCAA
>CAYJSG010000009.1:0-20273 GCA_964372815.1 Candidatus Woesearchaeota archaeon
TGCCTTTCTATAATAATTTTGTAGTTATGGAATAATTCCATTCCTGCGAGAGAGAAATTTCCTTCTGTAGACAGAATTGGAACTTCTATTTTTTTATTGTAGAGATTTATTGTTGCTTTATAAACATTAGAGGTTTTTTCTTCGCCACTTGCCGTCGTGTAATCTGTGGAGCCTATATCTTCTAATCCAACTTGCTCAATTAATTTTTTAGGAAGCATAAGATAGCTGTTGAATCCAGTGTCTCGGAGCGTTTCTATTTTTATTCCTTCTATAGTTATCTCAATCATAGGGCTCCCAAATTTGAAGTATCCCTTTATCATATTGCTCCAACAAAATGTGTAGAAGGGAATCCTATTCGTTTAAAGATAAATTTTTTTTGAGGGTGTTTTTTTCTTGCCTTTTGATATGCATCTAATTCAGAGTCCCCTATAAAGTAATCTCCTGTTTCAACATCTATTGCTACTATTTTTCCTTTGTAGTTTTGGTGTCTTTCATTTATTTTTTCGAAGATTATTTTAGATCTTGTTTCCATAGTTATTAATAATGGAAATGTTTTAAATAGCTTGTTGTGTTTGGATAAATATTAAAAGTTATTTTACTCTTAATTATTATGATAGATAATTTTAATGGTGAAGGAAGCGAGGCAGGGTTTATATTTACGTTAATTGGAGGATTGTTTTGGAGCGTTATAGGAGTTGTGCTTTTTGGATGGGTTGTTTATGATTTGTTTCAGGTTGATTTTGTTTATGGAGAGATAGATGAGAGAGGATGGTTTTTGTGGAGGATTGTTTTAGGATTTTTGTTTTCTGTTTTTGGTATATGGATTTGGACTGCTGCTAGTTGGATGAGAAGGAAAGATAGTTTAAAGAAAGGGGCGATTAGTAGCTTGATTTTGGGGATTTTGTCTTTGAATATTTTTGCTGTTGTTGGAGGAATTTTGGGATTGAGGGAAATGAAGAGAATTGACTGAAGAAGAGATTGAGGAAATACAAGAGGCGTTAGAGGAAGTAAAGAGAGGTGAAATATACCTAATAGAAGAAGTAGCAAAAGAGGAGGGTATAAAGTTGTAGCCGTATTATTTTGAGAAAAATTTATGAGTTAAGAGATAATCCTTTTATATTTAATTTAAAGAGGTTAAAGGGTTATAAATTGTGGCGATTAAAGATTAAAGAGTAACACAGGAGAAATGTTTATTCGGATTTTTTTTGAGGGTAAGAAAAGATAGAGACAATAATTCTTTAAATTTTGTAGAATATAAATATTTATTAAGTAACATGATTAAATGTTTTTATGAGTGAGGAACAGAAAGAATACAGGGTTTATTCTACGAGGAAGGAAGGCGTTTTCAAGAAGAGAACTTATTGTGAGGGAGAAGTTGGCGCTAGAGATGAGAGAGACGCGATTTCTAAGATCTCCGCTAGTAAAAACATTCCTCTCGAGGATTTGAAAGCAGAACCTACTAGCCAGGGTTGTTTCGTAGCCTGTGCAGTTTATGGCGGAGGAGATGTTGAACAGGTGAGAGTTTTGAGAGAGTATAGAGATAATGTACTCATGCAAGATGATTTTGGAAGGAGATTTGTACAATGGTATTATAATGGGGGAGGAGGGAGAATGGCTGAGTCTATTGAGAAGAGAGCGAGATTTTTGATTCCAATTATAAGAAAGGGATTGGATTTCATTGTTGAAGATTATAAACAAAGAAGAGACTAGAGAGTTAGGTAAAATAAGATAGTTGGAATTAATAAAGAGCCCATTAAATTTATCCTTCTGGAATTTGAGAGAATGGCAAAGATGCCGAGTGCTGTTGCCGTCATGAGAACGATAAGACCGAGAAGGTTGGAGAAGAGGATATTGACCGTGAGAAGGATTATTAATGTTACTATTGAAAGAAGTTTATAGTTAATTTTATTGATGTTTTTAGCTGCTAGTTTTGAGAGCTTTATGCCTACGATAAATGCTATTAGAGATGATAGAATCATTGTTAGGATGATGATTATTAAATTATTTAAAGAGAGAGATTTTAGGATTTCTTTGACTGCAACTGCAGTGCCTGATCTTGTTTTGTTAATTGCGTAGAGAGTTATAAAAGTTAATGCTGTTACAATTGTGGTTATTGCCCCCATTGTGAATAGAAATGAGCGACTATCCTGATCTTTGAGTTCTGATGCGATGACTGCGGCATGGCCAGAGCCAATGCCTGGAAGAAAGGAACAAAGAGGGGCAGCGATTGATGCTGCCAGAGAGGAGCTTATGAATTGTTTTTTTGTTAATGTGATTTGTCTTAGTTTTGGAATAAATTGTTTTGTTAATTTTTTAGAAGAGGTTTTTAGCGAGACTATTAGAGTTGAAGAGCCGAATAATCCTGTTAAAAGAGGAAGAAGTGGCTCTTTGATTGGAAGTTGGAATGTGGCTAGTCCGAGAAAGCCCGCTAGTAGGAAAATAGTTAATGAAGAGAGGAGGTTGTCTTCTCTGAAGATTAGATAGAAAGAAATGAAAATTAAAAGAAAAGGTATCATTAATTGTAGGAGATTATAGATTGGAGGAAGAAAGAAGATGAATAGAGGGATAAAGAGGAGTATTATCGGAAGTGCGATTAGAGAGCCGTATAGAGTCAGGATGACTGCTTCATAACCCTTGCCTTGTTGTAATAGTTCGTGGCCTGGAAGAATTGATAAGAAAGAATCTTCGTCTGGAGCACCGAGGAAGATTGAGGGTATGAAATCTAGGAAAGAGTGGGTAATTGCCATTGAGACTATGAAGATTGCTAGAGAAATTGGAGAGGTTATTTTTAGTAGTGTTGGTGAGATTGAGAGGAGGAAGACAGAGACTAGATTGACGTGGATGCCGGGGAATAGGCCTGTGAAGACCCCGGCAGTTACACCAAGGAGCAGAGCGGCTATAAGGGCTAAAATCATGGGTTTTAGGACCTCTCGCCTTTGATTTTTTGCTTGATTTGGCGGCTACCAAACCCGACTTTATCTTCGGAGTTTTTTATTGCTCTTTCTATCATTGTACCGTCGACAATCTATTTAAATGTTGTCTCTTACAGAGGATTTCTGACGAAATCTCTGTCTCTTCAATTCTGACGAATTGAACATAATGTGGATTCCCTGACTAATTCTCGAGTGGTTTTGAGGTTTTTTGTGGTTTCTCGAGGACTTTTCAGGAACTCGTGCATTACTTGTGTTAGATTATTAAGCTTATTAGGATTATTAAGGTTATGCTAGAAAAGATGCAACCTGAGAGGATTTGTGAGGAATGTGGGAGATTAATAAGGAATAGGAGAGCTGATGCAAGGAAGTGCATAGACTGCAGAAGAAGGGATCAGCAAGAGTCTTCTCGAAGAGTTAAAGCAAAAGAGAAAGAAGAAAGGAAAAATTAAAAGTATTTTTGATGAGGTTTTATAAACTAAGAATAATTTGAATAACTGAAGTGGTAAAATGAAAAAGAGGGCTAATAGAATTAATTGGAAAGTCTTGATTGTAAGCCTTGTAATTGTTTACTCAGTGGCTTTTGTTGGAAGTTTGTTTACTTCTCCTGTTACAGATTCAGAATGGTATGATTCAATTAGGCCTTCAATAACACCTCTTAATTGGGTTTTTCCAGTTGTATGGAATATCTTGTTTTTTTTGATTGCATCGTCTTTATATTTTTCTTGGATTAATGCAAAGAAGTGGGGTGTAAGGAAAATGATTATAGCTGTGTTTGGGATAAACTTTTTGTTGAATGTATTTTGGAGTGTTCTTTATTTTGGATTAAAAAATCCTTTTTATGCTTTTATTGAAATATTTGCTCTTTGGATTTCTATTGTTTCAATGATTTATGTAACTTATAAAATTGATAAAAAGGCCGGTTGGTTGTTAATTCCTTATTTGTTCTGGGTGAGCTTTGCAATTGTTTTGAATTATTTGTCCATTTGATCACCAATAATCTTTTTATAATTCCTTTCTTTTGATTAATCATGACCAAAGAGAAAATGATCGATGTAAAATGTAGTGTTTGTATGAATGATATGCACATGCCAGCCTCATTTGTGGAGAAAGGTAAGGAAAAAGGAATTGATGCAATGCATAGGCCACACATATGCTCTAATTGTACTAATAAAATGGGAGAGGCTTTAGGAGATGAAAAGATGGGTGCGTTTATGAAGGATGTTAATACAGAGATTCCCTATGATTGTGTTATCTTTTGTTAGGGAATCTCTGTAATCAAATGGAAAAGATGGGAGAGAATAATGCAATTGAGATATTGAAATTAAGAGGAGCCGCACATCAAAAAAAGATTGTTGCTATGCAAATCACTGATCAGGGAATTGTTGTTTATTCAGAACAAGAAGTTTTTAGTGAAATTGATTAAAAACTTCTTATATATGTTCTATTCTAAAAATTGTTATGAATTTACTATTTTTGGAAACTGCTATAAAATAGCAGTTTTTTAAACAATTCAAAAGGCTTAAATAGTATGCATTTCTTAAATTTTTATGAAGAAATTAAGAACAATTTATTTAGCAATTTTAAATAGAAATGAAAAAATAATCCAGAAAGAAGAGATATATAAATTAATAAAAGATTATAATAAAAAGTTTGAAAGAGTTAGTATAACAAACGCTTTATGGTACTTATCAAGACGCGGTTATATTAGGAAAATATTTTTGGATTATTATTATATAAATTCTATAGAAGAAAAAGAACTTGGAACCTGCAAGTATGAAGATAAAGAGCTTCTCTTTGAAGTTTTAAATAAAGAAAAAATTAAATGGTATTTGGGATTAAATAGTGCTAAGTATTATTCGGGGGATATCTGGCAATTTCCAGTAGTTTTAACTATTATAAATAACAAATTTAGCGGGAAGAGAAAAATTAATGGTATGGATGTGACATTTATTAAAATAAAAAAAGATTTAATCTTTGGGGTGGCTGCTAAAAAAACTAAGAATAAAATAAAATTTTATTATTCAAATAGTCAAAAGACAAATCTTGATATTTTGTATTTTAAATTAGTTAAGACAATTCATTTAGACAAAAAAACAAAAGAATATGCTAGGAGGTTTCCAAAATGGCTTTTAAAAAAATAAATCTTGATTTATATGTAGGAAAGATTAAAGAGAAAATGAATTTATTCAATAGAGATGAGCTTATTACTAAAGACTTGCTTCTAACTTTGATTTTGGCTGAATTTGAAAAACACAAACTAGGCGATGAACTAATCTTTAAAGGAGGAACTTTATTATCAAGAAATTTTTTAAAGTACCATAGGTTTTCAGAAGACTTGGATTTCGTCCATAAAGATTCTAATCAATTAAGGGCACTTACAAGGAGGCAAAGGGAAAGAAAAATTAAAGAGTTTATTGATTGGTTTGTTCTTGAACTAAAAAAGATTACTGATATTCTTGAATTAGACTTTAGCGAGGATAGAAGCGATGTGAGATATTGTAGAATTATTAGAAATAGGGCTGTTTATACCTTCAGATTATATTATGAGAAGAACAATTATGTTAAGATAGAGATTAATTTTGTAGAAGAGATGTTACATAAACCACAAGAAATTTCTGTAAAAGCAATAACTGACTTTTTTGATTCAAAGGAACTAAAGTTTATTTTAGGATTAGAAATTTCAAATTTTAATGTATTAAGTTATCCTATTGAAGAGATCATTCTAGAGAAATATAGAGCATTACTCACAAGACCAAGATTAATGGAAAGAGATTTGTTTGATTTATTTTTAATTAAAAACTCTTTGAAGGTGGATTTAATGGATGTGGTGAAAAAGATTAGAGATTCTTCTTTAATAAAAAAAGATTTAGAAGAGCTTATCAAAAACAACCTTAAAAAATTGGAAGATAATGAATTTTTTGAAAGTGAAGAAAAAATCTTTGATTTAGCTATTCTTAAATATAATGAAAATGGTTTTGAGGCATTTAAAGGTAAGATTAAAGGAATATTAATAAAAATTTGTGAATTATTTTTAGGGCGAGCCGTTGAAAGAAACCCTGCAGAGTTTTAATTCTGAGATTGAATTTCAACAGCGCAAAGGCGAGCCCGAAATATTTTTCTAATTCGATTAATAAAAAGCAATGAGTTGGATTTAGCTCATTGCAGTTGTTAGTAATGGTGCTATAGGCGAGAGTAACTTTCATATACAATTAACACCAGCATATCGAAGACAGATTTTTGCTGATGAAAAAGTAGCTGAGTTTACTTTGGCATTTATTCTTGAGAAACTTGCCGAGTTGAAAGTTGTGGTTGTTGCTTATAACTATGACCCGGATCATTTACATTTGTTTGTTGCAAATGTTAGATCTGTTAGTGAAGTAGAACTTGTTAGACAAATTAAGGGATATTATTTTTGATAAATTTTTTAAATTAAAAATCCTTAAATAAATTTCAAAATCTCCATTGCGGAACTCCTAACTTTCTGCAAATTGGGCAATCTTCGAACTTTCTTTTATTTGGATTACATTTTAACTCTTGCCTTATTCTAAAAACAAATTCTTTATGAGTCATCTCCAATATATTCCAGGATAGAGCAATTCTTTTTAATTCTTCATAGTGCTCTCTTGTAGACTCTTCATGTTTTACACAAGAGTTTCCATGATACCAATTAATCAGATGTTTAATCTTTGCTTTTGCTTTGATTATTGTTTTTTCTTTTTCATCCATAGGTTTTATATTGTTTTAAGGTTTATTAGGTTTTCTTTTATTATTTATAGAGAGTTTTGGTTTTTTTGTGATGGTTATGCTGATGAGGAATATAGAAAAGGATATTAATAAGAGGATATTATGGTTTATATGGAGATGAATGAGAGAATTGTGGAGGTGTTGAGAGAATTGGGATTAACGAAGACAGAAGCGGCAGTTTATACTGATTTGCTCCGGCAGGAGACTTCTACCGCACAGGAGATCTCCAAAAGAATAAGAGTTTATAGGTCTAATATATATGAGTCTTTGAGGAGGTTAAAGACAAGAGGTTTTGTTGGTGAGAGCAAAGTGGATGGTAAGACTTTATTCTTAGCGAGAAGCCCTGAATTTATATTGGAATATGCAAAACAGAAGGTTTCTGAAGTTGAGGAGATTATTCCACATATGAAAACTTTTTTAAAGAACTTTGAGAGAAATGAGGAGGTTTCTGTTTCACATGGAATAACGCGTTTAAGAGCAACCTTATTAGGGATCTTAGATTTGAGACAACCGATTTTTGTTTATGATGTTCCTATTGATATTGTTGATAAGATGGGGGAGAGTTTTTTAGCGAAATTTCATAGAGAGAGGTTTAAAAGAAAAATTGATTTGAAGGCGATTTATGTTAGGGAAGTTCTTAGGATGAAGAAACTTAACAAAATGCCCTATACAGAAACAAGATATTTTTTGGAAGAGAGGGATTCCAATATTTACACTTTGATTTGTGGAGATAATGTATGTATTATTATTTTTGGTGAACCTTTGACGATAATCGAGATAAAGAGCAAAGATGTAGCAGATTCGTATAGAGTGAAGTTTGATGTTTTTTGGAAAAATGCAGGAGGTAGTATTTCTTAGTACAACGCTTGTTTTTATAGTTTAATAGGTTATATAAAATATGGAAGGCAGAAATTGTTTGATATGTATGCAGGTGATCAAACATCCAATTTGTGAGAGATGCCACATAAGAGAGGTTATCTCATGGATGCGAGATAGGAATTTTAGTTTTGTATTGCAGTGGAGGGTTTTCGAAAGAATGAAAAACGAGCTTTTGGTCGAGTGTCCTTTTGAGGGATATTGTTTGAGTTGTTATAATGAAGTGCCTAATATTTGTTCTTTTTGCTTTTTTTATAAAGTGGCAAGAATTTTAAAGCATGAGGGAGTTAGCAATGAGATGTTAGAGAATTTTCTGGAAATTTTTAATTATAGGCCTTATGATGAGGAGTATGTTTTATAGCGTTCATTTCTAAGTTGTGGAAATAGGTTTTTAAATTACGGTTTTATTGGAGGGACATGAAAAGATTTGGATTTTTGATTGAGGGAGAGGATAGGAAGACTAATGCTCGCGTTGGCAAGATTACAACAAAACACGGATTAGTTGAGACGCCGTGTTTTGTTGTTGCTGCGACGCGTGCTGAAGTGATTGGGTTGACGAGCGAAGATATTATTAAGGCAAGGATAGAAAGTGTTATTGCTAATGCTTATCATTTACATTTTAGGCCTGGCGAGGATAAGATAGAAGAGTTTGGAGGATTACGTAAGATTATGGGATTTAATGGAGTTATCTTCAGCGATTCTGGAGGGTTTCAGGTTTTGTCATTGGGGATTGGGAGGGAACATGGAGTAAGGAAGCTTGGATTTTTTCCTGGCGAGCAGGAGAAGGGACAAAGTTTAATTGAAGATGGAGAAAAATTTGTTGTTGTTAATGAGAAAGGTGTTTTGTTTAGGTCAAATTATGATGGAAAGAAGGATTTCATTGGACCAGAGAAGAGTATGGAAATTCAGTCTAAGTTAGGAGCAGATATAATAATGGCTTTTGATGATTGTCCTTCGCCTTTTTCAGATTATGATTATGTTTATAGAGCTTTGAAGAGGACGAACAGATGGGCTTTAGAATGTTTGAAATTCAGAGATAAGAAACAAGCGCTTTACGGAATTATTCATGGAGGATATTTTAGAGATTTGAGAGAAAAATCTGCGAGATTTATTACTGAACTTGGATTTGACGGGATTGCGATTGGCGGGCCTTTGGGAAAATCAAAGAAAGAGATGTATGAGATTTTGGATTGGATAAGACCCTTTTTAGATAAAAGACCTGTGCACATGTTGGGAATAGGTTATGTTGATAACATTTTTGAGTGTGTTGAAAGAGGAGTTGATAGTTTTGATTGTGTTGCGGCAACGAGAGAGGCGAGGCATGGTAGTTTGTATATATGTCCCAAATCCGGAGGAAATTTAGAAAATAAGTTTAGATTAAATATTAAGAATGCTGGTTGTAAGGATGACGGGAGGAAGATTGATTTGGAATGTGAGTGTTACACTTGCGGGAATTATTCTAGACGGGATTTATTTGGGATGTATAGGAATATGAAATATAGCGAAGAAGATAATAGGAGTTATATTCGACTGGCTACCATACATAATGTTTATTTTATTAATAGTTTAATGAGGGAGATTAGAGAGAGTATTAGGAAGGGAAGGTTTTTGGAGTTGAAGAGGGAGTGGCTTGGGAGATAGATTTGCTTCTTATTAACATCAAAATTTAAATAATAGTTTTCTCTATTAAAAAAATGATTAATTGGAAAAAGATGGCTATTGTTGAAGTTTTTTTCATAATTTTATTAATCGCAGTGATTTTTATTTTTTACAATGAAAAAGATAGAAGTATTAATTCAAATGTTATTAATGAAGGGCTATTATCTCCTAGAATATATTCTGGGATTTTGCCTGCAAAAAGTTTTTTGATTATGAACTTTATACCATTGAAAAATGAGATTTCAGATTATATTAAAGGAAAGAATATACGATCATCTGTTTATGTTCTTAATATAAGAGATGGAGCTTCAATGGGAATTAATGAGGAGGAGGGGTATGAGCCGGCTAGCCTTAATAAAATTCCGCTAGCAATAATTATTTTGAGCAAAATAGAGGAAGGAAAATTAAATTTAGATGACACTATTCCGGTTTACGATGAGGATAGAGATTATGCCTCTGGAAAATTATACTTAGATCCTAAAGCAGAATTTAGCATAAGATATTTACTTGAGAAAATGCTTGCTGATTCTGATAATACTGCTACTAGAACGTTAGGTAGATTAGTTAGCGCAAAAGACTTTAAATTACTTTCAGTCCATTATCTAAATTATTATGGAAAGGACACTACAAAAACCAAGAACGGTGAAAATTTTTATACTGTGAGTCCAGAATCTGTTTCTCATATTTTTTTAAGTTTGTATTTATCTACAATTTTAGAGCCACAACATTCTGAATATCTGCTTAATTTATTAACTAAAACTAATTTTGATATAAGAAATGTTGCTAATCTGCCTAGTGATTTAAAAATAGCCCATAAATACGGAACTTATTACTATGATGAAGAGAAATTTTTTCATGATTGTGGAATTATGTATATAAGGGATACTAGAATTTTTTATTGTGTGATGACTAAGGATATGGAAAGTAAAGATGCTTCTATTGTTGTTGGCGAGATAGTTAATAAAATATATAATTACATTATTCAAACTAAAACAAGTTTAGAAAATTACGGGATTTGATTTGAGGAATTTTTGATTAAAAGTTTAAATATTGCTATTTGTTAAATAATTTATGGTTAATAAGGCGAAGGTTGAGTGGGGATTTGCAGCAGTATTTGCTTCTTTAATTATTACTAGCCTTGGATATAGGGCGTTAGAGATTGTTTTGTTACCGATAGCATTTTTTTCGGCTGCAGGCATTGGAATAATATGGGGAATAATAGAGATTATTCAGGGAGTTAGAGAAAAGGGGTAGAATGGTTTGGTTTATTGGGCGATTTAGATTTAGGATTTATATTTCTTTACTGTTTCGAATGTGCAGATACAGGGTGCATTGAGACATTCGTGGCAATTTTTAGGATAAAAATTAGCTAGTTCTATGGCAAGGTCAAGGTTTAGTGAATTGAATACACCGACTAAACATGAAAAGTAGTCTGCGGCTTCTAAAGTTAATTCGTGAAATTCTTCTGGTGAGCGATTAGTTCTATATGCTCAGAGGGGGGGGCCTTCTGTGAATTCTCCCATTTCTTCTGCAAAATGAACTCCCGCATGTTCTAGAGAGCGTGTAGAGGAGGGATATATATTATTAAACATTTTTTGGAGGTCTGACAAGGTTTTTGGTCTTTTAGTATTATCGAAAGAGACTTGCTGACGTTGTTCTGGACGCTGTATTTTGCAAGCACAAGGACAGGAATTACAATAGGAGCAAACATAAGGAAATCTTTGCCAAACTTCTTCTTCTAAATCAATGCCTAATCTTACTAAAAGAGATATAAACCAACTAAATGAGATTAATAGATTTCTTTTTTTTTTATAAAATCATTTTTTCTAATTCCTTTCAATGCCCTCATTGTGAAACGTTGTATATTGTTTAGCATTTCACTAATTTCATAGAAGCGATTATTTGGGATTTCATAGACTTCTTTAATGAATAATTGGAATTGGTGCAGGCTGGTATCTTTAATTATTATAGCCATGATTCATTGAAGAAGGATATTTATTTAAAGATTTATATTATTCAGTCAGAAAAGATTTTCATGATTTTTAGATAGTTTTTATTGTTATAATTTTCTAAGATTGTTAATGCAGAGATGTTTTGATTTAGGAAAGAGGGGCAGGGAGGGGGACATTTTAAGGTTATATTATTATTGAGATGAATATTTCTTATATTATTGGAGAAGGTTTCTTTTATTACTTTGCCTTGGATTAGAAGTTTTTGGTTTGGCTGTAGATTTTGTAGCTGTGTTGAGGAGGAGAGTGTTTTTGGCGGGAGAAATGAGGCGAGGATGAAGAGAATGAAGATGCCTAAAATTGCGATTATGAATGAGAGTTTTTTCATTTAGATATAAGTAGAGAGTTATTGATATAATTATTTAATAATATGTTGTAACTTACTAGGGGCAATAATACAAAGGTTTAAATATAGAGAAAAAGTGGCTATTTTATGGTATACAGAATGAATCCAGAGGATATTAAAGATAATGAATATAGAAGGATTTATGTAAATCTACTTGAATTGGATTTAGATGATGATATGAGCAGAGTGGCTTTTGAGCGTACTGGTGGGAGATTTTCTGCAGCGGATTTTATAAGTTATTTCAATGGGAAAAGAGAATTTAGTGAGAAACAGATAAGATATATTAATTTTGTTTATGATGCAGTTAGGAGACATAAAGATGCGAGTTCAGCCTATAAGGAAAAGGGTTTTTTAGATGATTTGATTAAATTTATTGGGAAAGTTGCTAATGAAATTCCAGTTAGTGATAGAAGCGGTAGCGGGCATAAAGGAGATTTAATTCAGAAAATGAATGAATTAAAGAATGGAAATATGTTATATGGGAATCAATTTAGTGCTTTGAAGTTTTGCATAGGGCTTTTACCTGCTGAAAGATGGGATGAATATGGGGAAAGGTATGATGGATTGTGTGGAAAATATTGGGCGATTTATAGAAGTTTAAGAGATACAGGAGGGGAACATGGCAAAAGTTCTTAGGTGCGGGGAGAATAGTTTAGAACATTATTTTGATGATTTATCAGTTATTGGTAGAGGTGATGATGTTGAAATTAATTTAAGTGATTTAGTTGTCTCCAGGAAACATTGTGCGATTTTTGAATGCGCGGGGCGTTATTATCTCGTTGATTTAGGAAGTAAAAATGGGACAGTTTATTATTCTGGAAATTCTGAAAGAAGCATGCCTAATGTTTTAGAGACGAATTGTTTTGGGCAGTTTGTTGATAATGAAAGAGATTTTTCAGTTTTTTTTAGTTCTTATTTGGAAAATAGAACAGGAAGAGAGCTTTTAGTTGTTAAGGGAGATTGTGTCCAAGAGCTTAATGATTTTGATAAGATAGGAATTGCTAGAGGCGAAGAAGATAAAAACCCTCTTTATCTTTTTGAGTTTCATAGATGAAATGGCACGATTAATTAACATTACTAAATTTAGAAGGGGAGAGGATGTTAATTATTTGAAGGAATATTTTTTGGAGAGAGACAGGGTTGTTAAAATTGGGAGAAAAGGATATGTTGATGAAGATTTTGATGTTGGTTTTGACGCATCATGTGATAGAGTTTCAAGACAACACACATTTATTTTAGGAAGAGACGAAGGATATTATATTGGAAATATTAGTACGATAGAAAGCAGCGGGACAAAATTGGAAAAGAAAAGGTTTGTTGGGCATTATACTCCTTTTGAATTGAAAAATATTTTAGAATTTGGTTTCTTTAGTGAGTTGTTTAATAAGGAAAGGAAATTGGTTGGAAAATTAAGAAACGATGTTGAAAGTTTATTAAAGAAGGAATATCTATTTGATAGTTTTTTAAAACTTAATGAGAATGTTTGCAGATTAATGGAGGAGGGTTTTTTAGTTAGATTGAATCATAAGGATATTATTAATATTTATATTTACAAATTTCAGTTTAGGGAAAGTTAGATTTAAATAGTTGGGAATTTTAGATTATTGATGGGAAAAAGGGGTGCGAGAATTTTAGTTTTGGGATTTATGTTAATGATTTTTCTTTTAGGAATAGTTTTTGCACAGGAAAATCGTGGGCTGGGGGATAGCCAGAGGACTTCTGAAGAAGTTGGCGGAGTGCAAGAGGCGGGAGAAGCACAAGATGTGGGAGTGACTGGAGATACAGATGAGACTGAGGAAGAAACTGAAGAAGATGATTTGAGGGATATAAGCGAGGAGGATGTTAACAGAGAGTTGGTTGCAGGGAGCAAACCAGGGGATGCGTTACATTTTATTGATAAATTTTTAGATAATTTATTTGGGAATTGTTTGGATATAAGAAAAGAGAGGGCTGCTGAAATTAGGGAGTTGGCAAGGGAAGGAAAGATTGAAGAGGCGAAGCAGGCTCTTGAAGGATATCAAGAATGTGCAGAGGAAGTTGAAAGGGAAGTAAGTCCTGAAGAGAGGGAAGAGGCTGTTCGAAGTGCTAAGTTGATTAGAAAAGCGATTAGAGATGTTGAAAATGATATTCCGGAGGGAGACAGAAAAGAACTTGTAGAAGACATTATTGATAGAGAGAAGGATATTGAGAAAGCAGCTGAAATTGCATCTAGGATAAAAGATTTATGCGTGCAGTTATCTAAGCTTGATCCCGGAGAATATTCCAGAGTTTGCAAGACAAAAGATGATGCTCCAAGATGGCAGAGAGAATTAGACGATGATTTAACAGAAGAGCAGAAAGTTGCTGCTAGAAAATTTGCTAGCGTTATGCAAAAATGCTTTAGAACAGATGGAAGGGAGTGTAAATGTAATGAATTAGATGACATTAATAAGCCCTTTGCTGATAGATGCGCGGTTGTTGCACCTTTAGCTGTTAAATGTGAGGAAGGTGATGAAGGAGCTTGCGAGGCAATGAACGAGGCGACTGAAGGAATAGAGGAGCTATTGCCTGATTATTTGCAGGATATTTTTGCTGATTTGGAGGAAGGGGTTAAAGACGATCAGTTTGATATGCATATGCCAAGGGAATGTAGGGAAGCTGGAGCTAAAACGCCTAGAGATTGTATGAAAGTAATGGTTGTAACACATGCGCCAGTAGATTGTGAGCCTGCTTTGAAAGAGGCGATTGATAAGGGTGTGGAAAGTGAAAGAGAGTTAAGGAGAATTTGTGAGGAGATCATGATGCCTCCAGAATGTAAAGGTTTGACTCCACGGGAGTGTGGGGTGAAGATGTTTAGTGAGGAAGCACCGATTGAGTGTACTGAGGCTGGATTGACAGGAGAGAACAGGGACGATCCTAGGAAATGTGAGAAATTAATGAGAGAGAAATTTGGAGAGGGGCCTGAAGGTCGAGGACCTAGAGGGCGTGGACCTGGGCCTGATTGCAGAAGAATAGAAAATCCAGAAGAAAGATTAAAGTGTTATGACAGTGCATTAGCTGATGCTGGAGATCGGTCTGAGAGAGGGGGGCAACATGGGGGATGGCCTCCACCATGTGAAGAGGCACAAGCATTTACTAGAGAGAGTTGCGAAAAGATTATGAGAGAGTGGGGCGAAAAACAGAGAACAGAGAATGAGGAGAGATTTAAGGGAGAACGGGAAGGGAAGGGAGAGTTTAGGGAAAGAGGAGGGGAGGAAAGAAGGAGATTTGAAGAAGAGAGGAGAAGATACGAAGATGAATTTAGAGGGAGAGAGGGAGAGTTTAGACCACCAGAAGGATTTAGACCACCAGAAGGATTTGTACCTCCAGAAGGATTTGTACCTCCAGAAGGATTTAGACCACCAGAAGGAACGCAACCTCCGAGTGGGGAGCAGACAACTACGACACAACCTAGTGGAGAGCAGCACACTACGACGGAAAGTAGTGGGACAACTGGAAGTGTGATTTCTATTGATAATACTTTTTTCGATTATTATTATAGGAGATGATTTTGTTTTTGAAGAAGTTATTATGATTTTAATTTACCTAAATTCTCCATTTAAACATTTTTCAATATAATTAGTATAAAGGGTTCTGATTTGATTTTCTGTAAAATAATTAAATCCGCTGAATGGGTCTTTTATACTATCAATTCCTAATTTTTTTAGAAGGCCCTTTTCTATCCAATTTACGAATGTTTTTCTATGTACTCCGACTGCTTTACATACTTGTTTTATATTATAACATCTTACTCCTGCTATATATCTTCGAGGTTTTTCATTTTCAAGAAATTCTTCAGCTATTGAATATGGAAATATTCTTACTATATATTTTGTTTTTAGACAGCGTATTTATATTTTATGGTATTTGATTAGAAAGATTTAAATTGAAGAATTTGTTAGTTTGATGATGAAGAAGGAATTGGGTGTTGAGGAGAGGTTTGAATTAATAACTAGAAATTTGGAGGAGATTTTAACTCCGGAGGATTTGCGAGAATTATTAGAAAGGAAAGAGAAATTAAAACACTATATAGGATTTGAGATTTCTGGAAAAATTCATATTGGAAGTGGATTAATGTGCATGTCTAAAGTAAAGGATTTCATGGACGCTGGTGTTGATTGTTCAATTTTTTTGGCTGATTGGCATGCTTGGATTAATGATAAATTAGGAGGAGATAGAGAAATTATTAAAAGAGTTGCTGTTGGGTATTTTAAAGAAGGATTGAAATCTAGTTTTAAGTGTGTAGGAGGAGATCCTGAAAAGTTGAGATTTGTTTTAGGAAGCGATTTATATCATAATAATGACAGGTATTGGCAGACCTTAATTGATGTAAGCAAGAACACTACATTAGGAAGAATGCAACGAAGCATTACTATTATGGGAAGGAAAGAGGGTGAGAGTGTTGATTTTGCTAAGTTGATGTATCCTCCGATGCAGGTTGCTGATATTTTTATTCAAGGTATAAACATTGTTCATTCTGGCTTAGACCAAAGAAAGGCACATGTTGTTGCTAGAGAGGTGGCTGAAAAACTAAAAATTAGTCCTTTGTTTAATAAAAAGAAAGAAAAGATAAAGCCTGTTGCGGTGCATCATCATTTAATATTGGGATTACAGAAGCCTCTTGTTTGGCCTGTTCCTAAAGAACAGATGCAGGAATTATGGAGCAGTATGAAGATGTCTAAGAGTATTCCTGATTCTGCAATTTTCATCACTGATTCTTCTGATGAGATTAAAAGAAAATTGAGCAAAGCTTTTTGCCCTGAAAGGGAGATCAGGTTTAATCCGGTTTTAGATTGGGCGAAATATTTGGTGTTTCGAAGTAAGTCTCTCTTAAAGATAAAAAGAGATAAGAAATTTGGAGGGGATGTAAGTTACGGAAGTTATATGGAGTTAGAAAAAGATTTTTCTGAAGGAAAGCTGCATCCCATGGATTTGAAGAGTGCTGTTGCTGAAAAGATTGTTGAGATTTTAGAACCTGTTAGAAAGCACTTTGAACAGCCCAAGATTAAGAAAATGAAGGAGGAGATGGAGAGGTTAATTGTGACACGATGAAACTGGAATTTATTGATCATATTGTGATTATTGTCAAGGATGTAAAAAGAACTGCGGATTTTTATTCTTCTTTTTTGGGAGATCCAATTCAGATGGATAAAGAGCAGGTTGCTTTTCAAGTAGGGAAAACAAAATTATTTTTTGGATTGCCTTATGGAGAATATGAAAGGTATGATAAGGATAAATATGGATTAAATCATTTGGCTTTTGGAGTTGGAAGTTTGAAAGAATTGAAGAAATTCGGAGAGATTTTGGATAAAAATAGGATAAAGAATAGCGGAATCAGGATAGATAAATATGGGAAGAAAGAATTTATTTGGTTTGATGATCCTGATGGAATTAGGCTGGAGTTTTATTTGAGGGGCGGTTAAGTAGCTGAAAGAAGGGCTTTGACAATAATGTAACCTATAACGACGATAACAATTATTCTTATTATTTCTAATACATCTGATGCGGTAATTTTTGCCCCTTTGTTCATTTTATTCTACTTACCTTCTTTAATATCACTATATCTTTAAGAGTATTTAATAGTTCTTCTTTTGTTTCTTTCCATTCTTCTAATTCTTTTATTTTTGTTTCATTAATTTTTATTTGGAAAACATAATAGGCAAAATATAGCAGAGTGATTCCTATTAAAATAGTGATAACTCCGATATACACTTTTTCGCTTAGGATTATTACTCCTAAATTGATTAAGATAATGGATAATATTGTAGACAGTATTGCTGAGATTATAGCTCCAAGAGGTTTTTTATTTTTCACTTTTTTAATAGAATTAATTGGTTTAAAGTAATTGTTGCTTTTTGAAATATATTATTTGACTATTTATCTGGTTTGATGATCCTGATGGAATTAGGCTGGAGTTTTATTTAATAAAAGGATTAGTAACTTTTAACCAGGGGATTTTCTTAAAATCTTTATCGTTTTCTGTAATAATGTCATAAACATGATTTTCTTTCATGACGGAAGCGATGAGAGAATCCCAGTAAGAGACTTTATAGGCTATAGAGATTTCTATTGCATTTAAAATGGTATTTTTATTTATTTTAATAATTTTAATATTAGAAAGAGATACTAGATCAGAAATAATTTCTCTTGCTTCTATAATTTCCAGAGGCTTATTTATTTTTTTGGTTACATTATAATAAAACTCTGAAAGATTTTGTGTTGATAAAAAGATTTTTATTTCTCCATTAAATATTCTCTCTACTATTTGTTTTGCAGTAAGATTTTTATCTTTTTCGTCTTTATCAAAAGCGTATACTAAGATATTTGAATCTATTAAAGAATTATTTTCTATCATAAAGCTCATCTCTATGATTTATTAATATTTTTCCCATACGGTATCCTTTATTCAATTTTTCAAGCATTCTTTTTCTTATTTCTTCCTGCTCTTTTTCTTTTAGATAGCTTTTGGTTGCTTCGCTGATTATTTTTCCCAAAAATCCTTTTTTTTGTTTTTGAGCAATTGCTAATTTTCTTAATTTGTTTAATACTTCAGTTTCCATATTTATTGTAATTGTCGTGCCAGCCACGATGTATTTATATTTTATTGTTATTTAAATATTTCTATTTTGTAAATATATTAGATAAGAATTTTCGTTTTTTTTTTATTGAGTTTGATGATCCTGATGGAATTAGGCTGGAGTTTTATTTGAGGGGCGGTTAAGTAGTTGAAAGAATGGCTTTGACAATAATGTAACCTATAACGACGATAACAATTTTGTTTAGTGGGGGGCACATTTTACTCGGAAAAGCTTATTTAGTGACGCTAAACGTAATGTTTTTATTTAACCTTATTTTATTTATTAAAAGAAGAAACGACGGAGATAAACAATATTTTACAAAAATCTCTGATACAGAATTTATATTTTATTCAAGAAAAACTACATTTTTCATGTCTTTAAAATGTTTATCTCCTGATATTATCTTGCAATTTAATTCTTTTTGTTTTGTAAGAATAACAGCATCAATCAAGCCAAAATCTTTTTTAGTCTTTCTCTGCTCAAATCTTTCTACAGCCGAGTCTATCCAGTTATAATCTGCAATTTTAATAATATCAGAATTCGCACGAATTATCTCGTAAAGTCTATTAAACTCCTGATTGTTTTTTATTGCCCAGCCTTTAATTTCAGCAAGACAGCATTCAACTGTCAAAAATTTATTCTTCTCATCCAGAAACAGTTTTTGAAGAAGCCCTCCTTTTTTTGATCCTATAAAATATTCTATCCAGGCATAACTGTCTATAATATAAATCATCTTTACCAAAATTCTTCATGCTCTTCTTTTTCCTCCTCAAAAGATTCAGCCTTGTTGCATATCCCGAACGCATCTAATCTTTTTTTAGCTATAATTTCTATCTCGATCTTATCCCCTTTATGAAGATTTAGTTTCTTAAGTTTCTCACTAGGCAAAATTACTCCTATTGAATTTCCCCATTCCCGCAATTTAACTTCTACCATGTTTAAACATGAAGTATAACTATTTAAATACTTTTCTAATAATACTAACGACTCCAGGATAGTAATAAAAGAAGGATTTAAATACTTCCTATATTTAGGGCGAGCTGTTGAAAGAAACCCTGCAGGGTTTTAACCTTGGTAGTTCACGTGTTTTTATTAAATTATATTTTTACCTAGTATGAAATTCTATTATATCAAGGTCTTTACAGACATGAGAGAGGCCGACGCTTTGATTTGGGAATTTTGAAGAAGGGCCTGTTATTTTTGTTTGTTTTATTTGGAGAGAGAAGCCTTTCCTTATAGATTCTGCGACGTTTTTAACTGTTGAGTTTTCTTTTAAGACTATTGGCTCTTTTGTTGGAGGTTTTCCTGGCTCTTTTGTATAAATTCTTATAACATGCATTGTTTTGAAGATTTTTTCTTTTAGTTGTTCTATATTTTGGGATGTTATTGTTGATATTAATAATGCAGGAAGTTTTTTTGATTTTACTGTTGCTTCTAGTTTTCTTTGTTGTTCATTTGATAATAAATCGCATTTATTTATTATTATTATTTGAGAACCTTGGGCTTTTTTTAAATATGGAGAGAACTTGTCTAGATCGTTTAGGGATTCTATGACTACTAATAGACCGTCTGCGGTGTTGATTAGGCCTTGGTCAAGAGTTTCTGATCCCATGCTTGGGAGATCGATAATTTGCGCCTTAACGCCTTGATAATCCATTGTTCCTATTTCTGGTTGAATCGTTGAAAAAGGATAGTTTGTTATTTTTGGTTTAGCGTTTGTTAGTTTTGCTAAGAGAGAGGACTTGCCTGAATTCGGAAGACCGAGGAGAACACATTGGAAGTGTTCTTTTTTTATACCTTTTTTTGTTGGTTTACCTATTTTCTTGGCTTTTTCTTTTTTTTCGAGAAGTTTTTTTAGTCTTGTTTTTAGCTCTGCGAGGAGGTTTTCAGATCCTTTGTGTTTCGGGGATTGTTTGATTAGTTCTTCTAGAGCAGCGATTTTCTCGTCTAGTGTTTTTGCGGCCAGATAAACTTTTTCTGCCTTATAATATTCTGGAGATGCGTTGATTGGCATGGTTTTATTTGGGAAAGGGGTTAAATAAATTTATCTTTCTCGAATTTTTTCTAATGCTCCAATGATAGTGATTATAAGAGAAATAATCATACCAAG
>CAYJSG010000010.1:0-19446 GCA_964372815.1 Candidatus Woesearchaeota archaeon
ATCTCGCCCACTAATTGCCTTCCCGGTAATCCCTCTATAAATTCCCTGATAATTTTCAATCTCACTAACAATTAATTCATTGTTAAAATTACCATAGTTATCGGTCGCCAAAGTTCTCATTACACCATTATCTACAGATCTCTTATAATCCCCAAAAGAGCACCCCTCATAACATCCATCTTCTTTTCCACCGAATTCATCACATTCAGAAACACAATTACCGGCAGAATTACTCGGAATATTAGCCGGTACATATTCCTCTGCTAAATTCATAAATGCATGCCCAAACTCATGAGCAAAAACACTTTTAGGATGTTTTGCATTCAAACTAAGTAAATTCAAATAACTTGAACTTCTAATATTGCTCTCATAATTATCATCTATAACAACAATATAATCATTCGGACAAGACGCTGCTTTTTTTACTAATTCTCTTGAATAACAAAGCAAAGCAATATTTTTATAAAGACTACATTTAGGTTTGTAATTCTCAATCAAATAAAAATTAAATTTATCCTTATAATTCATATAAGGATCTAAAGTTAAAAAATAATCCATGTAGCCTTCTGCTTTTTCTTGACTAGAGAAAAAAACTATATCAATTACATCTTGTCCACTATCCTTCAAACTAATACATTTTTCTAAATCAGGCCCTAAACTCCTACTTTTATAACTGCTTAACTGAAAAAAAATAACAACTGCCATTAAAATAATAATCGCAAAAATAAAAAACCCTAAAATCTTGACAAGTTTTTCCATGAAATTATACATTCTATTAGCTTAAATATATTTTGGATAGCCCTGAAAATTGTAATATACTTAAATCAAAAAGTTTTAATAATTAAAACAACCTCTATCCACTATGAAAAAACAAACGATATTAATCCTTGTAGTTATTTTAATCATAATAATCATTCTTTTTTTCACAATAAAAAAATCTCCGATCAGTATGTCATGTGAAAATATAATCAGTAACATATATGAATTAAAAGAAAAAATAAATTATTGTAATTATAATGAAGATTGTGCCATTTCTACCGAATTCACAGGATGCCATATAGGATGCTATTTATTATTTAACAAAAATGAGAATATAGAAGATCTTAAATTATCAATAAATTTATTATTCAAAGAGAAATGTTCAGAAGGCTGCTTTAAAAATTGTCCAGAACCTCTAAATGAAACAAAAATTATTTGTAAAAACAACAAATGTATAGATTCTAGATTTGAGAGTTAAACAATAATCTTTAAATAGTTCTTTTATTTCCTATCAAAATGAAAACCCAAAAGAAGATCATCTCGATATTCTTTTTCCTCTTTATTATAATATTCTCAATTTTTCCAACAATAGCATTACAAAGCGCAGACTTTGCAATTTATACTGGTTCTGGAACGTGGGAGCATAGTATAACCGCATTTGAAAAATTCCTAGAATGGAAAAATTTAACATATGAAGAAATAAATTCATGGGACATTAACCATAATGACCTTCGCCCATTATACAAAGGGATCTTCATTCCAGGAGGCTGGGCTTATAATTACAAAAAATCAATTCATAGTTCAGGAAATCAAAATATCAGAGATTTTATCTCATCAGGAGGAGCATATATAGGAATGAGTGCAGGGGCATATTATGCTTGCGATAATGTTCGTTGGGAAGGACAAGATTATCCTTATTACTTAAATCTCTTTCATGGTGATTGTATAGGACCAATAAACGAAATTGCGCCCTGGCCAAATTACGTCATGACAACAATGTCCATCAACACAACACATGAAGCTAATCTTTACGAGCCATCAACAGAAGATATTCTTTATTACGGCGAGCCTTATTTCATCCCTTATCAAAATCAAGAAATGCAGGTTCTAGCACGATGGATAGTCCCTGCAAATCCGATAATAAACAATTCTCCAGGAATTATCGGCTTTAACTATGAGCAAGGCAGAGTATTGCTAGTAGGTCCTCATCCAGAAATAGAAGAAGATTCGGATCGCGATGGAACAAATTTTGGAGACGAATTAAATGATAACGGTTCTGACTGGCCTTTCTTATGGACAGCAACAGACTGGCTGCTAAAAAAACCAGTCTCCCAACCTCCAGAACTTCCACAAGGAAATCAATCTCAAATCAACGACACTATCGCTCCAATGATACACTCTTTCTCAGACTCCCCAGATCCGTTACAAGCAGGGCAATTATTAGTAATAAAAGCAAATGTCACAGACAATATCAAGATTGATAAAGTAAGAGTTAATATCTTAGACATATTTTATCCAATGTCTCTAGAACTCGGTCCTTCAGCAACAATCTTCTACGACAATTTCGAATCAGGCTCTCTAGCAGACTGGACAACCTCGGCAGTTTCAGGAGGCCAAAAATGGACAGCTTCAACTACAAATCCATTCCAAGACTCATGGCATGCTCAATCACAACCTCGCTCAACCAATGAGCCTGCCTCTGTCTTAGAGCGAACAATCCCAACAACAAATTATCAAGAAATAAAAATTCAATATGTAAAAAAACTTGTTGGTTTAGATACAGCGGATGAATTCAAAGCTAAATGGTCTGATGGCTCTTCATGGCAAGTTCTAGAAGAAACAACAAGTAAATCAGCCAATGACGCAAACTACATGCTAAAATCTTTCAATCTTCCATCAAATGCAAATAACAATCCTAACTTTAAAATAAGATTCGAATGCACGGCCGGAGCTGTATCGGAATATTGTAGAATAGACAATGTAAATATCTCCGCCACATCATCGCCAACAGGACTATATGTATATAATTATAACACTTCTAACTTAACAAACGACACTTACGCCTATACCATACATGTCAATGACACAGCAAACAACCAACCAATCCCACAAGGCGGAGATTTTACAATAATTCTATAAACAGAAACCTATATAAATAAAAAAACTATCAAGCATTGATGCTTATCTTTAATGCTAAGCATCAATGCGTAAAAATAGAAATTGAATAAACTAAAGAGAGGGAAAAATGCAAAAATCAAAAAAAGAGCAAGTAATGGAAATCCTACAAAAAAATACAGATGGCTTAACTATAATAGAAATCGCAAGAGTTCTAAAAATATCAAGAAATACTGTTGCAATAGCGTTAGCTGAATTGAAAGGTGCAGAATTAATCAGAATAAGACCTGTAGGTAAAGCCAAATTACATTATTGGAAAGGAGGAAAAAAATGAAAAGATTATTTTTATTTCTATTTGGAATTTTTATGCTAGAATTAGTTAGTGGAACTACTATATTTTTTGACGATTTTGAATCTGGGAATTTAAATGCATGGAATAGAACCAATGTCGCAGGGGCTGCTAACTGGACTGCCAACCAGACAAATCCTTTTGTAGGAAGTTGGCATGCTCAATCAAGGCCAACAAGCACAACAGAGCCAGCTAGTGTTTTACAGATTAATATTAGTACTTTAGGATATCAAAATATAACTTTTATGTACTACAAAAGGCTTGTTGGAATTGATGCTGCAGACGAATTCCAAGCCGAATGGTTTAATGGAACTACATGGACAATAGTTGAGCAAACAGGTGGCAGTACTGCAGATAATGCAAATTACCTCTTTAGTACATTTAATCTAACAGCCAGTTCAAACAATAATACTAATTTTGGAATAAAATTTGAATGCACTGCCGGAGCTGTTAGCGAGTTTTGTAGAGTTGATAATGTCACAATAGGAGGAGACCTCATTCCAGATTCTACTGCACCAGTAGTTTACTTAAAGAACCCTGCTAACAGCACTATAACTAAATCCAATAATCTATTTTTTAGTACGAATTTTACTGATAATGTCGGACTGTTAAATGCCAGTTTGTATTTATGGAATAATACAGATCTGATTAGTATTAACTCAACTACACTAAGCGGTTTAGCTGGAATTGCTAATTTGTCATTAACGTTGCCCAGAGATGGAACTTATTTCTGGAATTATTTAGGGACTGATAGTTCTAACAATATGGCTTTAAATCATACTAATTTCACTTTAAGTCTTGATACAACCTCTCCCTCTATAACAGGATTTACAGAATTTCCTGCTGATCCAGCAACCTATGCAGTCAATCAACAATATCAATTCAACGCTACGATTACAGACAATATTGCTCTGCAAACAGTCAGATTAGAATTTAACGGGACTAATTATACAGCTTCAAATCTGGCAGGTAATTTATGGAATGTCACTCTTGTTAATCTTCCAGCAGGTGTTTTTTCATATTATTGGTTCGCAAATGACACTATAGGAAACGTAAATGCGACAGAAACCGGGAGTTATACAATTAACAGAGCAGGTGGAAGTATAGCTTTATTATTGAATAGCACTGCTGGAAATCTGACGTTAATTTATCCCTCGCAAGTCAATGCTTCCATAACTTCATCTACGGGACAAACAATTCAGTTATTAAGAAATGGCACAGATATTACAAGCGATAATGCTCAATTCAGAAATCTATCTGTTTTATCTTTAGGAATTTATAATTTTACAGCTTTAGCTTTAGAAAATCAGAATTATACTCAAGTATCTATTCAGAGGTTTATTGATTTGCAGAAAGGAACGCCATCAGGAACATTAACTATAACTCCTTCTCTAACAGTTAGTTATCCAACTAGTACAACCACTACGGGAAGTGAAAGCAATTTTGGAGATGGAGATTTGGCATATACTTTATATAGAAATAATGTTTCAGTCTCAAATCCAGAAACAATCACATTAGCAGCAGGAACTTATGCTTATATCTACAATACGACAACCGGGCAGAATTGGACGTCGAATTCTACACTAGGTTTACAAGTTTTAACAGTTAATCAAGAAACAGGAGATGTTAGGCTATTTCTTAATCACACTAGAGCTAATATTACAGAAGAGGTATATAATAGGAGCATTCAAATTAATGCTTCTCTTTTCAATGGGCAATTTGGAAGTTTAAATCTTACAGAAAATAATGCACAAATTAATTTTAGTGATTTCCTAAATCTTACTGCTGTAAGAAATTATACAAGTCTTGGAGATTTCAATATCACGATTAGATATTCAGGCAATACAAATTATACAGCAGATAGCGAACAATGGTTTATAACAGTCAGGGACAGCACACCACCTAACATAACAGGATTAATAGAATCACCGACTGATCCATCAACATATTTGAGTGGTAGAAATTATGTTTTCAATGCAACAATTACGGATAATTTTGCTATGGGAATTGTTTTAATCCAGTTTGATAATGTGAATTATACTGTTAAGAATAGTTCTACAGATAGATTTAATTTTACGATCTCAAATTTAGCCGCAGGAACTTATAATTATTTATGGAGAGCAAATGATACAAGCGGAAATGTTCAGGTCTCAACACTTCAAACTTACACGGTTAATAGAAGTTCAAGCGTAGTCAATCTTACTTTTAATGAAACAGAAGGGAATATAACTATAAACGCTGGACAGATTGTCTCAATCAATGGAACAAGAATAACCAGTGATTCTTCTGGAACTTTAGAATTATATAGAAACAGGACTTTAATTAACGTCGGTATATCGAATAAAATAAGCAATGTCACTAACTTCAGTTCAGCGGGATATTTCAACTTTACTGTTTTTTACAGACAAAGTGAGAATTACACAGAAAGTTTTAAAACATATTTTGTTAATGTTACTCCGATTGTAGATGCTATTTCTCCAACATTCACTACAATTCCAGCCAACACATCATCAAGCTACCCTCGTGGGTTTGGAGTTGATTTTGATGCAGCAGATGAAACGCAATTTGATAGCTTTAGAATAAATTGGACAAATACATTTTTGATAAATCAATCAGGATTTTTGAATAATACAAGAAGATTAGATGCTAGTTTTTATATCATAAATGTTTCAATTAATGATTCTTCAGGAAATAGCAATTATGTTTTCTATACTGTAAATATCACGCAGAATAACACCTATGTAATAAATCTTACATTATCCCCCAGCTCTACAGTAACTTATCCAACTTCTACTACAGCAGCAGGAACACAATGTCCAACTGAATTATCATGTATACTATTCAGAAATAATGTATCTATAAGCAATCCAGAAACAATAACATTAGGGGCAGGAAGTTATCATTATATTTTTAATACAACAGGGAATACAAATTATAGTTCTAATACAATAAGCAACTTACTAACAGTTAATCAAGAAATAGGAGATGTTAGGCTATTTCTTAATCACACTAGAAATAATATAACTCTTAAACAGGGTGAATCCATAAATGTTAATGGAACTCTATTTGCAGGACAGTTTGGTTTTCTTAACTTAACACAAAATGGACTGCAGTTAAACTTCAGTAGTTCAACTAATTTAACTTACAGACAAAATTTCTCAGCATTAGGAAGCTTCAATATAACAGTCCGTTATATTAACAATTCAAATTATACAACAGACAGTGAGCAATGGTTTATAACAGTAGTGGATACAACTGCTCCTAGTTTAATAGTTATAAGTCCTCAAAACATAACATATACAAACGAAACTATATTGATAAACATAACCAGTGATGGAGATTATATCTGGTTTTATAATGGAACAGGAAATGAGAGCTATAATTCTCCTGTTTACAAAGCGTTTCCTGAAGGAAATAATAATATTTTAGTTTATACAAACGATAGTTCAGGAAATCTAAACAGCACGAGCATTATATTCAACATTAATGTTCCTATTCTAAGAATTTATTGTGAAACCGGAGGGCCTTATCAGCAGGATGCTTTAGTAATTGCAATAGGAAATGTTTCTAATTCCAGTTCAATGTTACCAGAAAAAAACGTTAATCTAAGTATCTATAACTCCAGTAATTTGGCTGTTTTGTCAAAAATATTAATAACTGCTAGTGATGGAAGTTTTGAAACCAATATTCCAAGTTTAACAGTAGGGTTGTACAATCTAAACGCAAGTGTTACCAACGTCGGATTAAATTCAAGTTGCATTGATAGTTTTCAATTAGGATTTAAAGCTGTATTAGCACTAGATAAGATAGCTAGCGTATATAGCCTAACTAATTCTAGTATAATTTATAATATTACTTTAATATTAACAAATATCGGAGGGGCTAACGCATTAAATGTTAATATTAGTGATTCAGATTCCTCTGACTCGATTTACAACATAGGAATTTTATTGTCTAATTCTAGTATAAAAAGAAGCTATTTAAAAAACCTTACAAGAAAAGATATGGTAGATTATCAGCTAACTGTTTTGGCAATTACAGAAGGAATAGATAGTTATTCTAATTCTTTAATTTCTGCTAATTCTACTGTTTTGAATTTGACTATACCCGCAACAGCTGTTGGAAAGCAGATTGTTATAACTAAAAATGTTTTATTTAAGTCTGAAGGCAACTTGAACGTTAGCTATAATATCAGTTCCACGTTATACAATTCCGGAGACGAGGATCTAACAGGAATAAGTTATATTGACAGTGACATAAATAACAGTGTTATTATTCTGAATCTAACTAAAGGAAGTTCCAGACAGTTTTCTAATTTAGTTATTATAAGTAAGGCTGCAAGCAATACACAACATGAATTCGCTTTAGGAACAGCAACAATTAATTTATTAAACTTCTATTCAAATCGTCCTAAAGTAAATATTCCTGGATATGGAGGACCTGCAGATATAATAGTTTATGCGCCTTCATCAGTCCAAACATCTACACCTTTTAATTCAATAATTGAAATAAAAAACGTTAATTTAGATATCGGACAGGATTTTCCAATAGACTATTGGATAACCAATGACAAAGAGAACCAGAATTATAGTTCCGGGCAGAAAACAGTTTATGTTGGAGCTAATAATAATGTAAATACCAGTGTTAGCTTAACAGCCCCTAATACAATTGAAAGTTATAAGTTAAAGGCGTTGACAAGCTGGGCTGGAGGAACAGCAAGTTCATTCGATAGTTTTGAAGTTATTGGTAGTCAAACAGACAGTGGAGGAGCCGGAACAAGCGGCAGCGTTGGTAGAGAAGCCAGAGATGCAAATGCCAGTGAAAAAGTCAAAGAAGTCAAGAAAGAAGATGAAATAATCTGTAATAAACCGTATATCAGATATGGTAAAGAATGTTGCTTAGATACAAATAACAACTTAATTTGTGATGAAGATGAGATCAAGGAAAAGCTTAAAGAAGTTGATGAGCCAGAAAAGCCTTCTGATATTATAAGCACAATTACCGGATTTATCGCAAGAAACATTACCAATATAAAAGTAATAAATAAAATAGCTCCAATATTGCTAATTGTAATACTTATTTTATTAGTAATTTTAGTCATGTATCTAATAAGGAAAAAGAAGAAAGCAGCTGGAAGATTAAGCCAGCTTAAAGGATTAAAAGTTTATACAAATGCAGGAAATGAAATAGGAAAAATAAACGGCATTATTTTAGGAGATAATAAAATAGACTCGTTTAATATCAAATTGTCTAAGAAAATTAGAAAAATGCTTAAAATCAAGACAATCGGGATTAATGTTAAGTATAAATATATTGAAGGTGTTAAAAATATTGTAATAATAAATGAAAAAATTATAGAAAATGTTTATAAGTAAAAAAAGGTTATGAATAAAATGCAAAAAATTGAGGTAAAAAATTTGACGTTGGATATGTTTATTTTGGCATTCTTCATAGTTGTCCTTTCATCTGGAGTCATGGCAGATACAATTTTTTCAGATACTTTCGAATCTGGAACTTTAAATGGATGGACTCTAACAAAGGCTGCAGGAGCAAATGATTGGACTGCAAGCCAAACAGATCCTTTCCAAGGATCATGGCATGCGCAATCACAACCACAATCAACATCAGAGCCAGCGAGTATTATAGAAAGAACAATAAGTACTACTGGGTACAATACAATAATTTTCAATTACTCAAGAAAACTTATAGGATTAGATGTTGCAGACGAATTCCAAGCCGAATGGTTTGACGGAAGCAGTTGGACCATATTAGAACAAACCGGATCAGAATCAGAAGACAATGCAGCTTATTTGTCAAAACAATTTAGCTTGCCCGCTGGAGCTAGTAATAATGCTAATTTTAGGATAAAATTTGAATGCACTGCCGGAGCTGTTAGCGAGTTTTGCAGGGTCGATAACGTACTAGTTCAAGGAACATTAATAGACACAACCTCTCCAATAGTAACAATAAACTTCCCAACAAATGGCGCATTTTACAAGACAGCATTAAACTTTAATGTCTCACTAAATGAGAATGGGTCTGTTATGTATTCTCTAAATAACGGTATAAATAATTTTACAATGACAGGCAACCAACATCCTTTCGGCACAATTTTCAACGCAACAAATAATTCCATATCTGACGGAACTTACACTTTCCAAGTTTATGCCAATGATACAAATGGAAATAAAAACTACACAACATCAGCACAATTTACATACGACTCCATAAATCCATCACTAACCTTGTCTCATCCTCAAAACACCTCCTACAACACAAATAATTTACAAATCAATTTCACAGTTTCAGATTCTAATCTACAATCTTGTTGGTATACAACAAATAGCGGAATAACAAATATTTCTCTATCAAACTGTCAAAACACCTCTTATACAGCACAACAAGGCTCAACAACTCTAGTTGTCTATACCAACGATAGCTCAAATAACATAAACTCATCAAGTGTAACTTTCTTCGTAGATTCAATAATCCCATTAATCTCATTCTCCCAACCAACATTAGCAAATAACTCAATCCTTACACAAAGTTCAATTTTCATAAATACAACAATAACAGAAATAAATTTCGCAAATATAACATTCACACTATATAACCAAACCTCTTTAATAAATCAAACAATATATCCCACACAAACATTATCAATTAATTTCACCTCTCTTAAAGACAGCATATATTTTTATAACATATCAATCAAAGACACAACCAACAATCAAAACACAACAGAAACTAGAACAATAGTTTTAGATACAACTCCTCCAACCATAAACATCACTCTGCCTAAAAATCTTTCCTATAATTCAATCCAGACACAATTAAATTACACAATAACAGATACAAACCTAAATTCTTGTTGGTACACAACAAATGGCGGAACAACAAATAGCTCAATAACCTGCGGAAATAACATATCTTCTCTATCATCACAAGGCTCAAATACCTGGAGAATATACTCTAATGACTCTGCAAATAACATAAACTCATCAACAATAACCTTTTTCATAGATAGTATAACTCCAACATTATCCATATTAACGCCGACAGAAGGCTCAACATTTGGTACTAATCAAAGCCTTGAGCTTAACTTCACAATTTCCGATACCAATTTACAATCTTGTTGGTATCATATTGATTCTTCAGCAAATAGCACAATTCCTAACTGCATTAATGCAACATTTAATACAACATCAGGACAGCACACTTTGTATCTATATGCAAACGATAGTTTAAACAACAAAGCACTTTCAACAGTCAACTTCACAATTTCAATAGGCTCACCAACAATAACCCAACAATCTCCTATAAATATTTATCTAAATACAAATGACATAAAATTCAATTATACTGCTTCAGATGTTGATCTAGATTCCTGTGAACTCTGGGGCAACTTCACAGGAACGTTTACAAAAAATCAGACAAATAACACTTTAATTTCTGGCCAACAGGCATTCTTTTCTTTAAATCTGACAGATAGCAGCTATATTTGGAGTGTAAGATGTAATGACACTTTGGGAAATACTGCAATGACAACAAACAAAACATTCTATATAGACACAATCCTCCCTATAATCTCTCTAACAGAACCTACTGGGACAAAAACGTCAAGAAATAATCTCCTCATGGCATTTACAGTCTCAGATACAAATCTACAATCTTGCTGGTATAATATATATAGAGGAATTAATATTGAAATATCCAATACATCAATATCCTGCTCAATAGGATCAACGTCATTTAATGTAACAATTGACGCTAATTTCGCGCTTAACTTTTACGCTAATGATTCAGCAGGAAATATAAATAATTCAACAACCATATTTATAGTTGACACATCATCTCCTTCAGGAGGTAATTCCGGAGGCAGTAGTGGAGGAGGCGGAAGTGGGGGTGGAGGAGGAATAGTTCCAACAAAACCTTCAAATGAATCAAGAGAAATATATTTATCTATAGCAGAAATAAAAAATTTCGCAATTAAAAGAGGAACTACCGCAACTCTGGACATAGAAGTAACTAATAATGAAAAAAGATTTCTAAATAACTGTAAACTACCACTTTCTCCCATCTTACAAAAATGGCTCTCAAACAACCAAGAAAAAGGTTTAAGCCCAGGAGAAAAATTTAGATTCACTCTGAATGTAAATATTCCTCTAAATTCAGAAATAGGAAAATTCAGTTCAGAAATAGCGATAGAATGTGAAGAAGGTAAAAAATCCTCTAGTCTAGAAATGATAATTTACAGAAACAGCTTTGAAGCCACTCTCACTAACTACAATAGAGAAGTAGATAGAGTAAAAGTTAATTATGTATTAGAAGAATTCGCCCAAGTTACACACGACATAATACTAAAATACGATCTCTTTGACTCGGAAAAACTTTTAGTAACAACAGGTGAAGAAAGAATTCTTCTTAATCCAGGAGAAAGACAAAAGAATCAACTAGAAATACAAGTTCCAAAAGGTCTTACAGGCAAATATGATCTTAAAATGCTTCTTACAGACCAAAAAACAGAAAATACATTAAATCAAACTCTGGATTTACAACGTCTAACAGGCCTAGCTATCACAGAAAATAACAGAAAAACTCTCTCAACTTTTGGAATAATCCTCATAGCATCATTAATTATCTTTTTTATAACGAAAATTATCTATAAAAAAATAAAAATAAGAAGAATTATTTCAGCATTAGAAGAAAAACATGGTAAAAAGATAATTAAACTTGATATAAAGCACGCCAATATAAATAAATCATAGCAACATCACATTTAAATAATTAATTTTAATAACTTTCTCAAGGTCCCGTAGCTCAGCCTGGATTAGAGCGACTGCCTTCTAAGCAGTAGGTCGCAGGTTCAAATCCTGTCGGGACCGTTTATAATGTTTATAATAATAAACAAAAAACTCTATTCTTTTTAAATTTACTAGAAATTTTCCCCACCATCTTTTTATTAGTGACCTCTAATTTGGTTAACTATTTAAATCCTTACCCAAATTTGCTGTGTTGCATGATTAGTATAATGAGAGCTGTGTTACAAATTAGGAATCACGCAACACCACAAGAGAGTTATAATACTTATATATTCACGAGGTTTTGTAAAAAGAATGAAGTATGACTTACCATTTTGGATTGTAGTATTACTTTTGATAATTGTTATTATAGTAATAATAAAAATATTGATTACAGAAGAGCCAGGATGAGAAGAGAAATAGATTTTGTGAATCTGATTCTTAAGATTTTAATAGTTTTAGGAGCAATCTTAGTACTTTATTGGTTTGTTCAATTGATGTTTGGAGGAAGTCCTAGTTTTGAGCAATTTAATATAGGTTTAATATTAGTAGTTATAGGATTGATTGTTCATCTTGATTATTCAACTGGAAAGTTCTCGCAGTTTATCAAGGATACATTTCCAAGATTCGAAAAAAATATAGAAAATTCATTTAAAAGAATAAAAAAAGATATGGGCTCAATAAAGAAGAAACTAAAAGTCTAATTCTCATCCACAAACCTAGCCTTTCCATCACCAACGAGTATCTTACAAACACCAACATCTAAATTAGCTAATTCTCCTTTGGAAAAGGGTCCAATGGTATTTCCATCCATATCAACAAGTTCACCAACGTTCTCATTAAAAATAATCATCATATTCTTTTCCTCATCATCTTTCCTTCCATTTAAAATTTTCCCCAATTCCTTATCACCCTCCTCAAATGCCTTAACTAAATGATCAAAAATCTTTTTCTCAAAATCAAGCATATTATCATAATCCCTTTTCATAATTCCAGTTTCAGCCGCAACAAAAACCAGATTAAGCAATTTCTTTTTCCTTCTCAATATCAATCCTCTAAATACAGCAACTGCATTTTCTAATTGCTTCTTATTCCCAAATTCCCCAAACAAATCCCCCTCTTTTTTACTATGTTCTTTCAAACTCTTCAAAAATTCAGAAAAATCTAAAACGAAATTTTTATCTATTGGCTGTAACTGCTCGCTATATTTCTCTTTTCTAAACAATTCATATAAATCATTATAACTCAACATAATTTTCCAAAACAATTAGACCTTATAAAATTAGCTATACTCTAATTAAAAAGTTATCTAAATGATACAAACAAAATATATATTAAATAACGATAATATATTTAATTAATATGCCTCTAATTGTGGTACTTATAGAATACGCCCTTCTTTTGAAAAAGTAAAAATAGTTCTCAGAAAAAGATATTAACTAATCTAAACACTACGATATCTATAAAAACGCTATTCTCTTTAATAAAAAATGGCAAAAACATTACATATCTACATTTTCAGACACGGCCAAACCACTTACAACAGAGATAAAATATTTACTGGCTTTCACAATCCAGGATTAACAAAACTAGGAATAAAACAAGCAAAAATCCTAGCAAAAAAATTAAAAAATAAAAAATTCCAAGTTGCGTTCTGCACAAAACTAAAACGCTCGAAACAAACTCTAAAAATAATTTTAAAATATCATCCAGAATGTAAAACTCTAAGAATAGATAATAGGATAATAGAAAGAAATTATGGTCTATTAAATGGCACAACTCACAAAGAATTTATAAAAAAATACGGTGAAGAAGCATTTAACAAAGTCCACCGAGATTTTTATAAAAGGCCTCCAAAAGGAGAGAGTTTTGCCGATGTAGAAAAAAGAGTTTTTTCATTTATAAAAGATTTAAAAAAATTCATGATAAAAAACAAAGTCAATGTTGCAATTTCAGCCCATGGCAATTCAATCAGGCTATTTAGAAAAATTATGGAAAAATCCTCAATAAAATCCACTTGTTGCTGGTTAATTCCTTATGATAAAGTCTTTCATTATAAAATAAAAACTCAATAACAGTCCATATTGAATATCTAATTCTCTTTGTTCCTTTACCTTTAAATACCTAAATTATCTTCAATAATTATGTTCAAGACACTAAAAGAAAAACTTACGAGCTGGTTCAAAAAAGCGCCGGCTGAACAAGTTAGAGAAGAAAAAAAATTAGAAGAAAAAGAGCTAGAAGTAGAAAAAAAACCTAAAAAGGAAAAGAAAAAACCAGAAAAACAAATAAAAGTTAAAAAAGAAAAGCTTTCTCAAACTCAAGAAATAAAAGAACAACCTTCGAAAAAAATCAAAGAAGAAAAAAAAGGCTTTCTAAAAAAACTCTTTTCGAAAAAGAAAGAAGTGCCTACAACACAGGAAAAACAACTTTCCCCAGAATTAGAACAAGCTCCCTCCCAGTCTATAGAATTAGAAAAGCCTTTTCAACAAAATGAACAACCTATATTAAAAACCACATCAAAAGAAGGCTTCTTCACAAAACTAAAAAAACATCTCTCAACTTCTACTCTAACTAAAGAACAATTTGATTCTCTCTTTACAGAATTTGAGATTATACTATTGGAAAATAATGTAGCTTTAGAAGTGGTTGATAAAATTCATGAATCTCTTACTAAAGATTTAGTAGGAATAGAAGTAAAAAAATCAGAAATAAACCAAATAATAATCAATTCCTTAAAAGAGGCAATTAATTCCATATTAATTGAACCTCCAAATTTAATTCAATTAATAAATAAATCTCTAAAAAGTCCATTTATAATAATTTTTGTTGGTATAAATGGCAGCGGTAAGACAACAAGTGTGGCAAAAATAGCCCACTATCTAAAACAAAATAAAATCTCCTGTTGTTTAGCTGCCGCAGACACATTTAGAGCTGCATCAATCGAGCAACTAAAAGAACATGCATCGAGATTAAGTATCCCTATTATAGCCCGCCAATATGGCTCTGATCCAGCAGCAGTAGCGTTTGATGCAAAAAAATATGCCCAAACTCATAAAATCAAAGTTGTTTTAATAGATACCGCAGGAAGAATGTACACCAAAACAAATCTAATAAAAGAAATGGAAAAAATAGTTAGAATATCACAACCAAATTTAAAAATTTTCGTAGGAGAATCAATTACAGGAAATGATGTTATTTCTCAATCAAGAACTTTTAATGAGGCGATAGATATAGATGGGATAATCTTAACTAAAAGTGATGTAGACGAAAAAGGAGGGGCAATACTTTCAGTAAGCCAGGTAACGCAAAAACCAATTT
Organism: Candidatus Woesearchaeota archaeon; assembly: GCA_964372815.1. Taxonomy (GTDB): domain Archaea; phylum Nanobdellota; class Nanobdellia; order Pacearchaeales; family GW2011-AR1; genus JAUSIK01. Next base: position 15,346 of record CAYJSG010000010.1, read on the forward strand.
ATTTTTTAGGTGCTGGCCAGAACTATGATGACTTAATCCCATTCATAAAAAAAACAATTCTAAAAAGTCTTGGATTAGAATAATCAACAATATTTCTGAAAAGAATGTTCTATCTCTTTCCCCTTTGTCACAATTCTTTCCTCAATAATTTTAATTTCCCCCTTTAACCTTAATAACTCTTCTCTAATAAAATTTTCAATTCTTTTACTCATACTAATTCCATTTTCTTTACAATATTCAGAAAATTCTCGATATAATTTTTCATCTAAATTGAAAGTCTTCAATTTCTTTTCCTCTTTTTTCAACATATTAAATAAAATTAAATAAACTTAATAAACTTTTCCCTTTATTCCTTTTATTTAGTTAATTAAATAACTTTAAATAACTTTATTTAATTATATCAATTACTATGTAAAATTCCTATTTTATTAACAATAAACATAGTTAAGAACACAAGCCCAAATAATATCACAAACCACAAAATAGGATAATAACCAATCCCAATTCCTTTTAGACAACTTCTATACACGCAGTTAATATTGCTTTCAACAGAACTAAATATTTGACTGATAAAAAACATGAAGGTTAAATAAACACAACTCAATTTCCAAGAATCTTTCCTCTTAATTTTTATTAAGTAAACTAAATAAAATCCTAACGGCACTGTAAATAAGTGTTGTAAAGTTATCAAATTAGATAAAACAAAATTATTAAAGATATAATCAGTTAATCCAAATAAGCTTTTTCCACTAAAAAACACATAAAAAAAATCAATATCCCAAATAATATAAGGGATAGTCAAAAAGTTTAACTGGCTCATAATCAAAAAGGAACTTCTTTTTAAGGTACCTATGCCAATTATCAATAAACCAAAATAACTAAGCCATAAAACGTGCTCATAACCCCATCTTATCAGTCCATTAATAAATGCAATTATTCCCAGAATAATAAACATCCAACCAAAAATATTCAGAATAATTTTTTTCTTTTTTTCATCCATTTAGATACAAATAAAATAAAGTAATTAAATCTTCTCATAACATTTATTAATTAATTCTTCTAAATTAGATTATGAAAATACTATATGGTGTTTGTGGCGAAGGTTTTGGACACAGCTCAAGAGTAAGAGAGATTATCAAACATCTAAAGAAAGAGGGCCATAAGATTCTTATTTTAACTTATGGACAAGCCTATCCAATTTTAAAATCAATAACAAAAACAATCAAAATAGAAGGCATTCATTTAATCTTCAAAGACAACCAATTACACTTAAAAGAAACAATAAAGCAAGCAACAAAAGCAATGACGAAGAATCTAATAAATTTCAAAAAAACTAAAACAACAATCGATAAATTTAATCCAGATATATGCATAACTGATATGGAACCACTTGTTCCAATTATTTCATACTGGTATAATCTTCCCCTAATAAGTATTGATAATCAGCACCGTTTAACACATCTAAAATTAAAGATTCCAAAAAAATATAGATCCTCATATAACTTAGCTAAATTCGCAGTTCATAAATGCGTTTCAAAAGCCTACGCATTCATAATTCTATCCTTTATAAAACAAAAGTCAAAATCAGATAATGCATTTATAGTTTCCCCAATTCTAAGAAAAGAAATCCAAAAACTAAAACCGAAAACAAAAAATTTCATTCTAGTTTATCTAACAAAACCAAATAATAAATTAATTTCTATATTAAAATCTCTTCAATATAAATTCACTATATATGGCTATGACCTCTCAAAAAAACAGAGCAATCTAATATTTAAGAAAACAGGAAAACAGTTTATCAAAGACTTAGCCAACTGCAAAGCAGTTATAGCATCTGCAGGTTTCACATTAATTTCAGAAGCTCTTTATCTTAAAAAACCCTATTTCGCTATTCCATTACAAGGCCAATTCGAACAAACTCTTAACGCCTTGTTTCTAAAAAACTCAAAACTTGGCACATTTTCAGAAGAACCAACAAAGCAACAAATCCAAACATTCCTCAACAGTTTATATAAATACAAATCAGAACTTAGATCTTACAGACTAAATCCAAATAAAGCTCTATTTGTCTTAGACAAAATTCTCAATCAAATAAAACCAAAAACTTCTTAACCCCTTTATCCTTTAAAAGATCATGCTTGACAAACTATCAAACACATTAAAGAAAGTAACAGATAAGGTAGCTAACGCTATCTTTCTAGATAAAAATCTAGTTGACTCAATAATAAAAGAGCTTCAAAGATCATTAATAGAAGCAGATGTAAACGTTCAATTAGTTCTTGAATTAACAAATAAAATCAAAAAAACAGCTCTAGATGAAAGAATAAAAGGCCTGGAAAAAAAAGAGCATATAATAAAACTCCTCCATAATGAATTAATAAATATATTGGGTCAAAAAAGAGAAATAAAACTACAAAAAACAAATATTTTTATGTTAGTCGGACTTTTTGGGTCTGGAAAAACAACGTCTGCTATTAAACTAGCATCATACTATTCAAAAAGAGGCAGTAAAGTCGCAGCTATAGGTCTAGACGTCCACCGCCCCGCAGCTGCAGAACAATTAAAACAACTTGGAGATAAAATAAACATCCCTGTTTTCATAGTTCCAAAAGAAAAAACTCCAGAAAATATCTATAAATCATTTGAAAAAGAACTGAAAAAATATGACTTAATCCTAGTTGACACGGCAGGACGTGATGCTTTAGATTCTAATTTAATTAAAGAAATAAAATCCCTAAATAAGCTAATCAGGCCAACAGAAATTCTTTTAGTTATGCCCGCAGATATTGGACAGGCGGCAAAAAACCAAGCACAAAAATTTAAAGAAGCTCTAGATATAACAGGTGTGATAATAACAAGAATGGACTCAACTGCAAAAGCAGGAGGAGCATTAACTGCCTGCGCAGAAATAAAAGCTCCAGTGGTTTTTATAGGAACAGGTGAAAAACCATCTGATCTAGAGACATTTGACCCAGAATCTTTCCTATCAAGGCTTCTAGGCATGGGTGACTTAAAAACTCTAATGGAAAAAATTCATTCGGTAGTTGACAAAAAACAAATTGAAGAACAACAAAAGCGTTTACAAGAAGGCAAATTTACATTAAGAGATTTACAACAACAACTAGGCTCAATGGAATCATTAGGCTCAATAGACAAACTCCTTTCATTTATCCCAGGTCTAAGCAAAGCAAAAGAAAAAATATCAGAACAACAATTAGAAACTCAACAAGAAAAAGTGAAACACTGGAAACATGCGATAAATTCCATGACGCAAGAAGAGATTGAAAATCCTGAAATCTTAGAAAAAGAGACTTCGCGAATTGCAAGAGTAGCTAAAGGTTCTGGCACTACAACTTCTGATATTAGAATGTTAATAAAACAATATAAAATGCTTAAAGAAATGATAAAATCGCAATCAAACCTACAAGAAGGCCAATTAAACCAAAAAACAATGATGAAATTGGCTAGGAAATTTGGTAAAAAGATAAAATTTTGATCTAAACAGATGATTCAAAACCGCTCTCTGTCGCATTAAAGGGTCATTTTAATATTACCTCCTTTTTTGTCGTATTCGGGTGATTAAGGCTTTGTTTGAGTAGACTTAGCCACCTGTTTCTGCCTAAATCAATATCAATTTCTGCTACTTGAGAAGGTGTCGCTCCATTGAGAGCCATGTGCTTCTTAATGAAGTTGTGATATAATCTGAAAGCATCATTCCATTGTTGTGCTGTTTCATCTGACTTAAATCCTCTTCTTACTTTGTCAAATTCTCTGAACTCGTTATGATATCGCTCTACTTTGTTATTATTAAGAATCTATAATATCAAGACTTATATACTAAAAAGAATACAACATTCAATATGGGAAATATTAAATTAGAAGGCTATGTTTGTGAACGTTGCAGTCATAAATGGGTTCCTCGAGAAACAACAACTGAAGAGCCAAAAGTCTGCCCAAAATACAAAAGCCCTTATTGGAATACACCTAGAAAAAGCAATTTACATAAATCAAAGGAAAGTGCTTAAAATGACTTATAAAAAAGAAATAGAAAAATTATTTCCATTATTAAATAACAAGAATTCCTTCTTAAAATATTTAGAA
>CAYJSG010000011.1:0-16059 GCA_964372815.1 Candidatus Woesearchaeota archaeon
ATCCTATAAAATCGATATTCCCAAGTTATTATTACATTAATCATGCAACACAGCATAATAAAGAATAAATTTTTAAATGTCTAAATTAGTTTAATAATATGGAAATAAAGGGAATTGAAACTCGTGATGAGAAAGAGAGAAGGCAAAAAAGAAATAGACAGATTGGTAGTATTATTTTGCTTTTGATTTTGGTATTAAGTACATTAGGATTTGCATTTTTATCCGGAAGTCCAATAGATTCTGGGAATTCGGACAATAACAACCCTGAAGTTGAAAAATTGGAAACGGATAAAATTAGTTTTAATTATGCGGGTGAGAATTTTAATTTGTTGAGCAGTTATTTAGATGTTAAAAACGTTAGTATCAATTTTACTAAGAATATTGGAGATTATGCAAATCGCATTATTTATGTTGACTCTAAGAATGATGGAATATCACAGGAATTAGGCTTAACAATTGGAAAATTCGCTGCAAGAATGCAAAAAGGCTGTTATGGTAAATGCGAGGAAAATTTGCCTGAAAGAAATTGCACTGACGATATAATAGTCTGGAGAGAATTTGGAGAAAACAGAGTTTATCAGAATGAGAGCTGTATCTTTATAGATGGAGATATGAAAACGGTTGATGCTTTTATTTATAATTTGTTTGGAAGGCCAGAATAAGATTTATAAATCTAGTTTAATTTTTATAAGAATGGAAAATATTTTTAAGAAGATCTTTTCAGGCGAGGTAAATGAAGATATGCATAATGAATTTATTAAATTTAGCCGTGGAGTTTTTAATAATAAATATTTAATTGAGGGTAGAAGGCAAAAAGATAAATTTGTTATAAAGACGGGTTATGAATTTGCCAACTATTTTGTCAGTAAATGTTTGGAAAAGATTAACGGAGAGGTTGAGATTAAGGGTGTTATTGTGACAACTTTGAATTTAAGAAATGATATTAAATTTGAAATTTCTAATGTGAAACAATTTGCTGGTGTAAAGCAATATGTTATAGAATCTAAAGTTAAAAGCAATGATATTTTAGAGCTGATGGAAAAATATCCTAAAGTTTTTTATGCCTTGTCTTTTTCAACTGCTGACTGTAAGTTAAAAATAAAAGCAAAGGCTCCTAAAAGTGGAAAACCTTCTAATAAAAATGGCGGTGAGCCAAAGGCTGATTTTTGTTCTTTGAAGACTAATGATCTGGAGCTTATTAATGATTTGTTTTTTGATTTTCCTGATTTTAAAGATATAAAAATAAAACATACTATACAGATTGATTCTGTTATTTTGCCTCCTAATGAGAATGATCCTGTTAAAATGAGAGAACTTGCTAAAAAGAAAGGAAAAGTTATAAGAGAGATAGAAGTTGATGGAAGGAAGGAAAAGAAAGAGAAGGAGTTTGAAGCTTAGATTTTTTTACTGTAGTATGTCAGCGAAAGATATATATATGAAAATTTTGTATTAAGATTATGAAAAGAGGTAAGATGAAAAAGAAACTTGATTTTAAGAGTTTGTTTTTAATTATTGCTTTGATTGTAATATTGGTTGCGATTTATTTAGCTTTTGTTGCTCCTAGTGTGCAGTTGGCTCCTGACTCTGGTTCTAGAGATACTTTGCGCTTTGCATTAAATGCAATTAAAAAGGAAAAAGCCTGTGATTTTTTATTAAATAATAAGAGGATTTATGATAATCTGGGAAATGAATATGTACCGGGAGGACCAGCATGGAAAGAAATTGTTGCCACTTTTGGAATGCCTGCTATTAGAGCAGAATGTAGAACAAAGACTATGCCTGTTCCCAAGCCCATAGTTAGTTCATCACCAAAATATTATGCTAGTCCGAATCCTACGGCGACTAGTTAATTTAAGATGAAAAATAAAATAAAAATTGGATATGGAAAATTGCTAGTATTATTAGTATTTGGGATTTTATTTATTAATAGTGTTATAGCACAGGCTGTTGTTTGTGGAGAATCTAGACCGTTGTTTAGTGCATCTAATAAATTATATTTAAATGAACCGTTAAATTCTGTAATGAGTGTTATTGTAAAGAATGACCTGCCGATGTTATTGGCTAATGGAGAATTTAGAGGTAATATAGATGCTAGTTATACACAAAATATAGAGATTGGACGTTATCCTAAAGTTGTTTTTGCCAAACAGCCCACTTCTTTTAATGATCCTTTATATGGGTTAATGTTAAGTCTTACCTCTACAAATTATTTATATAAAACAATAATTACTTTTAGTAGAGCTGTAGATTTTTCTAATTCAAATTCCAGAACACAAGAAATTAATTTATTCGGCGTTAAATTTATTATCTCACCTACAACAGTTCCAGGAGATTTAGTATTATTAAAAAATGCGGAAAGAATTTCACTTGGCTCTAATGCTCCTATGCAGACTGTAAACCTAGGCGGAGATAGTTATAGAATAGAAATACTTTCTGCGACAGATACCTCTGCCACTATAAAAGTCACAAATAATATAGGTGTTTCTGAAGTAAAAGAAATTAATGAAAGATCCTCAAAAATAATTAATGGAATAATTGTTGCTGTTGATGATAGCGATGAGACAAATATTGCATTTGGAGCATTAATTGTTGTTGCCAAAGATCAAATTATTTTAAGGGATGAAAGCTCTGTATTGGTTGGAATAGACGAAACCATGATTGAAGGAACAAGAGTTAATATAGAAGGAGGTGTAACTGGATTAACTAAACTAGAAATACTAATTTATGCTCCTGATTCTGACCATGATGCTTTATTACCTGGAACTGCTTTTGTAGATCCTATATTTGGGACATTTAAGGTTGATTTTACAGGATTAAATATCCCAGAGACGAGTGGTGAAAGAGAGGATATCATAGTTAGAAACAATGGTGAAGATAAGATGATAGTTGCTTTCAGAGAACATAGAGGAAATGCTAAAGAATTTCAATGGGTGAAAACTACCCTTGGTATTACTGAATTGGTAGCAGATCAAGATGGGAGAAAGATTTATGTTCTTGAAAGTGAATTAGTAAAAAGAAATGAATATATTATTTTAGGAAATGAAGATGAAGGCTATTTGGTTAAGGTCAGTACAATTATAAACCAATCCGGGACAAGTGATGATGAAGTAGAGTTCACAGATGTATTTTCTGGAGAAACATATAAATCTTCAGGAATAACTACTGATGGACAGGCAAGTATTGTTGTAGGAGGGAAGTCATATACTGTTAGATATGGAGGAACATCTTCTGATGATACCAACTGGGTAAGAGTAGATTATCCGGACAGTGTGGGAGTAGGGAATTTAGTCATATATCCAACTATTGAGACTTCTAAAGGAGCTAAAATGGCAGTTTATGCTAATAAAACTATCAACTTATTAAATTCCGATGGACTTCGAAATAAATTATCTATACTTAAATTGCCTGATGGAGATGGTTTTACTGATGTTATCTTTACTGATAAGAGAAATAATGTTTGGAATATAAATTCTGGAATAACTTCTAAGGATATCAGCCTTAATGGAAACGACTTTGTTTCTGTAAAAGTTGGAGTATTTAGTTATAGAATAAAGGGTACAGGTTTACCTAGTGAAATAAGAATTGCGATAGAAAATCCAGAAACAGGAACAGAAATTAATTCTCCGGCATTAGTTATCTTTGAAGAAAAAGATCATAACGCCGTTTATAATGGAATGATTGTGACACTTGAACCAGGCAACACAGCAGATGACGGCATTGGTGTAGATGATGTTATTAGAACTTGGAGCAATGATGCTGAATGGGATTCTATAGTTTTATTTAGTGATAGTAAAAAAAGTAAAGAGGCCGATATATATGGAAGTATTGCGACTATTGATGGCACTGATGCTGATCAAAAAAAAGTGTTTATCAGTTATCCTAATGAACAGATTAATGCAATGATTTATATAAATAGTGATAATTGCCAGCCTGTTGAAAAGACATTTATTAGAGGAGATTCTGACAGAGATGGAAGACTTACAATGACTGATGCGATTAAAATTTTGAATTCTATATTCGTAGGACCAAATACACTGACTTGCATGGATGCCGCTGATATTGATGATGATGGCAATGTTAATGTCACTGATGCTATTAGATTATTGAATTATTTATTTAGAAGCGGAAGAGCTCCTGCTTTACCATATCCTGCAGCAGGAAATGACCCTACTGCTGATGGGTTGAGTTGCGAGAATTAATCATTAGTTAAAATCTTTTCTTCAGTTTCTGCTCCTTTAATCAAATTCCAATCTAGCTTTATTAATTGTTGAACGGCAGGATTTTCTCTATTTAATTTATATAAATCTGATTTTCCAACCCTTCTGGTCTTTATTACAATCTTGTTTTTTACTAATCTATCCCAAAATGTTTGGAGAGTTGAATAACTTACTCCTGAATTCTTAGCTATCTCGGTTAATGGATAATCAAAGGCTTGGAAAGTTATAAGAAAATCTAGAACTTTTATTATGGGATTGTTTCCAAATTTGATAGTGATGGAGAAATTAGGGCTACTATTCTTTATCATTTAAGAAGAAAAAAGGTTGTGGGCGGAGTTCATACGCATTTTGATACTTTAACAAAGGATTTTCCATCGCATTTAGGAAGAGATGTTAAGAAAATCGCTCAAAGTTTAATTAAAGAAGGTTTAATTATAACAAAACCTGCCTCTTATGGTTTACAAGTTTCCTTGAACAAAGATAAAATAAAAGAAGTTGAAGAATTTATTTTTAGAATTTTAGGAATTGGTTTTTGATTTCAATAATCTAAGCCCTTTCTAGCCAGAATGCCTTTATCAAAGGGATGTTTAATTTTTTTAATCTCTGTAACTAAATCAGCTAATTCAAAAATTTTTGGATATGGAATGTGTGAACCTGTTAAAATTAATTCTTTATTTTTTGGCTTGGTTTTTACTAAGTCTATAACTTGTTGTTCTTCAATAAGGGAAAGCTGAACTGCATAAAGTATCTCATCTGCAATTATAATATCATAATCCTTATTCTCCAAAGCCGATTTTAAATAGTTTAATGCTTCTTTCGCTTTTTCTATATGATGTTTTTTCGGTTTACCGATTACCCACGAGCCAGAACCAAATCTTTTATATGTAAAGTTTTGGAATTTTTCTAGTGCTTTTATTTCTCCTGGAAAATCTATTTCTGGATCACCAGAGCCATTTTTCATGAATTGAATTAAATGGATTTTGTAACCATTGCCACAGGCTCTTAGAGCTGTGCCTAAAGCAGAGGTTGTTTTGCCTTTTCCGTTGCCGTAAAATATCTGAACTAAACCAAGTTTTGATTTGTCTTGATTCATCTTAGGGATTTATTTTCTTTTTAATAAAAAATAAGAATATTAAAACTATTAAAAATAATAAGAATATTAAAACTATATAGGCCGTTCTTTTATTTATTATAAAATTACTCATATAAGTTAAAGAGAGGACTTATTTATATAGTTTCTTAGTGAGATTCTTTTAACCTGGTGAATATAAATGTTTATATATTCATATATCTAATAATCTGTCAAATAAGAGGAGTATTATTTTGTCAATTCATATGAATAGCCATAATAAAAAAATAATTGAATTTATTAAGAAAATTAGGGCTGTGACTAGTTCTGATGTTGCTAAATTCCTAAAAATTTCCTGGAACACTGCGGATAGATATTTAACTGAATTGTTAATAGAAAAGAAAGTTGATAGAATAAAAAAAGAAGGAGTTACAATATGGCTTATAAAAGAGTAGAGAAAAGAGGGCAGATGATGATTTGGGTTATTGTTGCATTAATCATAGTTGCAACTATTGTTTTGTTTTTTATCTTAAGGGGAAGAGTTGTTAAACCTGAAATAGAAGAGTTTAGTGAAAATCCTAAAAGTTTTATTTCTCAATGTGTAAAGAAATATGTAAATGAGGTTGTTGATATTATTCTGCCACATGGCGGGTTTATTAATCCCGAGCATTTTAAGGTTTATAAAAATATTAATGTTGGCTATTTATGCTATAATGCTGGAAATTATAATCCCTGTGTTAACGAACACCCTATGCTTTTGAATGAAATAAAAGAGCAAATAAAAGGATATATTGCTCCTAGAATAGATGGGTGTTTTGACGATTATAAAAAAGAGATTGGAAAAAGATCAGGAAGTGTTGCATATAAAGATATGAACTTACAAATCGAACTTGGTGTTGATAGGATTTATGTTAATATAGAGAGGGAGATGAATATAAGGTTAAAAGAACAACAGTTAAAATTTGATAAATTTGAAGATGAGATTATTAATCCTATTTATAATTTAGCAAGAGTTGCAATGGAAATTGCAAGTCAGGAAGCAAGATATTGTTATTTTGAATATGCAGGATATATGATTTTGTATCCGAGATTTAAGATAACCAGATTTTCGATGTCTGATTATACTGAAATTTATACAATTAAAGATAAAAAAACTGAAAAGGAGATGAACATAGCTATAAGAAGCTGTGCTATCCCTCCAGGATTATGATGAAAAAAAAGAGAGAAACATTAAAAATTGGAATAGAAATATTTTTGCTAATAGGAAGCATTTTTGCATTTGCATATATTTTAAGAGATTTTAGTAATGGACCTGTAAATGTTGTTGTGAAGTATAGCGGTATTAATTGGAAAAATATTTTGAAATTATTAATCGGAATTTTAATTAATGATAAAAATTTTGTTTCTGCTTTAGAAACTAATGATTTAAAAAACGGAGTTGGAACTTGTATTAGAGGAAAAGACAAAAGCATATGTCAAGAATATCCTTTAAGCGAATGCAGCTCTAAATGTGATGGAAGTTGTTATCAGACGACAAGAGAGAATGTCCTTGAATGTAAAATAGGAACATGTTATGATAGTAATCTGGGAACATGTCAAGAAAGATCCCCTAAACAAGAATGTGAAAGCAGAGGAGGCAGATGGTTCGATGATGATGCTGGAAATATAAGAGAATGCCAAAAAGCATGCTGTATTGTTGGAGAGGACGTTATTCCTTTAATAACTGCAAGAGAATGTAATAAAATTAGTGAAGTAAGCGGGATTAAAACTATTTATAGACCTGAAATTAATAACGAACTTTCTTGCTTGGTTTTAGCAAGGACTAAATCAGAAGGAGCATGTGCATTTTCTGATAACGATGAAAAAAAATGTAGATTTATTACAAAAGGAGAGTGTAATTCTATAAATGGAGATTTTTATGAAAATTATCTATGCACAAATCCTTCTTTAGGAATTGGATATAAAAAACAGGCAACTGTAAAATGTGTTGAAGGAGAAGATGAAATATACTGGTTTGATAGTGAGGGAAATAGAGAGAATATTTATGATGCTAATATTGGAAAAAGCTGGAATGATGGCTTGGTTTTAAGCAAAGAGGATAGTTGTAAATTGGGAGATAATAATCCTTTAAAAAATCAAGGCATCTGTGGAAATTGCAATAGATTTTTAGGGAGTGTCTGCGGCAAGAAAACGACTGATGAGAAGTTGAAAGATAATGGTAAAGATGTTGTATGTAGAGATATTAGATGTATTGATAGTAATGGAAATAAAAGAGAGAATGGGGAAAACTGGTGTGAATATCAAGGAGCAATTGGGCTAGATAAAGGAAGCGGAGGCTTTGATAGAGCTGTTGATACGCCTGGAAGCAGACATTTCAGGGCTGTTTGTGTTGATGGAGAAGTACAAAAGGATACCTGCGCGGATTATAGAAATGAAGTTTGTATTGAAGAACAAAATAAAAGAGAAGACGGAAATATAATTTCCAGCGCGGCGTGTGTAACTAATTTATGGCAGTTATGTTTTAGTTATAATACAGAAATTGGAGAGAAAAAAGGTGAAGAGAGAAGAATAGCAATTGAAAAAAGAAATGATAAGTGTTTAAAAAACCCTATGTGCAGTGTAAAAAAAGTAGATATTGCGGATAATTTTAAATTTGATTTATGCGTACCTAAATTCCCGCCCGGATTTGATTTAAATAGAAATGCTGATGCTGGTGAATTAAGTTGTGCCTTTGCGAATCAAAAATGTACTGTTATTTATGTTAAAGAATTAAGTGGATGGAAAATTAAAGTAAATAAGGGTTGTTTAGAGCAAAGATTTGCAGAGCAGATGAATGATTTGTGTATGAGTTTGGGAGATTGTGGTGCTTCTGTTAATTATTTAGGTGATTTTGGACTTATGGATTCAAATTATAAAGTATACAACAGCCCTAAATTGGGAGAAAATTATTTAAGCAAGATTGAGAAATACAGTGAAGTTGTGAATGGGCAGTTTGCTCAAATCAATGCAACAGCATATTTGAATGCTATTGGCGGTATTGAAAAGTTGAGGGGAAATTTTGATGATCCTACGCCTGAAGGACTGTTTGTTGGTGGAGCAATTAGCGGGGCATTGGGCAGTTTATTGCTAATATCTGCAAAACTAGGTGTGGCGACACCTATTTTATCAGTGACTACAACTACTGCTAGTGGTGCTAGCGTCGCTTTAAGTGCATTTGGCGGAGCCCTTGCCGGTGCAGCCATAGGATTTGCTGTAACTTCTTTACTAATTCAAATCACTGGTGTTGGTGCCGGTTTGGATCCTGCTATTACCTGGGCATTGATTGGTGCTGGAACTTTGGGAGGAGGTTTAGCTGGCGCAGCCTTGCTTAGCTCTTCAGGATTTTCATCTTTTGGAGCAGGATTATTTGGAGGAGTAATTGGATTGGGCCCCCTAGGACTAATTATTCTAGTTGTTGTAATAATCGTAATAGCAATCTTCGCCGCATTGGGCATAGGAGACACTGAAGAGAAAGTTGTTGAATTCCAATGCCAGCCATGGCAGCCGAAATTGGGAGGGAATGATTGCGGGAAATGTGGAAGTGATGGATATGTTTGCAGTAAATACGCCTGTCAGTCACTTGGACAGACTTGCGAACTGATTAATGAGGGAACTAACGAGGAAAAATGTGTTGATATTAGCCCAAATGATGTTAGTAGTCCTCTAATTGAACCTTGGAAAGAGGCTTTAAGCCAGGGATATAAATATGATGATACTTCTGACAGAGGGTTTAAAATAGTTGGAGAGGATAATGATGGTTGTGTTAAAGCTTATAGCAACTTATTATTTGGGATTAATTTGAATGAACCGGGACAATGTAAATATGATATTGAACATAAAAATAAATATGACGATATGCAATTTGAATTTGGAGCCAGGAATTTATTCTTGACTAATCATTCAATGTTGTTCAGTGTGCCTGACTTAACAAGCTTAGGTATAAATGGATATGATCCTAATAGGAGAGCAGACTATAATTTTTATGTTAGATGTATAGACAAAAAAGGAAATGGAAAGAATTCTGCTGAATATGTGGTTAATTTATGTGTTAAACCTGGAGAAGATAAGTCACCGCCGATAGTCACTGGAAGAAGCCCTTTAAGCGAATTTGTGAAATTTGATGCTATTAGTCTAAACGCTGGTGTATTTACAAATGAGCCTGCTGAATGTAAATGGAGTTTAGAAAATAAAGATTATGATAGAATGGAGAATAAATTCAATTGTGAAAATGATATTCAAGACAGAAATAGCTTATTTGGTTGGGAATGTGACGCCACATTCCCAATAAAGGAAGATGAAAGTTCATTTTATGTCAAATGTAAAGATCAGCCTTGGCTTGCAGGAAATGAAACAGGAAGAAGAAATGAGATGAAAGAGCCTTATAGGTTTGTTGTTAAAAAGACAAAGACAAAATTGAACATTGATTCTATAGAACCCAATGATCTAACTTTAAGTTTTGGAACTAAAATTGCGACTGTTGAATTAGTTGTTAAAACTTCTGGAGGGATTGACAATGGGAAAGCTGAATGCAAATTATTTGAATCTCCTATGCAGATAACATTCAGAAATGAGCATAAACAAACATTTAATCAGATAACTGCTGGAGATTATGAATTTAATATAAAATGTACTGATTTAGCCGGAAACGAAGCTGAAGGAACAGCAAGATTTAAAGTTGAATTAGATGATAAGCCCCCAGTTGTAACAAGAGCATATGATAACGACGGCAGTTTAGTCATTGTTACAGACGAGGATGCTAAATGTTCTTACGTGAAAAATTCTAATTGTGGTTTTGCATTTGTTAATGGGACAATTATGAATGGGGAAGAAAAAGTACATAGTACTGATTTTGATGGAAAAACATATTATATAAAATGTAAAGATAATTGGGATCATAAGCCTGGAGAATGTAGCATTATTGTAAGAGGAGGAGGTTTATGAAAAGAAAGAATTATAAAGAAAATTTTACTAGAAAAAGCATGAAAATAGGAAAAAGAGGACAGATGACAATATTCATTATTATAGGCATAATAATTATTGCAGCTGTTGTTCTATACTTTCTATTTAGGCCTAGACTGGGAGGAATTTTTGAAGGGGCGTTCTCGCCTAATAGCTATTTAAGCGCTTGTGTTGAACCTGAAGTTAGGAGAGGTGTTGATTTATTATCAAAACAAGGCAGTTATAGAGATGTTGAAGAAGGAAGTGTTTTATATCAAGGAGAGAAAATAAAATATCTATGTTATATCGAGGGCTATTATAAAACATGTGTTGTTCAACAGCCCATGATTAAAAATAATTTTGAATCTCAATTAAACGATATGGTAAAAGGAAAAGCAGATCAATGCATGAGAAATTTGATAGCTGAATATGAAAGAAGAGGCTATAAAGTAAATTCTGGGGGGATTAATTCAGAAGTCTCCATTATTCCTAGTAAAATATTAGTTGTGTTTAATTCTCAATTAACAGTTAATAAAGAAACAACACAAAAATTTGATAGATTTGATGTAGGGATTGATAGTGAAATGTATGATCTGTTGTTTATTTCTTCCAGTATAGTTGATTATGAGTCTTCATTAGGAGATTCTGCTTCTGAATTATATTTACAATACTATCCTAATTTGAGAATAGAAAAGATAAAATTAGATGATGGAACTAAAATATATAAAGTTAGGAATGTTATTACAAAAGAAGAATTTAAATTTGCATCGCGAAGTTTGTCATGGCCTGCGGGCTATGGTTTGGAGGGAAAATGAAAAAAATAATGACAACCTTGTTTATTGGAATTTTGTTATTGGCTGGAATTGTAATAGGACAAGGTAACGAACTAAAAGAGCCGAATGTTTGCTGTGAGCAAACTAAATCAGGATTATTCTGCCAGGATGTGCCGCAAAGTCAATGTAAACCAAATGTAAGACAATTGCCAACTTCTTGCGAAAGCACTTCTTATTGTAAACCTGGAGTATGTTATGATTCAAATGAAGGAACCTGCACGGATAATACTCCACAATTAGTATGCAATGCTAATAAAGGAACATGGAGTGAAACAAATCCTCCTCAATGTGAGCTGGGATGTTGTATTTTAGGAGATCAAGCAGCTTTTGTGACATTAGTAAGATGTAAAAAACTTTCCTCATTTTTAGGTTTAAAAACAAATTATAATAAAGGTATTACAAATGAAGTGCAATGCGTTTTGAGTGCAGCGAGCCAGGAGAAAGGGGCTTGCGTATATGATTTTGAATTTGAGAGAATATGCAAATTTACTACAAGAGTAGAATGTGATAAGGGTATAGGGGAAGAGGAAAAGAAGGGAGAATTTTTTGTAGGAAAGCTTTGTAGCGCTGAAGAATTAGGAACTAAATGCGGGCCAACAACACAAACAACCTGCATTCCTGGAAAAGATGAAGTTTATTTCGTTGACAGTTGCGGAAATCCTGCCAATATTTATGATTCTGGTAAAATAAATGATAATGATTATTGGAGTAATGTAAAGAATAAATTGGAATCTTGTAGTCCTAATTCTGCGAATGGAGATTCTGCGACATGTGGGAGCTGTAATTATTTGTTAGGCAGTTATTGTAGAAGAGCTGATAAAGATACTGCAAGTGCAAGATACGGAGACAATATTTGCGCTGATTTGAATTGTAAAAGCACTGAAAATGGAAAATCTTACAAACACGGGGAAAGCTGGTGTGTTTACAATGACAAAGGAGAAACTGGAAAAGGAATAAATACAGTTGGGAGCAGATTCTTTAAACATATATGTATAAATGGAGAAGAAGTTTTAGAACAATGTGCTGATTTTAGACAAGAAGAATGTATAGAAGATAAAATTGAAACTTCGCTGGGAGCATTTTCACAGGCGGCATGCAGAGTTAATCGTTGGCAGGATTGTGTTTTTCAAGATAGTAAATTAGATTGTGAAAATACTGATAGAAGAGACTGTTTATGGAAAGAAGGTGTTAAGTTATTTATAAAAAGACCTGAAGGAAGCAGTGAGCCTGGAGGAGCGTGCATTCCTAAAAATCCGCCTGGATTAAGATTCTGGGAAGGAACAGAGGCACAGAGCATCTGTTCACAAGGAAATGCACAATGCATTGTGACAATTGAGAAAGATTTATTAGGGAGTACTAGAAGCATATCAAATGAAGAATGTTTAACAGGAGGATGGGCTCAAGAAAGAGCTAATATTTGCATGAGTCTTGGTGACTGCGGGCCTAATATTAACTGGATAGGAGATTTAGGTTATAAGCTTGGGTATAACATTACAATTGTAAAGGTTGGGAAAAGTGGGAAATAGTGGAGAATAACCAAGCGAGTATAAAGTATAGATGATAAGCTTTGTATTGCTTGATTTTGTCGTTGGAGAGAAAATTATTTTATTCTAATTTATATTATCTATTTTTCATACTCTAAGAAAAAATTTATCTTTTAGACGAAGTATAAAATATTGTAAACATTGGTTCTATAATAAACTTATTGAGGCAAGAATGACTGAAAAAATCGAAATGGCGACAGTAAGCTCGAGAGGGCAAATTTGTATTCCTAATGATATAAGAGAGGGCATGGGATTAAAAGAAGGAAGCAAAGTCATTTTTGTTTTAACTGACGACTCTTTAATAATGAAAAAAGTGAATATGCAAACTTTTGAAGAGATTACTAAGCCTTTGAAAGATGAAGCTAGAAAAACAGGCATGAAAGAGTCTGATATTCCCGATGTGATTCGTAGGATTAAAGCTAGAAAAAGAGCTTAAAAATGAGAATCACTTTAGATACAAACGTCTTGGTCTCTGCCACCTTCTGGTATGGAGATTCTTTTGAAATCTTGAAAAATGTAGAGAATAAAGAACTTGAGTTAGTCATCTCTAAAGAGATAATTGAAGAATTTCAATAGCAGTAAGCCAATGGTCTCGATAAGCGATTAACCAATTGTTAATAATAGTTTGCGCTTCTTTGGACTAGTATTTGTAGATTCATTTTATCTTTGATTATCTAGGAAGGCATTATTTCTAGACAACACAAATTCATTGATTCTCAAAATCAGTTAGATAACCTACGCTTATGAATTCCTTTACTCTCTTTTCTATTTCTTCTTTGGGAAGACGATGCACGTAGATGTTATCTACAAATGAGTCTGTTAATGCGCCTTGATTAGATAGCTCATCTTTCAAATTATCCTCGACAGAAGTATAGCTGATTGTGGAGGTTCTGCCGTCATTTCTTATTATTATAAAGTCTACCAAATATGGAGTTACGTCTAAGAAGATTGGCAGTTTTTCTGCTGGATTAGATGCATATTCTGCGAAATTTCCATTATTATCAAGTAATGATTTGATTAAGTCATATACTTCTTTTCTGTCTGGAATGTCAAACTTGTCAATAATTCTCGCGCTTGAAGCATTTTCATTGTCAATTGCTATTGCTTCTAAAGTGTTTGTTTGTTTTGTTATTATTTTAGAGAAAGTTATATTGCTTCCTTTGTGGGCTTCTTCTCTTTCATCGTTGTATTTTGTTTGTATCTCTGTTATATTCCCGTCAATATCCTCTCCAATTAGCGTATAATTTACTTCTCCATTGTTTTTATTAAAATCGCGCACTATTGAAACATTAGGAATTTTGTTTATTCTCTCTTCATCGCCGTCACAACCGACTAATGTAGCTAAGCTAGTTGTTATTAAGGCTTTGCTGAAATCTCGTCTTGTTAATATGTAATCTTCCATTTTATACAACATTGATTGTTAGTTCCTTTTCATTATTGTTTTCATTTAATTCCTGTATTTGGTTTTGATAATCAACTTTAACTTTTGTTGTTTGCGCTCCTGTTCTTGAATAGCTTGATGGTACAAAGACAGATGTTAACTGTCCGGGTTTAAGCGATGAAATTGGACGACCTTCGTTGGTTTGGTCGGAGTGATCTGGTTGTACTAATTTCCAGAATATGTTGCTGGCTGTTAGTGTTCCAATATTTTTTATTGTGAAAACTAAAGACAATTCCTGATTTCTATTAACAGTCGTTGTTCTTGGATATTGCAAGAGAAAAGATGTAATAGCTAAATCAGGCTTGTTACATTGATTGTAAGTTGTAGAACAGCCGGATGGACATGTTATACTGCCTCCCCATTCTAAACATGTATCTGCATCGAAATCGCCGCATATTTGTTGTGTTGTTGAGGAAGAACATCTAGTTGCTCCGATGGTACAGTCGTTAGTGCATTGGGGGGGATTTTCGCATCTGTTTGTCGCAGGATTGCAGTAATTCGATGCACAATCTGTTTTAGTGCCACATACCTTTCCGTTTTGACAATCCTGGCATCTTGAACCGCCACAATCTATATCTGTCTCGTCTTGATTTCTTATGTTGTCCGAACATGATGGGCCCGGCGCACATTCTGGTCCGTCATTTGTTGTTCTACAACCATTGGAACATCTTTGCACTATTTCTTCAGATTCTGAATACCTGCATGATGCCTGGCCTGGTATATTACATTTAGGGACAGTAATTCTTCTATGAATATTTCCATCTGCTCCACATATAGGGGGATAACGGCTAATGGAGCCGCAATCTTCATCTCTATTACAGATTGTTCTGCATCTTCCATTATCGCAACCTCCTGCACATCTTTGTACAAATCTTGTTTGATCTGCTCTTTCTAAAAAGCATTGATTATTTGCGCATCCCCTATAAGTGCATGTACTTCTTTCTCTTAAATCATCACCGTCACAATAAGGAAACCATAATGTGCTACAAGAATCTTCGCCACAATCCCTTTTTAATGCTCGTGGCTCTAGTATTTGGCCACATTGTCTTGCAAAATATTCGTCATTATCACCACATATTACAATATTAGTATCTTGGCAATTATTACATACTCCGGAACCGTCACATCTCCCCCTATCATTATTACAAGTTTTTCCCTGAATAGCATCAGTGTATTGATTACAATTGCCTGATGTGCATGTTCCCTGTACGCAACCACTAGTTACATCAGAATAATCCCTGCAGTCTGTATCTCTATTATTACAGTCAGTTGTATCGCAGACCTCTCTTCCATTTAATTGTGTACATTGAGTATTTCCTTGTGAACAAGTCGAACAAACTCTGCAATTTGCTGCTACGCTTGTAGCTTGCTGGCCAGATGCGCTTGTGCCATCGCAGAAATAGTCTTCAAGTATAATCTGGTCATTTTTGGTTGGAGGATTATTGCTTAATGTGCACGTATATTGATCTTGTTGTCCTGTTGGTTGTGCTCTATTTGGTCTGAATTGGTAAGGCCTTGTTGATGTGCAACACGGACCTGATTCTAAACCAGAACCGGCCGAGACTGAAACGCCATCTGGGACGCATTGACAATTACCAAAAAGGCCTACATTATTAATTCCCGTTTCAGTTATACTTCCAAGTAAACTATTTGGATTTCCAACCTCAAAAAGTTTTGCTATTACGTAAACCTCTATACTTCCCCCAGGTTCTCCTGGAAATTGTGGACTAAGATCTATATCAGTTAATGTTTCATCAAAATCTACATTTACACAGTCGCGAGATTGATAACGACCACTGGTTTTAATTGCAATTAAATCATCTCCCACTGTATCGTCTTCCCAAAGTTCAAAAACAAAATTATAGGTTGAAGAGCCAAATCCCGAACAAGTAACTTGATGGGCGAATGGGAGAGTAATATACCCTTTGACATTTATTCGTGTAAGCTCCGTGTTACAAATATTTGAAGGAATAGTCCT
>CAYJSG010000012.1:0-15528 GCA_964372815.1 Candidatus Woesearchaeota archaeon
CGATCTACAAAGAAAACAAACCAATTACATTCACAGCGTCAGGCCTAAAAATAGTTGAAAAGGGCTGGACTCAAATTTATCCAGCAACATTAGAAGAAAAAGAACTTGAAGATTTAAACGGAAAGGTAAAAATTGATGAAATTAAATTCCTAGAAAAAGAAACCCAGCCTCCAAAAAGATACACTCCAACATCACTAATCACAATACTCGAAAAGAAAAATCTAGGGACTAAATCAACTCGCACTATGATAGTAGACACATTATTCGACCGTGGCTATTTAGAAGGAAAAAGCATTAAAGCAACCCAACTAGGCATGAAACTTATTGAAGCACTGGAAAAATACTCTCCAATAATTATAGACGAAACTCTTACAAGAAAGATGGAGGAAGAAATGGAATTAATACAAACAACAAAAGAAAAAAATCTGAATGAAAAAGAAAAAGAAATAATTCATAAAGCAGAGCATATAATAACAGATATAGCAAAAGACTTCAAAACAAAAGAAAAAGAAATAGGCAAAGAACTTCTCGAAGCAATCCAAGACCAAAGAAAAGAAGAGCAGAATAATAACACTATAATAACATGCCCTACTTGCAAGCAAGGCTCTTTAAGAATTTTATACTCCAAAAAAACAAAACGCTATTTCATTGCTTGTTCGGCCTATCCAAATTGCAAGCAAACTTATTCTCTGCCACCGAACGCATTAATCAGAAAGTCAGAAAAAGATTGTCTAATATGCCATTATCCGAAACTATTAGCAATAAAAAAAGCTAAACGGCCTTGGGAATTTTGCTTCAATCTAGAATGTCCGACTAATAAACAACGTCTAGAAAATTACAAAAAACACAAATCAGAAATTGAAGATAAAGAATAAAATTTATTCACTCGTCCATTACTCTTAATCCTCGCGAATTACAAACATCTCTTACTTTAGTCTTCAGCTCTTCTTTAGTCATTAAAAGAGGTAACACAACGCCCCCCCTATCATCAAAATAATTAGCTCGTCCTTTTATATTATCTTCAGTTGTAATAATCCCATAAGCTAATTTATCTCTAAAAAAGTCTAGAAAAACTTCAGATCTTTCATATTTCATTTTAGGGAACTCTTTATACCAAAAATTAATCATTACACTTGTGTCAGAAATATTAAATAAATTATCACATCGGGCAATACTTATTCTTTTACTATTTTTGTTTCTTTTATATACAAAACACCCACTAACCAAGCCTCCTTGAATCAAATATCTTTTAGAATTAAGATTCACAGAAGAAATTTTAAGATAGGGATTATCTGTCATTACTCTTTCAATAGCTCTTATCCTATGATAATCCATAAAAATTCTAGCATAAACATCTAGTTTAAATTCCTTACCGCGCTCCTGGCAACTTTCTTTACTAATATGTCCACTAACAGGAAAATTCCAATCAAATTCCTGAAGAGCAGTGCCAAACAATCTAAAAAACTCATTAGTTTGATTTGTTTTTATATACCTTCTGATTTCTTCCATAACCTTCATTTAGAATCATACTTAAAAAACTTTCTTAGAACAACTATTTTTCCTTCCCTCAAATATAGATAAGGAATATTTTTTATAAACAAAAAAGTGTATTTATCCATGATAATGCATGATATATACTCCAAAATCATTCATTTAAATAAATTGTCCCGTTATATCTTCTAATTAAATTTTCCCCTAATTTTAAATCTCCACTAACATTTAAAACAGGAAGAGAAACAGCAAATTTTCCATCATATGTTCTAACAAAAACAGAATTTCCAACAATGCTAGTATTATATTCTCTATTTGCAGTTCTTTCAGGTAGATTAAAATATCTCTTATAGCCATCACTCGCGCCAGCAGCTAAATTAATCTCATCCTGAATAATCCTGGCTATTTCATTAACCTCGATATCGAGCTGCTCTTTAGTTTCTTGCTCAATATTGCTATAAACTGCGTATAACAAAAAAATAAAAAATGCCATAATTCCAGTTATTAAAACCAAAAATTCAATTGCAGACTGCCCTCTTAAAAAAGCCATTTTACTCTAATATTACAACCTTATCAGACTCTACAGTTATTTTAATAATTTTAAGGCCCTCATTATTAGTTAAATTTCCACTAAGCGGAACATCGCTAGAAAAAGAAATTATGTTTAATCCAGAGGAAGTACTAACATTAAAAACTATTTCCTTGTTTAATATTTCTATACTTTCTATTCCTGAAGGCAAATAAGCATTTATGCTAATCTTAGAAGGTTGCCCGGAATAAAAAGTAGATTCTGCAGAAGATATAATCTTATTAGCAAAACTCTCAAGATTGTTTAACTTAAGTTTATCTTGTATAATCCCTAAATAAAATAAAGAAACAACTAAAACACCTATAATTGAAAAACTAATAAAAGCAACCACTATCAAATATTCAGTGCTTATTTGTCCTCTTTTAATCTTCATTTTAACAAAATTTATAAAATAAAATCATTATATAAAATAAAGTAAGATATATAAAGATTCTTACTTTTCTATTAAAATGAAAAGAGGCAATATCCTTGCAAAGATTATAGTATCCTTGCTTTTATTAATAGCTATAGTTCATTTTACATTTCAAATAACTGTTTTCGGAACAGGAATTTCAGGAGTTTATGAAAAGGGTATTTCTGGTTTATCAATAGGCCGTTTCAGTATAGATGAAAAATTCAGAAACACTTTTCAGCCAATTTCACCAATCTCAAAAATATTACTTATCACAGAATGGAGTATGCTCATAATCTGGTTTATAATCTTGTTAACTAAAAAGAAAATGGAGGATAAAAGCGAAATTGTAACCCTATCTAAAAAATACAAAACAACTCCAACAAGCACAGATTTAGATATTCTCTATAATATATTGAAAGAAAAAAAACACCTAAAGCTTTCAACAATCTCCAGGCTATTCGATATCAACAAAGAAATAGCTCTAAATTGGTGTAAAATGCTCGAATCAGGCAATCTAGCAACGCTAAACTATCCAAAAATTGGCGTCCCTGAAATAACATTAAACGAATAAAATGATAAAGAAAAAAACAATAGAAGTTCGTAATATAGAAGATAAAAAAGTATTTGAAAAATATGAAATCAATGCTGAAAACGCAAAGGTAAATGTAGAAATAACAAAAGAAGCATCTGGAATAAAATACAATCTTCACATACCTAAAATAGATATTGCAACATCTACACTTTTAGATAATTTAAGAAATGAACTCATTTCTATTACAACAATAACAATGAAAGAATTAATCGATCCTTTGGCATTTTCAAGTCTAAAAGAAAGATTTTTTAATGAAGCTAAAAGGCTCATTAAAGAAAGACTTCCAAAAATAGAAAAAGAAACAGAAGAATTTTTAGTAGGTAAAATTATTCAGGAAATGCTTGGCTTGGGAGAAATAGAATATTTAATAAATGACCCTTCTTTGGAAGAAATTGTTATCCCGTCTGCCCTTGATCCAATAAGAGTTTATAGCAAAAAATATGGTTGGTTAGAAACAAATCTGAAAATAGAAAAAGAAGACCAAATAATAAATTATGCAAATATCATAGCTCGAAGAATAGGTAGGCAAATAACTATTTTAAATCCCTTGCTGGACGCACATTTAGTTACAGGAGACAGAGTTAATGCGGTTCTATATCCGATAAACACAAAAGGCAATACAATAACAATAAGAAAATTCGCGCGCGATCCATTTACAATAATAGACTTTATAAAGATTAAAACATGTGACGTCAACATAGCTGCAATACTCTGGCTCGGAATAGAATATGAAATGAATATTCTAATTTCAGGCGGCACAGGCTCTGGAAAAACTTCTTTTCTCAATGCTTGCATCCCTTTTATACCTCCAAACCAAAGAATAATAACTATAGAAGACACAAGAGAATTAATGCTTCCCGAATTTCTCTATTGGACACCATTAGTTACAAGAACATCTAATCCAGAAGGCAAAGGAGAGGTTAGTATGTTAGACCTTCTTATTAATTCCCTTAGAATGCGTCCTGACAGAATAATACTAGGAGAGATGAGAAAACAGCAAGAGGCAATGGTCTTATTCGAAGCAATGCACACAGGCCATTCAGTCTATGCAACAGTTCATGCAGATACAGCAGGTGAAACAGTCTCAAGACTTATTAACCCTCCTCTAAATGTCCCTCCAAATTTGCTAAAAGCGGTAAATTTAAACGTTGTAATGTTCAGAGATCGTAGAAAAGGCATAAGAAGAGTGTTTCAGGTAGCAGAATTTGAGGGAGAAAAAGATTCAGCAAAAGCAACCATCTTATACAGATGGATTCCAGACGAAGACAAAATAATAAAACATAGTGAAAGTTCTCGATTCTTTGAAGATATAGGGCGAGCTACAGGAATGTCCCAGAAAGAAATATCGAAAGAGATAGAAGAAAAAACAAAAATATTAAATTGGCTAATTAAAAACAATATTAGAGACCTGGGAAATTTCGGAAAAGTGATGAATCTTTATTACAAAAATAAAGATCTGCTAAAAAAAGCAATCAATACAAACAATATAAAATTAGTTCTAGAAAACTAAAATGAAATTTAACATACCATTTACAATAAGAACTATAGAAAGATTAAAAGAAAAATCGCGGTTTTTCAATTTCCAACGAACAAACAAAAACCAAAATTTTAATCAGAAATTAGGGTATTATCTTAATAGCAGCAACATAAAGATTACAACAAACGAATATCTTGCTATTTGCCGAAGGAGTTTTATTATATTCCTCATATTTTTCTTTATAATATCAACAACAATTTTTACCTTGCTAAAAGTAAAAATGCCTTTTCTTATCTCCCTCATATTAGCTTTTATTTTATCATTCTTTGTTTATGCAAACCAAAGGGCCTATCCAAGAATTCATAATATTAGAAGAATAAAAAACATAGAAAAAAATCTTATTCCCGCATTAGGAGATATGTTAGTACAACTTAATTCAGGAATACCCTTATTCAGCATTCTGGTTAATATTTCATCATCAAACTATGGAGAATTAAGTGAAGAATTTAAAAAAGCAGTAAAAAAAATAAATGCTGGTTTTCCTCAAATGGAAGTTTTGGAAGAATTAGGAGAGACAAATTCGTCTATTTACTTTAAAAGAACCCTTTGGCAACTTAGCAATGGAATGAGAGCGGGCAGTGATATTTTCATCGTAATAGAAGAAAGCATAAAATCTCTAAATGAAGAACAACTACTTCAAATACAAAATTATGGAAACAAATTAAATCCGTTAGTAATGTTTTACATGCTTATTACAGTTATTCTGCCTGCTCTCGCAATAACTTTTCTAACTGTAATTTCCTCAATAATAAACATGCCTAAAAACTTTGTTATCTTGCTTTTCATTGGTTTATTTATTTTTGTTATACTTCTTCAAATTATGTTCTTAGGCATAATTAAATCAATACGCCCAAGTTTACTATGAAAGAAGACGCTCCAAAACAGAACAACGAACTGAAAAGCATAGTAACAACTCTCCTAGTCGCAATTATCATTGCTGCCATAAACTATCTAATAACAAAAAAATTCTCTTCATCTTTAATTATTCTTATATCTATCTTTATCCTATTTCAGGCATATTTTATAATTAAAACAATTCTAACAAAAACTGCAAGAATAAGAAAAATGGAAGAGGTTTTTCCAGATTTCATAGAATTAATGGCTTCTAATCTAAGGGCAGGAATGACAATTGATAAAGCCCTTCTATTAAGTTCGAGAAAAGAATTCGCTCCTCTTGATATAGAAATTCTAAACTTAGGAAAAGACATTTTAACAGGCAGGGAAATTAATAATGCTCTTAATGATATGGCAAAAAGAATCAATTCTGAAAAAATCCTGAAGACAATAACAGTAATCAATTCTGGAATAAAATCCGGCGGAAATTTAGCGATATTACTAGAAAAAACAGCAATAAACATGCGCGAAAGAAGTTTTGTTGAAAAAAGAGCGGCTTCAAATGTTTTAATGTATTTAATATTTATATCATTTGCAGTTACTGTAGGGGCTCCGATCCTATTTTCTCTTTCAACAGTATTAGTAAAGATTCTTTCGTCTATTCTCTTAAATATACCCTCAATAGAAACCTCAACAATAAACATCCCTTTTAAATTTACAACCTTGAACATCTCGCTGGATTTTATCACTTACTTTTCAGTTATTTTCCTTATCACAATAGATATTTTAGCTTCTTTTCTTCTTGGACTTGTCTCTAAAGGCGAGGAAAAAGCCGGACTGAAATACCTAATCCCTTTAATTGCAGTCAGCATTACTATATTCATTATTATAAAAGAAGTAATGTTCAAACAACTTTCAGGACTAGTTAGCTAGAGTAGTTAAATTTTTATAGCATTCATTATTATAATATTAATGAAATCTAAATATGATGAAAGAGTTCCAACAGGCATACCAAACTTTGATAGTCTAATTCAAGGAGGATTCAGAAAATACTCTACAAATATGATTGTCGGCGGAGCCGGTTCTGGAAAAACAATATTCACAACACAATTTCTTATAACAGGACTAAAAAAAGGAGAAAATTGTTTATATATCACATTTGAAGAAGATAAGAATGAATTTTATAGCAATATGCTTGAATTCGGATGGGATCTAGAAAATTACGAAAAAAGGGGTCTCTTCACGTTTCTTGAATATACACCGATAAAAGTTAAAACAATGTTAGAAGAAGGTGGTGGAGAAATAGAAGCAGTTGTTCTATCAAAAAAGATATCTAGAATCATAATAGATAGTATGAGTTCATTTGCATTGCTCTTTGAAGAAGAATTAGAAAAAAGAGAAGCAGCTCTAGCACTTTTCAACATGATAAGTAAATGGAATTGCACTTCCCTTCTGACTTTAGAAGAAGATCCTCCAGAAACAAAGGGATCAGAATCAAAATCCTTGGAATTCGAAGCAGATTCGATAGTCTTCCTCTATTACATAAGAGAAAAAGGAGATAGAGAAAGATATCTAGAAGTATTAAAAATGCGAGGCACAAAACACTCAAAAAAAACATATAAATTCTCCGTTACAAATAAGGGAATACTCCTAGACAAGAAACCCGCAATAAATTTTCCTCTATAAACTGTTATCTTTATATATTCCCTAGACTTATATCATAAATGATAAACTTCGAGACTAAAAAGGCACAAGCATGGGGTGTGGATTTAATTGTCGCCTCAATCATATTCCTCATAGGGATATTATCTTTTTACTTATACGCAATTAATACTCCAAAAGAATCAGAAACAATTATAGAAAAATTGTCATATCAGGGAGACACAATTGCGAATTCTCTTCTTTCAGAAGGTTATCCTCGAAATTGGGACGAAGAGAATGTCCTGATTTTAGGAATTCTCACAGAAAATAAAATAAATAAAACAAAACTAGAAAGATTTTATAACATAAGTATAAATAATTATGAAAAAACAAAATTTTTATTTAACACAAACTACAACTACTATGTCTTATTCCAAGAAAATATTACAATTAACGGTAATTCAATAAATGGCCTAGGTAAATCACCAGAAAATGCAACAAATATTATAAAACTATCAAGAATAATTGTCTACAACGACAAACCTTCAACATTAGAAATAGAGATTTGGAATTAAAATGATAGGAAAAAGAGGAATATTCTTCAGCATAGACGCCTTAATAGCAGTGATTATAATTTTAATAATAATCATTGTGAATTTTCCTTCAGAAAAACATAATATAAAACAAACAGAAATACACAGAGATTTAATAACCGCTCTATCTTCTTTAAGAATAGAAGAACTAAATAACTCGTATGTAAAACAACTTATCACACAAGGGCTTATTAATAGTACAAACAAATCAGTTTTAGAACAAATAGGAGAGTTTTACGTAAACAACATAACAATTGCACGCTCGTTAGCAGACTCTATTCTAAAAGAATTAAAAACAAATACTAATATAGGAATCTGGTACAATAATATCCTCCTGGCATCTTCAAATTCAACGTCTTATGAATATGCAAAAGGAGTTAATGTTGCAAAACAAACAATAAGCGGAATCCAGGAAGGCAATCCGACAACTGGCTTTATTTCAAAGGCTTGGCTTAAAAAAATAAAAGGAAAGTCTACAACACTCGTAATTAAAGGTGATTTAATATGTGGAAAATGGAAAACTTATTCATGGGGAGATTATTGCGGTCCAGCAGCAACAAATATTACTTACGAAATAAATATCCCTAAAAATGCAACCATAGAAAATGCATGGTGGTTAGTAGAGCCTTCATGGATAGGACAGCCAACAAAACTCAAAATAAATAATAATACAATATACAATAACGATATACAGTATTTCATAATCTTAAATATTACCCCATACTTAAAATCAGGAAAGAATTTTGCCTTTTTAGATAGTACAACAGGAGGAGACGATGGAGCCTCACATCTGGTTATAGAATACACAACTCCGGAGATCCAGACTTTTACTATCCCGACTAAATATTATTTAAACAAAATAAAATCAAAAGCAATTCTTTACCACGAAAAAGCATTGTTCGTTCCAGAAACAATAAAAACTATAAAGGTTGTTCTTAATACATCCAGTCAAGCTGAACTTTCAATCAGAACAGGAACAATAGCTACAGTTATAGGAATAAAAAACCCTATAAACAATACAATAATTTTTAATGATACAGAAATTAAGAATATATTAGCATTAAATAATATTTCATACACTAACTTGAATAAAAAATATTTCTTCTTTATTGTAAAAATTGGTCAGAGCAGTCAAACTGTATCACTAAATGAGAATTCATATATAGAAATAGAAAGATTATCAGGAATAGAAATTCCTTTCGGCTCTATAGACATAACAAAAGAAATAAAAATAAATAAAACTAAAAATAAACTACAAGACACATTTTATAATAATCTTGCATGGAAATTTTTTCTACCACTAAATTCAATTCCAATCATAGCAGACTGGCAATTAGGTTGGCTCTCCACTAACCAACAAGCATCACAACAAGCTAAAGCAAATAGTCTTACTTTATATGAATCGCCCCCAGACCCATTTATAACAGCCTTTAGTAGATTTGGATACACTCCACAAACTGCAAACGGTTTATTTAATGTAGGAGAAAATAATTTTACTCTAAACTTTAGTTCTTCTTACGGAGTCTCAAATACAACATCCTTTGGAACCATAACTTATTTTATAAAAAGCTTCGTAAATTATGGAGATGCTAAAGAAAAAGCACTGGGAGGAATAAAAACTTTAACATTTGAAGATGGCTCAACAAAACAAATATCAATAGGAAATAGCAACGACACCTGGAATCCAGATACAGACGCAATTGACGATGCTGTTGAAAGGCTCCTTGCTCAACTAGACGCAAATAATAACACAAAAATAGATATAAGTCTCGATCAGGATAATCTAGAAATTGATATATTGGATATTTCAGGCGTCCCATATCTATGGTCAACAGAGGTCCAAATAAGAACATGGTATTAAAAAACAAAAGAGGAATATTTTTCACAACTTTTGTCATTCTAGTTTTAACTCTATTTTTTATCACATATACTTTCTACACCTCGGCAAATGATAGGAAAACAATCCATGATAGAATAGTTACAATGAATAGTTTTGTCTTTTCTCTAGAAAAGGACATGTCAAGACAACTCTTTATCTCAAGTTACCGAGCTCTTCTATCAATTGAAAGCGAAATAACAGAAACAGGACTTTATATGCCAAATGTAAAAGAATCGATAAAAGAAGCATTAAACAATGGAACAGTCAATTCCAAAATTGCAAATTTAATGGATGGTTATCTTCTTACAGACTGGCATTTAAGAGTGTCAAATCTAGGTTCAACATTAAATCTTCAAGTCAATTATACAATTGAGAATATTACGATAACACAAAATTCCCCCTGGGAACTTAACATAAATATGGCTATAAATCTCTCAATAAAGGATAAAAATAATCTGGCTTCATGGGAGAAGCTTGAGGATATTCAAACCAAAATTAATATAGAAGGATTAGAGGATCCTCTATATCTTCTAAATACAAACGGTTTAGTCACAAATAAAATAAAAAAAACCCCATTTATAATATTTGCCCAAGGAAATAATATCTCAAATCTTAATTCACATCTGGAAAATTCTTACTACATATCTTCACAATCTGCTCCTAGTTTTCTTGATAGACTGGAAGGAAAAACAAATTCTAATGAAAATGGAATAGAATCTTTAGTAAACCTGAATAAGTTAGCAGAACAAAATATCCAACTAAAAGACAAGTCAGTTGTAGACTATATATACTTTTCAGCTCAAAACCCAACATCTTATAAAATCCAAGGCATGCCCCAGTGGTTCAAAATTGATGACTCTCATTTAGAAACCTATCAGCTATCAAATCTAACAGTCTAACCTGTAAAACCTCCAACTATGCCTGTTGCTTCCACAACTTTATCTCCTATAGTATAAGTCAGAATAATATCACTCTCAAAATAATTACTAAAACTACAAGAAAAAACAAAATTACGACTTTCCCCATTTTCTACTAAAGCATCTCCTTCATTAGGACATTCTTTTAATATAACATATACATTAACATTCTCACCAATATTATTGCTAATCTTTAAAGAAACCTCTCCCTTTTTTATATAATTAACATCACAAATTAAATTAGGCAAATTTCCAGGTCTTACTAAAGAACAAAAATTATTTATATCATTTCCATCTGTTCTCTGCACTCTAATATTACTTGACCCACCAACCCCTTCCTCCTTTAACGCTATTCCAGCATTCTCTTCTTTTTCTCTTCTCTCAATTTCCTTAATATCTAAAGTTCCAACATTTTCTACCGGATCAGTATTATTGTTTTTATCCAACTCATTTTTTATTTCACTTTTATTATAATAATCACTTCCAACAATTTCATTTGAATAATAAAAATAAGTCGCTACAACAACTATCAACAAAAAAATAGCGAAAATAATTGCCTTTCTCATGATTATCAAAACAAAAATAATTATATAAACATTTGTAAAATCCCAAAAACAGCAAAAGAAAATATTTATAAAGCAAAGATATCTTTTAATAACGATACTCATGAATACAAAGGAGGTAAACTATGGAACGTAAAGGACAAGCAGCAATGGAGTTTCTTATGACATATGGCTGGGCCATTCTAGCAGCGATAATTGCAATTGTCGTACTTGCGTCTTTTGGTGTCTTTAGCCCTGGGAAACTTACCGGAAATATAGAAGCTATTAGTCAACCATTCGCAATACGAGTAGCTAATGTCGTAAATACAGGAACCAATGATGGCACAGTCAATCTAGACATAATACAAAATTCAGGAGAGACTATAAATAATGTCATTACAACTGTAAAAGGCACAGGAAGCATGGCAGGAACAGATTGCACAAGTGCTGAAATAGATAGCTGGAATTCAGGAGCTGTTCAGACAGTTGCTATAGATTGTACAGATGGTACAGCCGCAGACACCATTGCAACAGGAGGCTCTTTCGCAGCAGATATAACAATAAGATATAATAAAGGAACCTCTACAATAAACCAACAATCAACAGGCAACATAAAGCATACAGTTCAATAATTAAATTTTCATTTTTTATTTTATTATTACTTTTCTCTCTCCAATAGAATTGGCATAATTTTCTCCAAATATTCTTTATCAACATTGTCAAATGCACCGAGCTCTGTAGAATCAACATCAAAAACAGCTATCACCATTCCCCTATCACTAATTAAAGGAACTACAATCTCGCTATTCGATCTCTCATCACAAGCGATATGCCCGGGAAATTCATGTACATTAGGCACTATAACGGTTTCTTTTCTTCTGGCAGCTGTCCCACAGACACCTCCATAAGAAATATTTGGGCAAGCACAACTTCCCTGATAAGGCCCAATAATCATCTCATTTTCCTCGGCAAAATAAAAACCACACCAAAAATAATAAGGCATTATATTTTTCAAAACAGCAACAACTGTTGCCATCCTAGGAATAACACTATAAACATCTTTTATTCTTTCATTGATTTCAGAAATAGCTTTCTCATATAATTCCCTTTTAATACCAGAACTAGGAATACTAGCTTTCAAAACTTCTCCTCCAATACCTTCATGCGGTTGATGTCTATTCATAATTATAAATATATATCTAAATTTATATAACTTCCTAAAATTAAATTGCCACTATAAAATAAATAAATTTATATACATAGTATCCTCTTAAGATTTATGATAATATTAACATTCAATCCAGAGAAATTGCCTGAATCCCTAACAAGAAAGAAAGAAAA
This sequence comes from Candidatus Woesearchaeota archaeon, assembly GCA_964372815.1. GTDB lineage: Archaea > Nanobdellota > Nanobdellia > Pacearchaeales > GW2011-AR1 > JAUSIK01. The sequence goes on from CAYJSG010000012.1 coordinate 12,351, forward strand.
AGCATTATTAGACAGATATAAACAACAACTAACGTTAAAGCTATCAAAATATTTATCGCAAGAAAAAAATGTTCAGGCACTTAATTCGACAACAATAGAAGTATTTAAAGAATATGGCTTACAAGTACAATACGCGGGCCCTTACGGAATCCTATCAGAAAAACCAGAAGTTTCAAATCCTCTTGTTGCAAGTTATGGTGCTGGCTGCACAGATATATCAATTTACACAGGAGTAATTGGTACAGCCTTTCGTGAATACGGACATAGCGTCTATGTACCAAGCACCAAACAACTTGAAAAATTCGATTCAGCAGCTCACCATGAATGTCGCAATATTAAAGATCCAACTAAAAAACCAGATTTAGCAGAAATCGTTATTGCATTAAGAAAAAGCTATAAGCTTCCTAATACAACTAGCCCACAGCCAGTAGGACAACAAGTATACGATATAGACATCCAACGCCCAAATGCTTTCTCAATAAATGGCGTTTGCAAATTAGAAGAAGTACTTCTACCTTATCTAGAATCAATATTCCCCGGAGGTATCACTTTCAGACCGGTCCCAGGAATCCATATAAGGCCATCTACAGCAACTTCTCATGAAGACAAAAGATTAGAAAAAATTGTAATACCAAACGCAGTAGCTTACAAAGCAAGAAAAAAATAAATGCCTCCTAAATTCTTATTTTCCTCTCCTTTTCCAAGACCTCAGACTAGGTCTAACTTTCAAATTATGACTTTTACTTCTCAATCCTCTTGATTTTTTAGCCGCAGAAGTCAATCCTCTTTCAGCTCTCTTCTTATTTTTATTATCGCTAATCCAACTCAAAACAGAATCATTCTTAATTTCATTCCTGGAAGGATCAATCATAATAACCTCAAAATAATAATGCTTCCCATCACTTCCTACCCAATAAGAATTCAAAACTTCTAAATTTCTATATTTTCTCGCAGCTCTAATTTCAGCCACCCAGCGATAATTCATCTTTAATGTTTTTCTAATTGTTTGTTTTCTAGTCTTTCTGCCCTTTACACCTGCTCTTTTTCTTCTGCGTCCACCTCTTTTAACCCTAACTCTTAATATAACAAATCCTGTCTTCGCCTTATACCCTAACATCCTGGCTTTATCTAGTCTCAAAGGCTTTTCAACTCTTTCAACGCTCTCTCCTCTTCTCCATTCTATCAATCTGGATTGCAACATTTCTCTCGTTGGTTTCTTCCAAGCTTCTCCTAAATAATGATACATTCCTTTTACCATATCTCTTCAAATAAAAAACGCTTTTTAAACTCTTCGCTTACCACTAAAAAAATCACACTTATTTTCATTATCAATTTTATCAATATACAATAAACCAATAACCCTTATAAACTCTGACTATCTAAAATACAAATGGCTAAAAACAAATCAAATAGTAAAAAGAAAGAAGAAGAAATAAATCTTAATAAATTAAATATTGACGAATTACTCTCCAGAAACAGTAGCTACTTCTCGCCTAGGTAGGGCATTAGCAAGTTTAGGAGCAGTTCTCACAGGAAGAGAAAAACATAACGCGAGACTAATTTACAAGATAGAGCAAGAGTTTTGTATCATAAGATTGTCCAACCATACCTTAAAAAAGAAGAGGAAGAAAGTAGACTTGTAAGCTTAACAATGAAAGAAGGCAAAAACAAATAATTTTTATACCCTCTTTCTCTCAAATTTCTATGGAAAGCAAAAATACATTTTATGTAACAACTGCAATTGACTATGTAAATGCAGAACCCCATATAGGCCATGCATATCAAAAGATTGTAGCAGACGCCTTAGCAAGATGGCATAAGCTTCTAAGCGAGAATGTATTCTTTCTAACAGGCACAGATGAGCACGGAAAAAAAATAGTTAATGCCGCCAAAAATTCAAATCTTTCTCCAAAAGAATTCGTAGATAAAATGTCAAAAAAATTCAAACAAGCATGGAAAAAACTAAACATAAAACCCGACAGATTCATAAGAACAACAGACAAAGACCACAAAAAAGTTGTAGAAGAATTTACAAAAAATATCAATCAAACAAAGAATATTTACAAAGGTCTTTACGAAGGGCTATATTGTACAGACTGCGAATCTTACTACATAGAAAAAGATGCTCCAGAACTAATCTGTCCAATCCACAAAAAACTTCTAGAAAACTTAAAAGAAGAAACCTATTTTTTCAAACTCTCAAAATACCAGAATTTCCTTTTAGACTATTATGAAAAACATCCTGAATTTATTCTTCCAAAAGAAAGAAGAAATGAAGTAATAAATAGAGTAAAAGAAGGGCTTAAAGATTTAAGCATTACTCGTTCTTCAATAGAATGGGGAATACAATTTCCTTTTGACAAGAAACATGTTTTTTATGTCTGGTATGAAGCATTAATAAATTATTACACAGCAACAAGAAAAGAAGGAAAAGAAAAATTCTGGCCAGCAGATTTACATATTTTAGGCAAAGATAACACCTGGTTTCATTGTGTAATTTGGCCAGCAATGCTCAAATCAGCAAATCTTCCCATTACGAAATCAGTATTTAATCATGGTTTCCTTACATTTAACAGCCAAAAAATCTCAAAGTCACTAGGAAATATCATATCTCCTAATGTTTTAGTAGAAAAGTATGGATCCGATGCTGTGAGATACTTCTGCCTAAGACATTTCCCCTTTGGCGAAGATGGAGATTTCTCAGAACAATCTCTAATAGAGCGCCGCAACAATGAACTAGCTAACAAACTAGGAAATCTAGTAAGTAGAGTTTCAGCCCTAGCAGAAAAATGCAATATAGAAAAAACAACAGCATTAAATTCAAAAGATATAATAAATAAAGTAACTGTTCATATAAAAAACATAGAACTAGATAAAGCCTTAAATGAAATTTTTTCTTTTATTGATTATCTAAACGAATATATCCAAAAAAATAAACCATGGGAAACACAAGATAAAAAAATTCTCTACCAACTAGCTAATGGAATAAAAGACGTTGCAATTTTATTATTCCCATTTATTCCAGAAACATCAGAAAAAATAGCAAAAATATTTAATTTTAAAATATCTCTAAGCTCACTAGACTCTCCATTAAAATTATCCAAAATAAAAAAAGCTGAAATCTTGTTTAGGAAAATATAAAATGAGGATCTTCATATGCGCAAGCAAGCATTTTTAT
>CAYJSG010000013.1:0-15062 GCA_964372815.1 Candidatus Woesearchaeota archaeon
ATACCTTAAAAGAGCGGGAGAGATTAGGAATATACGACATCAAGAAGATTTTGTTAGAGGAATTGCGCTTATAAAAAGTTGCTTGGAAAATATTGGTGATGGTTTTCCTTCACAATCAAAGAAACTGATCTATAGCCATGTAGGCAATGCTCTTAATTTAGCATATGTCACAAGAATACAAGCAACAAATAAGCAACAAATAAGAAAAGAAGAGATGATAAAAGAGGATTTAGAACTTTTTTTTATGGGGATCATTTGTTCAGAAATCTCAAAGAATATCGGAGAAAACAATGAATGGACATATCAAATAATAGGAAGAGAATATTATGACCTACAAGAATTTGTTGAAAAATTGGATGTGGATAAGTTACAGGAAATAATGGAAAAAGTGATCTCAACAAGTTGCTTTAGAAGATACGAGGGAAATCTTATTCAGATAAATAATATCCTCAAAGATAAAAATAATGTTAGAAGAGTAGCAAAAGCTCGGTCAGAGATACTAAAATATACACTCAAAAACTTTGATGAGAGTAATAGGTTAGGAGATAATAGTGAAGGAAATGAGAGCTATAGAGGAATGTGCCTTGTTGATAGAGTAAGAATCAATAGGCAATTAGAAGAATTAAATGAAAAAGAAAAAGAAGAGATGCTTCGAAAAGCACAGGGATTACTTGACTCTGCTCTTAACAGGAGATTAAAGAAGAAAGAAGCAAGCGGAAGGATTGGAAGGAAAAACAAAAATCGCGAAGAAGTATATAAAGACTATAGGAGATTAGCTGAATGCGAATTTCGTTTAGCAGATGTAAGCAAAAATGAAGAAGAAAAAAAGGAGCTTTATGAGAAGAGTATTTCTCATGGGAGGAGTGCGATTTCTGAAATGGAAGAAATGGAGATCCCTGTAAATTCAGAAACCCTTGGCTTTATAGCAAGTGGTTATTTTAGATTAGATGAGTTGGGGAAGGCTATTGAATTTTTCAATAAATCAAAAGAAACTGGTGATGATTCAATGGAACTATTGAGTAAACTAGGAAATTGTTATCGAAAATTACTTAGTATAGAATTTTCTACAGAAGATGTTAATGAAAAGAAAATTAAGAGAATTATAAGACTAATAAGGAATACTTTAGGAGAGGCCTTACAAAAAAATGATGAGAGAAACGGCAATTATTTTTATCCTTATTTTCAGCTTTACTTTACTGCCAAGTCCATTGTGAAATCTGGCCGAGACGTAGAACAGTATGGTCTTAAGCGTCCTGAAGATTACGCGAGGGGAGGAATAGAGAAATATAATGTAAAGAATCCTTCATGGAAAGTGAAAAAGGTAGGGGAAAGAAACAAGAATTTTGTATGTTCCCCACTCGATAATTATAATCTTCTTGAACCTGTTTTTGTTCTTAAGCGAGGAAAACCTGGCGAATTGGAAAAAGAACGTGAAGTAACTTGCCAGCTCGAAGAAAAGATTCGTGAAAAGTTGGGGGATGAAAGAAGATTTATCTTGCCATCGGCGTTGAAGATTGTCCATCATAGAGATGCTAAAGAAGAAATTTCGGGAACATATTATATTATGACTAAAGAAGAAGGAGAAGTTCTTGAGGATGTACTAGAGGATCAATCAATCCCACAAAAGAAAAAAATAGACATTCTCAAGGATGTTTTGAGCTATCTTGCGTTCATTCATGTAAATCTCCCACTGCCTGTGAAAGGAGAGTTTGTATATGAGAATTATGTTCGGGACAGACTCTTAGAATCAGGTATCAATGGTAGAATTATTGAAAAATTTGTGCAACACTATACTCCAATAAAACATGATCTTCAGCAAGGAAGATTTGTATTTTATAAAGATGCTCATGCGAGAAATTGGCTTGTGCGGCAGGATAAAAGTAGTGGATACGCACAAAGTATTATTGCACTTGACTTAGAAGAAAAGGCTTCTTGTCCAATAGAACTTGATCTTGTTTGCTTACTTGAATGTATAGATTTAAAATACGTGGAGAAATTTGATCTCATCACCTCATACAATAGATCTTATAAAAAATATGCTGAAAATCAAATGAGCCGAGAAGGAGCGAGAGTCAGTCGTTATCTCAATATGACCATACCGCGAGCCATACAACTATTGAGTTGGCGGGACATCTCTATTGAGCGAAAAATAAAAGTTATAGAGGATACCCTAAAGAACATTAAGAAACTCAAGGAACTGAGTGGAAGGAATTATCAGATATTCAAGGAGGATTATCGTTATATCAGTGAAGGGTTCAGAGATATTCAAAATTTTCTACAACAACAAAAAGCTAAACCATCAACAGAAGATTATTGTTCATCATAATTATTGCTGAAAGTAGCTGGGAAAAGTATACTGACAAGAGAGGGTCTGTTGTTCGTTTTCCTACTGATCCTAAAACCTTCTTCCTCACATTTTCATATGATTCTACAAATTGGATAAGGGAGTTATTTTTAGGATCAAAGAAGACCTCCCTAAATGTGACAAATAATGTATTGATAAGCCTTAAATGTTCAATATCATGTTGTAGAGGTTTTATGTTGTTTTGTGTGATATCTCGCGCAATATATTTGTATAAATCTCCGATGTTCTCTAAACACAAAATAATTGAATAAAGCAATGGGATCTTATGATAATCTATAGCAACCCCTTTATTAAGAACTCGTATCGAAAAATATGCCATTTTATTCGTTTCTTTATCAATAGAAATGATTGATGTGAGATCTTTTTCTTTTTTCTTTAGTGATTCCAGCAAATCATTTGCCATGGACTCAATAATCAAAAATATCCTCCGAAGAATAAGCATGAAGTCTTGCTGAAAAAAACCGCCGATGTCCTTAAGAGTCAAGGAATGGGAAGTCTGCTTTATAATCTCGAATCCTATAAGGTTGTTAGTAATTTTATTTTTAACATCTTTAATATACTCTGGTTTTATAAATTGTAGTTCAAGTTCATCAATTCCTCGCAGGTAATATGAGAGAATAATCCTTCTCTTTAATGCACCATATTGATCTATCTGAATTATTTTTTTATTTTCATGAAATATTTTCTCTGAAGATATCATAAGTTTTCCATTGGTTTCTTCCACCTCAATCTCATCTCCTTTCTTAACTCCATGTTCTTTCACCCACTTCGCAGGCAGACTCACTACGATAGTTTGACTTGCAAGTTGAATGGCTTTTCTTTTCATAATAGTTTAAGTGCAAGCAAATATATAAATTTTTCTATTCTTATATAATATAAGATAATATATAATGTTTAAGGAAAAGATATATATATACTCGGAAGGCATAATATATAAAGTTTTAACTGGAGGAAAAATGATGAAGAATAAAATTTATTTTGTTTTGGCAATTTTGTTATTAGCAGTTAATATAAATTTTGTATCGGCACTTGTTTCTACTGGTTTTGATTATCCAGTCGGAGATAGAGATGTAACACAGCTAAATGACGGAGATGGATGGTATAATGCGCAGGATTTTGGAACTAATAATCATCTTGGAGAGGATTGGAATAATGAAAGTGGAGGAAATAGCGATTGTGGATCAGCAGTTTATGCTATTGCTAATGGACAAGTTGTTGCTTCTGCAGATTATGGGGGAAATTGGGGAAATGTTATTATTGTAAGACATACTCTTCCTAGTGGAAATAAGGTTGAATCATTATATGGGCATTTGAATAGAAGGGATGTAACTAACGGAAATAATATAAGAAAAGGACAACAGATTGGAACAATTGGCGATGGTTATGCCGCAGATGGTTGTTCTGGAAATAGCCCAGATTCAAGAACAGGATATTGGGCGCATGTACATTTAGAAATAAGATATCCAAACTCAAGAAGCTGGGGACAGTCTGGACCTGGATATAGCACAGATTCAACAGGATGGACAGATCCTTCTAATTTTATAACTTCTAATAGAAATATTGCTTTTCCTGTCGATAAAACACTTATTAAAAAAGAGGGCGATCTTCCCATTTATTGGCTACAGAATTCAATTTATTATTGGATTTTAAATGAAAATACTTTTAATTTAATGCAGCCTATATGGCAATGGGGAAATATTTTAGAGTATGCAGCAAGCGATTTTGATAATGGGCTAAGGAATAATCCTGCGTACAGACAAGGTCCTGATTTTATTTCTGACGGCTTGCTGTTAAAGAAACAGCCAGAGTCTACAGTTTATCTTGTTGAGAATAATCAAAGAAGAGCATTTTTTAATTATGATGCTTTAATTGATTCAAGTTATGGATTTAATGAGAGAAATATAATTGATGTTAATCAAAGTTTGAGAGATTTTATTCTATTGGGAGATTCGATTTATGCTGTAGGCTATGATTCTGGAAGGATTAATTTGTTTAGAAATGCTTTTAATAGAGCAAGCGGGGCTAATAACCTGGGCTATGCTCGAACAAATACTCAAGGTTGGGGAGCAGGACAAATTCAATATTTTAAAAGATTAAATTTAAATTCAGCAATTGTTTACAATCCAAACGATGGAAATACTTACTCTACTTATGGGGCTATTTATACAAAATACACTGCAAGAGGCGCAAACATCTACGGCTTTCCTATAGGTGACGCAAGCGATGGAATTGTTTCATCAATCACAGGAACAAAACCAGTTTATCAGAGATTTAGTGGTGGAAGCAATATAGATACATCTATCAATCATCATTTTACAGGGCCAAGATCAGGATTAACTGTAGAAACTCATGGGAAAATACTTGATAAATGGGCATCAATGAATTATGGGGCAGGTTGCGCTGGCCTGCCTATCAGCGACGTTTATTCATGGCAATCAGGCATAAGATCTGATTTTGAAAATGGTTATATTTACTGGGATGGTCAGCGCGCTATTGCATCTTGTGAACCTCCTGTTTGTACTAATGAGTGTAATCTGGGAGAAACAAAATGTTTAACTTCTTCAATAAAACAAACATGTGGCAATTATGATGTTGATACTTGTTTAGAATGGGGGAATGATTTTTCTTGTGCATTTGGTTGTAATGCAGGAACAGGACAATGCAATCCTGCTCCGACTCCAACTTGTAGTGATAATATTAAAAATCAGGATGAGACAGACATTGATTGTGGAGGAAGATGTGGAAGTTGCACAAATGGAAGAAGCTGTTTAATTAATTTTGACTGCCAAAGCAACTATTGCAATCCTAATAAAATTTGTTCAGTTCCTTCTTGTACTGATGGCTGGCAGAATGGAAATGAAGCGGGAATTGATTGTGGAGGAAGTTGCAGTGCTTGCCCTTCGCTAGACAATAATAATGAATATACTTCTGCTAATATACTTAATATAAATTCTCAAGGCTCAGAAACAGTACATAACAATTTAGATAGAATAGATTGGTGGGTGATAAGAGGCGCGGAAATTGGACAAGACGGAAGTTTAACAATCATTCTAGACAGTTTCCGAACAAACAATCAGGATTTTGATTTATATGTTTATGCAGAAAATAACCTTGAAACACCTTTATGTTCATCGCTTTCATCTGACAACCCTATAGAGGAATGCAGAATACAAACTTTTGCAGGAAAATCCTATTACATGAAAGTTGAAGCATATTCTGGAACAGGAAGTTATAGGATTCAAAATACCTTCACGGCAAGCCTTGCTCGACCAAGCTCGGTTACTAATTTGAGAGAAAAATCTCATACCGATCACATAATCTGTATCGAGTGGAACCAACCTATTAGTGGTGGAAGAACAGACTACTACATCATTCAAGAAAATATCTTCTTCTCAGAGATAATAAGACCTGTAAGAGAATTTTGCAGAGCAGACTTCCCAGCAAATACTGATGTTAGATTTGAAGTAAAGGCTTGTAACGCAGCTGGCTGTTCAGATCCATCTGGAAGAACTATGAGAACAGATCCTGAGATAGGTGTTGTTGGTATGCCAAAAATTACAGATTTACAAATAATCTCAGAGACAGTAAACAATGAATTTAGAGTTGTAATTACCGGAACAGTTGAAAATCCTGCAGGTGTTATAAACAACCCTGATTTTGGTGTGAGGATCGAAATTTTACCCGATATTGCAACAAATCCAGTTAATTCTGGTCTGGCTGTTATTTCTTCGATAGATGGCACTCATATCAATTTTCAATATGTATGGATACCTGCCCCTTCCCAATACGATAAAGTGTTAATAGTGAAAGCAATAGCATTTGATGGAAATGAGAGAGCACCACCAGCTGATAAGAAAATAAGACTAAGTGTTTTGAAAGATAAAAAAATTCTTATTGATCCGGGGCATGGGCTTATCAACAATTCAGGCACATGGGAACATACACGACCGTGGTGCAAAAGAGACGATTCTGCAAAAACAGTAGATTGCAGCAGTCTTGGTAGCGGAAAAAATCCCCCTGCAGGTTTTCCCGATATAATTATTAACGAAGGGCTGAATACAGTAAAAATAGCTAAGGAGCTAAAGATATTATTAGAAAATGAGGGTGCTATTATAAATGCAACTCGTAATTTGAGTTTAGATGCAGGATTAGGTAGAAGCGGCAGACCTCGATGGGAGGAAGGAGCTCAAGAGTATATTAATTATAGACTGAATCAAAATATTGATGTGTCTGGTTTCAGTGATCTCTTCAAAGATGTGAATATTAGATATTTATATTCAAATAATATCATGAATCCTGATTTTTTTGTTTCTATTCATACAAATGCAGATGAAGGGCTGGCTTCAGGTTCTCAATTTATAAACTGTAGTAATCCAGATCCCTCAAGCACTTATACAAGCGAAAAAAAGGCCAAAGAAATTCAGTATATCATAAATAAAATTATGAGGCCTGCAGTGATGAGAACATTATGGAATGAAGGGGTCGGAGGGGTTCATGATAAGAAGGTCTATGAAAATTGTGTTAATGTATTAGCCAGAACTCGGGCTCCTATAGCTTACATTGAAATTGCTTTTCATGATAACTATAATGATCATGTAAATCTTACACAACAGTCTTTCATTGAAAATGCAGCATTAGGTATCTTCAATGGTATCAAAGACTATTTTGCAAAGAAAGGAGAGATTACCTTGGAGATTCTCACCTCTCGCTCCGTAGCTCGCTCTCCTATCCAAGTGATCGTCAATATAGCTGATGCATTTGGAGAACCAACTAATGAATTGAATAACAAAAAATTAATTGCAAGTAACTTTAAAGTATATTTGACAAACTCTGGAATAGCTCCAACAGAAGCTGACAGACAGACTTTTACAGTGCAGGAACTTTCCTTGGGAATCTATGAGTTTACAATAACTCCTACTGGTCATTCCCCGGGAGAAATCCTTGACTTATATATAACTGCATTTGACCCTGATCAGCCAGAAGGACAGCAGATTGCAGATGTTACCATTGCTTTTGATTCTGTGCTCATAGGAGAAAGAGGATGTAATGAAACCACAGGGGAAGAAGAAATCAGAGTTAATAATCATACTGAAAATGATCAGCAGCACTCTAAGGTGGCAATAGATAGCGAGGGTAATTTCGTTGTTGTCTGGGAAAGTAATCATAAAGCTAGAGATGATTGGGAGATCTTAGCTCAAAGATATGACAAATTTGGCAATAAAGTCGGAGAAGAGTTTCAAGTTAATATAGAGACAAATCTAGGGCAAAGATACCCTGATATTGCTATGGACGCGGAAGGTAATTTTATTGTTGTATGGCATAGCAATCAAATTCCAGGAAATAATGACATCTATGCAAAAATCTTTTATAATAATGGAAATGCAAAAACAGGAGAAATCAGAGTGAATACCAATATCCAAAATAATCAGATATTTCCTGCGATTGCAACTGATAATTACGGAAATTTTGTTGTAGTATGGCAGAGTTATGGTCAAGATGGTTCTGCTGAAATTTATGCTCAAAGATTTGATAGTAGCGGGAATAAAATTGGAGAGGAATTTAGAGTAAATACATTTACATTAAATGAACAACAACTTCCAAAAATTGCGATGGATAGCAATAATAATTTTATAGTTGCGTGGCAGAGTTATGGTCAAGATGGTTCTTTGGCAGGAATTTATGCTCAAAGATTTGATAATAATGGTAATAAAGTCGGAGAGGAGTTTAGGGTAAACACAGAAACAAACAATTATCAACAAAATCCTGCTGTTGCCATGTTTAATGATAGGAGTTTTGTAGTAGTATGGGGAAGTGAAGGACAAGATAGTTCTGAAGAAGCTATATATGCACAAAGATTTGATAGTAACGGGAATAAAATTGGAGAGGAGTTTAGAGTAAATACAGGCGAGATAAATGACCAGGAATTTCCTGCTATTGATATTGATGGCGGAAGAAATTTTGTTGTGACCTGGAGTGATTGGAGATCAGGTAATAGCGATATTTATGGACAAAGATTTGATAATAATGGTAATAAAGTCGGAGAAGAATTTAGAATTAATGATTATACTAATGAAAGGCAATGGTTGTCTGATATAGCTATGTTTGAAAATGGGGGCTTTGTTATTACATGGGATAGCTTTGGGCAGGATGGTTCAGATTATGGAGTTTATAGAAAATTGTTTAGTTGCTTCTCGGATGCCGACGAAGACGGCATAGCTAATGAGAATGATAACTGTCCTTCAACTGTAAATCCAGATCAAAAAGATACTGACAATGACGGAATAGGAGATGCCTGCGACCCACAAACTTGTGGCAATGGCATTAAAGAATATCCAGAAGAATGCGATGACAACAACCTCATGAATAATGACGGTTGTTCTGCAACATGTAAGATCGAAAATTTACCCTTCCTTGTCACAATCCTCTCTCCTGAAAACAAGACCTACACCTCACAAAATATTACATTCAACTTCTCCATCAACAAACCGGGAGCTTGTCTTTATAGCTTGAATAACGGAAGATCCAATTCCACGATGACTGCGAATACAGGTAATATGGGATTCACTGCTATTAACACCACTTTAAGAGATGGTTCATATACAGTAAGAGCATATTGCAATGACACATCAGGAAACAGAAACGACAGCGTTAAGGTCACTTTTAGCAAAGACACGCGAGCTCCAAGTATCACTATTCGCAGTCCAGCTTTAGGTTTCCACAATAGTTCAATGATTAGTTTACAAGCTACGATAAACGAGCCAGGGATCTGCAATTATTCTTTCGATAACGGAAGAACTAACAATACGATGGAAAGCACTACAAACAAAAATTTTAGTGCAAATACTACTTTGGGAGATGGTTCTTATATTGTCTTCTATTATTGCACTGATGTCCCGGGAAATCTGAAAAGTGCAAAGAGAAAGTTCTACGTTGATACTATCTTCCCTCGGATAAGCTATGGAGCAAGAACCGAGCCCAATAATGCCATTGTTCCAAGAAATTGGATATATATTGACGCTGTGGTGAACGAGATTAATGAAGCAAATATCACCTTTAGTCTCTTCAATCTTACCACGAATATCAACTCCTCAACTTTTACCAACAAAAAAAGAGTCATCAACTTTACTGTTCTCAATCCAGGAATTTATACCTACAATGTAACTATTATTGATAAAGCCAATAACAAAAATGCAACAGAAACAAGATTCATTCAGCTTATCTGATAGAAATAACTCCCAAAAAGAAAAGCTCGGATGATATTAATATACCGAGAGAACTAAATAATTGAGCACTGCTATTTAGTTCTCTCAGATATAGCAAGAGACAAACTGCTCAATTTATTGAATCTCTCGGTATAGTTTCAGAGAAGATATAAATTGAAGGATTAAATAGGATAATTATGCCCCATAGCACCATATTATAACAAATTAAGAACTTCTAAGGTTGTGCCAATGACAAAAATTAAGATTATGAGCAGAGACAGGACTTTTGATGCTGGGAGGGAATATTCTGGTTTTCTATCATATAGATATTTTGATTTGTGATGCATTATGATTATTAGTATAGCTGTTAGTGTTCCTGAGATTGCGCCGCCTATGCTTAATACTTTTATGAAATTTGCCGAATAAGTTAATTTCAGAAGAATATAAAGAATTAAGGGAGTTGAGATTGTGATAAACCATGATTTTGTTTTTGATAGATTATAATCTAGTTTTAAAGTGTCTATCAGAGCATTTGTTAAAGCCAGATAAGCTCCGAACATTGTCAGTATGCCCAATAAGATAAATGGCTTGCCTAATGTCAGAGTTGCAATTTGCGGAGTATTTGTCCCTTTCATTCCTAAGACTATGGCTGCGAAAACAATGTAAATGATTATTATCAATGTATAAGCTGAAATAATTGAGTTTTTTACAATATTTTTATTATGAAGGATTTTTCTTAATTCAGGGATAGCTGAAAACCCTAAAAGAGCGAATATGACTACACCGAACGGAGCTAGAAAATTTTGTGGATTGTTATAAGAAAGATTTTGGACATTTATTTTATTAAATGAAACTACAATTAGTGAGAAGATTAATATAATTATTAGTGTTAGATTTATTTCTTCTCCTCTTTCCAAAGTTTTTAATCCGAAGTAAGAAATTATTGATAGGAAGAACCAGAATATTATAGTTAGATGTAAATCATAAGAGCTTGTTTCAAAGAGAAGGAACGAGAGAGATTCTCCTTCTCCGATAAGATAAGCCAAAATAGCTGAATAAATTCCAAATATAATTGTTATAAGCATTAACATTTTTCCTTTTTTTCCCAGATATTTTTCTGCATAGCCGGCTAGGTGATGGTCTGTTTTTGTTCTTAGGATTATTTCTCCGAGATATAAAGAGACTAAAGCAATGATTATCCCCAGGATTATAATATTTATTATTCCTATTGTGAAGCCAGATTTCATTACAACGAAAGGAATTCCTAAAATTCCTGCTCCTATTATCGTGCCCATTAAGACGGACGTTGCTGCTAATGTTTTTCCATATCCCATTTTAACCTCTTTTTGATTCAGTAAGATTAAAAAGACCAGTTATTTAATATTTTCTATCGGGCCCATAGTTCAGTGGATAGAATGCAAGGCTTCGGACCTTGAGACAGGGGTTCAATTCCTCTTGGGCCCATTTAGGTCATTAAGCGGCTTTTCTTCCAAGATTATAACCTGTTCTTTGCTCTGCTCTTAAATCAGCTACATATTCGTCTCTAATGCCTTCTGCATGGGCAACTTCGTGGGCGTAGACGAAGACTAATTCGTGATGTGAGAGGTCTTGTGAAATATAAATAGTATGAGTATAAGGATCGTACATACCCAATATGCGCCAGCCATTGCCTGAAGGCAAATAACTTGAGGGGACAGCTTTAATTATTGCATTTGTTATAGGATCAATGCCTGACTTGATTGCATTCAAGACAAGGTTTAATGTTATTTTATCTTGAATTTTTTCTGTGTAATTATCTAATTTATCTAGTCTTTTGTATTTTATCTTTTCTATGTATCTTTCATTGTTCTTAACAACTGATTCTAAAGAAATAATTTTTTCTTCGTTATTATTTTCTTTATTCTCATTAAGAAATTTTTCTAATCCTGAAAGTATTTCATTGTTTTTTAGTTTTTTGTTGGATATTACAATGGTTTGATATCTATCTGATTCTATAAGCCTATATTCTGAATTTTCTTTTTCTCTTTTTTTATTATGATTATTCATATTTTTATAACAGACAAAGGTTTTATAAATTTATTATATTTATAAGTTATATGAAAAAGAGAGGGTTGAGCGTTGTACTGACTACAGTACTGATTATTGTGTTAACAATAAGTGCGATAGTTATAGTATGGAATTATGTTATCCCCACTATAAGAGGCACTGGAGAAGAGTTAGAATTGGCACAACTAAATATTTTCTTGGATGTATTGAGAGTAGAGATCATTGATGGACTTACGGCTAAAGTAACTGTTAAGAATAATGGAAAAAGTTCTGTTGATAAAGTAAGGATAGTACTGTCTAATGGCCGGAGTTCTAAGTCTTATGATTTTGAAGATGGATTAGATAAGCTTGAGATAAAGAATTATGATGTTGTGCTAGGTGTTTCTCAACCAACTATAGTTGAGGCTTTTCCTATCTTGAAAACATCGTCTGGGAAAGAGGTGATCGGACTTGGCAAAGGTGAGGTAAACACTAAAGATATTATTTATAATTATAATTCTCTTATAGGATACTGGGATATGGAATCTTTAGCTAGTGATGGGAAATTAAAGGATTTGAGTGGAAAAGGCAGTGATGGAACGATAAATGGAGCTACATTGGTAACAAACGGAAAAGTAGGGGGAGCTTTTAGTTTTGATGGGAGTAATGATTTTATTAGTATGGGTAATCCAGATGTTTTAAATAAAAATTTTGGAAAAATTTCAATTTCTTTTTGGGTTTATCCTATTGCTGTGACTGGTGATGATGCGGGTTTAGTAGGTAAAGGTACATCTATTTATGGTCTAACATATCATAAAATTAGTCCTCCAGCCATTTTTGGATATATTAAAGATGGAGGATATTCTGTATCTAGTAACGCTCTTATTGCTTCTTGGTATCATGTAGTTCTTACCTTTGATTCAGGGGTTATACCAAAAGAAAGTCTTTATATAAATGGCAATTTTGTTGATGGGAGAGATATCCTTGTGGGAAGTACTGGAACAACATCGAGCCATTTTTTTGTGGGGAAGAGGGTAGGAATTCCAGATGTTTATTTTAATGGAATTATTGATGAAGTGCGTGTTTACGACAGAGCATTGAATTCAGAAGAGGTTAAGACTTTATATGACCAAGGAATAAATTGAAATAATAAGATTTAATAAGATCGTTTTATTTGTCAGTTAATGGACAGGAAATCAGACAAGGATGAAAAAGGAATAAGTGTTAAAAAAAGCGAGGACTTTTCTGAATGGTACACACAAGTTGTGCAGAAAGCAGAATTGGCTGATTACGCTCCTATAAAGGGTATGATGGTTATTCGCCCTAATGCATATGTAATTTGGGAGAAAATTCAGGAATATTTTAATAGTTATTTAGATAAGACTGGAGTGAAGAATGCTTATTTTCCTTTATTAATTCCTGAAAGTTTTTTTAGGCGTGAAGCAGAACATGCAAAGGGATTTGCGCCAGAGTTAGCTTATGTTGCCGGAACAGAAGAAGGGGAGAAGTTGGCTTTGAGACCGACTTCTGAAACAATAATCTATGATTCTTTTTCTAAATGGATAAGGAGTTGGAGGGACTTGCCTTTGAAGATTAATCAATGGGCTAATGTTATGAGATGGGAGGTTAAGCAGACCAAACAATTTATTAGAACAAGGGAATTTCTTTGGCAAGAAGGGCATTGCGCTTTTTCTAGTGAAGAAGAGGCTGTTAGGAATATGAATGAAATAATTGAAGAATATAGGAAATTAATTGAAGAATTATTAGCCGTTCCCGTTATTGTTGGTAGAAAATCAGAGGGTGAGAAATTTGCTGGGGCGAGGACTACTGTGACAATAGAGACTTTAATGCCTGATGGAAAAGCCCTGCAAATGGGAACTTCACATAATTTAGGGCAGGGATTTGCAAAAGTTTTTGGTGTTAAATTTAAGGAAAAGGACGAGAAGGATTATTATGTTTATCAAACAAGTTGGGGATTCTCAACTAGATTAATTGGGGCTCTGGTTATGGTACATGGCGATGATAAGGGAATTGTTTTGCCACCGAGAGTTGCTTCAAAAAAAGTTGTTATCGTTCCTATTTTATTTGAGAACAGTAAAGATAAAGTTTTAAGGAAGTGTAAAGAGATTAGTAAGAAGCTTAATAGATTTGGAGTTATATTAGATGATAGAGATGGTTATTCTCCTGGATGGAAATTTAATGAATGGGAGTTAAAAGGAATTCCTATCAGGATTGAGGTAGGGCCGAGAGACATAGAAAAAAAGCAAATTGCTATAATCAGAAGGGATAATGGAAAGAAAGAGCAAATCAGTGAAGGAAGATTAGTTAATAAAATTTCTGACTTATTAGAGGATATGCAAGCAGGGATGTTTAATAGAGCCAATAAATTTCTGCAAAGCAGAATAGACGAAGCAAAAGATATTGATGAATTGAAGAAAAGATTAAAAGAAGGTAAAATAGCAAAAGTTTATATGAAAGATTCAAAAGAAATTGAGGCTAGATTAAAGGAGGAAACTGATGGAGCTATATCTAGAATTATAGAGGATATTGCTAAAGAAGGAAAATGTATTATTTGTGGGGAGAGTGTTAAGACGATAGCTTATGTTGCTAGGAGTTATTGAGACTGGTATAATGTCAAGGTTATAAATAATCATCATATTTTTTCTAGCGGGGTAACATTAGGTATCTTGTATAATTCTGAATCTGTTGTTATTAACTGGCAATCATGGACTTGTGCTAGTGAAATATAGATAGCATCGTAGATCGTTATATCATATCTTAATGAATTCTCTATAGCCTTGTCTAAATTAATTTTGTAACATCTTTTATTTTTAGTTGAAGTTGCTTAAGGGATTTATTTGCTTCTTTTAGTTTATTTGCATCTTTTTCTTTATATTTTAGAGCGTTTATTAGTTCAATTATTGCAAAGTTGGGAATTATTAGAGTTGATTCTCTAGCCAAGCGTTCGTCTTTAAGTTTTATTGCTTTATCAGAGTCGGTTTCTTTTGAAAACCATTTAAATATAACTGAAGCATCTAAAATTTTCTTTCATCTCTCCATTCTCTTATTATTTCTGTGCCTGTTTTACTGCCTTTTTTAAAGGCTCCAGCTTCTCTTAATTTATCTATAGTTTTAGATGCTTTTTTTGCATTAAAACTATTTTCTTCTACGTTTTCTAGTTGTTTTTGGATATATTTTCGAATAAAGGAGCTCCAGTTAATATAATCATACATTCTCATTTTTTTATATAACTCTTCATTTATTCTTAGGGAAATTGTTTTTTCTATCATTGTAATACTTGTATATATTTTAAGCTTTTGTTTGTTAGCCAGTAGATGAACATTTCTGTTCTTTATTTTGTGGATTATCTGAAAAGAAGAATAATGTGATAGCATTCATATAGGATTAATAATTCTGAATAGATATTTATCTTAGATAGAATTTCGTTTTATAGATAATTATTGGATACA